>JAETPP010000119.1 GCA_021771115.1 Bacillota bacterium | reverse complement strand
ACGGAACCCCTCAGTCAGCCTATCAGCTGACAGCTCCCCTTTCAGGGGTGAGCGCGTGCCGGTGGCACGCTGGTGCGAACCGACCGAGCCGACAGGCGAGAAGCCAAGGGTTAAGCGCTAAACAATAATTTACCGTTTTGCTAATTGCTTTTTCTCTTGCCGGCTGTTACCTTTTCGGGAGTTCTTTCGTCTAATCCAGTAGAGGCACAAGGCTTCTTACAATTTGTAGGCTGTCAGCATATCCTTTGTCTCCCGGCTTACCCGGCGGGATTCCCGTATTTTCTGGATGGATTTGTTCTGTACAAATTTGGAAAGGCTGCGTTTTTTCAGAAGCTCTTCGGTTTCCTCCGGGAATTTGACATAGCAGATGGAAATGGCCCAGGCCACCGCCATCTGCACGTAATACTGTTCCTGCCGCATGCTTTCCAGCAAAGCCAGGTCCTGCCGGATCTCTTCCTCTGTGATAAAGTGGCTTAAAAGCATCACCGCGGCGAAGCGGGCGTAAAATTCCCGGCTGTCCTGAAAAAGCGGCTGAAGGAACTGGCGCATCAGCTCCCGCTCCTCCTGGTTTTTCAGGGAAAAGGAGCCGCAGAAGATATCGCATACCGCCCAGTTATCGATAAGCGGGAGAAATTGCTCTGTCAGAATCAGCCGGCGCTTTGGAGTTGTTTTCATGGAGGCGGTCACAATGCCCCGCAGCAAGACTTCTTCAAAGGAATCCGGGCGGGAAACCGCCAGAAAGCCCTCCGGGTCGTTTTTCACAATGGCCTTTGCCATGCGGCGCATTTCAGGTACGCGCACACCGTAGGCCGTCTGCGTGCCGGGGATCAGGCTTTCGTTGAATTTCTTGTAGGCTTCGTCGGAACACAGCTCCAATTCCGCCAGAAGCGCCTCGTAATCCTTTTCGGTAAAGCTCATGGGAAACACGGCTCCTTTTTTGGAAATCAGGCTTTTTCCACCAGCTTGTGGATCAGCTCCAGCAGGTTGGGGATGGACTGGGATTTATCGAAGCCCTCGCAGTTTTTCCGCATGGAGAAAAGCCGCTCCTTTTCCCGGAGCAGGGCGGAAATTTCTTCTGAGAAATTGCTGTTTTTCCGAAGGCGCACACACATTTCGTGGGAGGCGAGGAAATCGGCGTTGTCCTCTTCCTGGCCGGGAATGGCGTCAAATACCGCCATGGGCAGGCCGCAGGCCAATGCCTCGGAAACCGTAAGGCCGCCGGGCTTTGTGACCAGCAGATCGGAGGCGTGCATGTATTTTTCCACCTCGTCGGTGAAGAAAACAAGCCGGGTGGGGATCCGGGAACCTACGGCAAGCTCCTTTTCAAAAGCCTCATACAGCTTTTTATTCCGCCCGGTGATCACGATGATCTGCATCCGCACATCGGTGGATTCCAAGCTTCGGTAGAGCTTGATAATATTGGAAACGCCAAAGCTGCCCGCCATGAACAGCAGAGTGGGCAATTCCGGCTCCAGCTTCAGTTCCCGAAGAAGCCCCTCCCGGTCGCCGGGATCAAAAAACACGCCGTGCACCGGAATGCCGAAGGGATAAACCTTTTCCGCAGCTACCCCAAATTCCATCAGCTCGGGGATCATATCCTCGCTTGCCACAACGTAGGCGTCCACGTAGTCCGCGATGTAGGCCCTATGTACTCCGTAATCGGTGATGATGCAGATCAGCGGCGCGGTCACCAGCCCATCCTCCTTTAAATCCGATACCATTTCCGTGGCAAAGGGGTGGGTGGTGATGATCACATCCGGCTGATAATCGGCAATGGAAGGGAGCAAGAGGTTACTGAACAGGCCGCTGAGCTTGGGCACCAGGCCGGAAAAGCGGTTTTGCTTGTTGGTGTGCTTATAAAGCCTGCCAAACATGGCGGGGATCTTTTTCGCCATGAAAAGGTAGCTGTCGCACACGGTTTTATCCAAAAGGCGGCCGATGGCCTTTAAGGCGTCTACCGTGATCACATCACAGTCGGTGTTGTCCCGGATGTATTGTTCCACCGCGTGAGCGGCCCGCAGATGACCGCCTCCCGTGGCGGCGGTGAGAAGCATGATCTTCATACAAAATCCCCCGATTTAGTTATCATATGTTTAGAAAAGAGAGGTGGCAATTTACCATTATTATACTATGTCTTGAAGAGAAAAGCCAGCTTTGTAAAGAAACCGTAAGAGCTTTCCGGCGTTTTGTACCGCTTCGTAACGATTTTGAAACCTTTCTGCGCTTTACTTTTCTACAGGATAAAGGTATAATACAAAAAGGTGAATACCAGATACTGGTGGTAGGACAAAAATGAAAATCAGGGCGTTTTTTTGGAACGCTAGTGAAAGATAAAGCTTTGAAAAGGGAATGTCATTCAAGAGAAGGTGTTTTTATGGAAAAATGGACGAAAAGATTATGGATAGCGGCGGCTGTGCTGCTTTTTTTGGCGGCTCTTGCCGCCTGTTCCCCGAAGCCGAAGGAGGAATCCTCCGCTGTGTCCTCTGAGGTCAGCGACCCCACGCTGTTTGCGGAGGGGACAAGCATCGGCGGGAAGGATATTTCCGGAAAAACGGTGGAAGAAGCCCTGGAGATCGCCAGGAGCGCCATCGAGGAAAACATGAAGGCCCTGGAGATCACCGTAAAGTTCAAGGACGATACGGTAGCGCTTTCCAAAGAGGATTTTCAGGTCAAGGAAACACTGGAGCTGACGCTGCCCCGGCTGCTGGAGGGCCGGAAGGCGGAGGATCACAAGCTTCCCTATGTGGTAGACCTTTCCGAGAGCGGCAGAAAAAAGCTGGAGGAAGCGGCAAAGGCCTGCCTGGTAAAGGGAGAGAACGCCACCATAGCCAGCTTTGACAGCAGCACCGGCGTATTCCAGTTTACCGAGGAAAAAAGCGGCAGCCGGGCGGATATGGTGACCACCCTGAAAAGCGTGCGGCAGCTGCTTTCTCAAAAGCAGAGCGGCGCGATCCAGACTACTTTTCTGGAAACAAAGCCGGAGCTGACAAAGAAATATCTTTCCGAAAACTTCAAGCTCCTATCCTCCTATACCACGGAATCCACCAATACCGAAAACGGCAACAGCAACATGGCCCTGGCGCTGTCTCACGTGAACAAAACTGTTTTGCAGCCGGGACAGACCTTTTCCTATAACGGCACCATCGGCGACAGCACTGACCCTGACGCGGGCTGGAAATCCGCCGGAGGGTTAGTCGGCGGCCTGCTCGTGCAGGTATACGGCGGCGGGATCTGCCAGGGGTCTACCACCCTTTACAACGCGGCGCTTCTGGCGGGCATGGAGATCGTGGAGCGGGATTGCCACAGCGAGCCCTCCAGCTACTGCCCCATCGGTCTGGACGCCACGGTGGACTATGGAAACATCGATTTTCAGTTCCGAAATCCTTTAGACACCCCTGTGTATATCTCTGCCTGGATGGACGGAGTAACGCTGCATGTGAATTTTTATGGCTGTTTCCCCAAGGAATGGAATAAAATCACCATAGGCAGCGAGCAGACCGGCTCGGAACCTCCTCTTTCCGGTGTCAGCTTCACGGAGGATTCCCAGCTGGCGAAAGGGCAGTATGTGCGCCGCTCCTCCGGGAAGACGGGGTATTCCGCCCGCGCCTGGAGAACGTATTATAAGGGCGACGCCACTGTGAAAACAGAGGAGCTCAGCTCTTCCTATTATGAGCCCACCGGCACGATCTACGCTGTGGGGCCCGGCACGGATACCAGCAAGGTAGATACCTCGAAGGAATCCGGAAATACCACGCCGGAAGCCACCCCCACTCCTGTGCCTACGGCTGCTCCCAAGCCCACTGACGAGCCTACGCCGGCGCCGCCCCCGGAGCCCACGCCCGACCCGATCCCTACACCCGAGCCTGTTCCTGACCCCACGCCGGAGCCGCCGCCTTCCTCTCAGCCGGACGACGACAGATTCTGGCAGCCGGAACCGTAGTGACAAACCAAAGCAGCCATCACCAGGAAAGGGGACTTTCTCTTTGAAGGACGGATTTTTCAGGCTTGCCGCCGCCACGCCGGAGGTGAAGCTTTCTGACCCCGCGGAAAACGCGCTTCGCATTGCGAAGCTGATTCGGGAAGCGGCGGAGCAGGGCTGCGGAGCGATTTGCTTTCCGGAGCTGGCCCTGACAGGATATACCTGCGGCGATCTGTTCCGGGAGCAGGCGCTGCTTTTGGCGGTGGAGGAAAGCCTTGTCCGCCTGCTGGAGGAAACCGCCGGGCTGGATATTCTTTGCGCTGTGGGCCTGCCGGTGCCCCAGGGCGGGGCGCTGTATAATTGCTGCGCGGTGTTCCACCGGGGAAGGCTTTTGGGCCTGCCCGCAAAAGAAAATATTCCGAATTATTCCGAGTTTTATGAGATGAGGCACTTTTCTCCCGCCCCCGCGCCACTGGAAGTATCCTACGCGGGGGAGAGCGTCTGGCTGGGGAAGGGCCTGCTTTTTCCCTGTGAAAATGTAAAGGAGCTTTGCTTCGGTGTAGAGATCTGCGAAGATCTTTGGGGGGCAGAGCCGCCCAGCGGAAAGCTGGCCCAAAACGGCGCTTCTGTCATTTTAAACCCCTCCTGCAGCGACGAAACGGTGGGGAAGGCAGAATACCGCCGGGAGCTGGTCAGCTCCTGGTCCGCCCATCTGCTGGCGGGCTATGTGTATGCGGACAGCGGCCTGGGGGAATCCACCACAGATATGGTGTTTGCAGGCCATGACCTGATTGCGGAAAACGGTTCTTTGCTAAAGGAAAGTAAGCTTTTTACCACCGGGCTTCTCATCGCGGAGCTGGATTTGGAGCGTCTTATACAGGAGCGCCGCCGGATGAATACCTGGCAGGAAAAGCGGGAGCCGGAGATGAAGCGGATCTCCTTCCGCTATGAGGAAAAAACGCTGCAAAGCTTTGTTCCCAGCCGGGAATTTCCCCGGTATCCCTTTGTCCCCCAAAACAAGGAGGGGCTTTCCGACCGCTGTGAACGGATCCTGACCATGCAGGCGGTGGGCCTTGCCACCCGCCTTTCCCATATCGGCTGTAAAACCGCGGTGCTGAACCTTTCCGGCGGTCTGGATTCCACTTTGGCCCTCTTGGTGGCGGTGCGGGCCTTTGACCGCCTGGGGCTGCCCAGGGAGGGGATCCGCACCCTGTCGCTGCCATGCTTTGGCACCACCAGCCGCACCAAGAGCAACGCTCAAAAAATCGCGGAGGAGCTGGGCGTGAGCTTTCAGGAGATCTCCATTGAAAAAGCGGTGCGCCGGCACTTTGCGGATATCGGCCAGGATGAAAACAGCCTGGACGTGACCTTTGAAAATTCCCAGGCCAGAGAACGTACCCAGGTGGCCATGGACGTGGCGAACCAGTGCGGAGGCATTGTGATCGGCACAGGAGATCTTTCCGAGCTTGCCCTGGGCTGGGCCACCTACAATGGCGACCATATGTCCATGTACGGCGTAAACGCCTCCATTCCGAAAACCCTGGTGCGGTATCTGGTAAAATACGAGGCCGAGCACAGCGACGCTGCCCTGCGGCAGGCCCTGGAGGATGTGCTGGATACCCCGGTCAGCCCGGAGCTTCTGCCCCCGAAGGATGGGAAGATCGCCCAAAAAACGGAAGAGCTGGTGGGGCCCTATGAGCTTCACGACTTTTTCCTGTACTATATGCTCCGCTTTGGCTTTAAGCCGGGAAAAATTTACCGCATGGCGTGCCGCGCCTTTCAGGGAGAGTACAGCCCGGAAACGGTGAAGCACTGGCTTTCCACCTTCTACCGGCGGTTCTTTACCCAGCAATTCAAGCGCTCCTGCCTGCCGGACGGCCCCAAGGTAGGCTCCGTGACCCTCTCCCCCCGAGGAGATTTCAGAATGCCGAGCGACGCGAGTTATATGGTGTGGAAAAAAGAGATCGATAGCTTGTAATTTTATCGCATCCGCGTCGCTTGTGACACGAGTTATGCAGTATGGAAAAAAGAGATCGATAGCCTGTAATTTTATCGCATCCGCGTCGCTTGTGACGCGAGTGATGTGGTATGAAAACTAAAAATAGAGAGACAAAAAAGCTGCCTTTGCGCAGCTTTTTTACAGCAAAGGAGAGCTGCTCATGGAACGAAAAACCCACATCTTATCAGTGATCCCTCTGGAACAAAAGCATAAAAAGCTATTGGAAGGGGCCGCGCCGGGCGGGGAGTTTCGCTTCCGTGCTCCGGAAGGGGAAACCCTTGACCCCCGGCTGCCTTTTTCTGACCTGATCCACCGGCCTGCTTTGACCCAGGCAGATTTGGAGTGGGCCGATGTGCTTTTGGGAAACGTATCGCCCCAGGTGCTTTCCGGCATGGATCTTCTGTGGGTGCAGACCGGCAGCGCCGGGGTGGAGCCGTACCTGCGGCCCGGCGTTCTGAAGGAACATACTCTGCTCACCAATGCCACCGGGGCCTATGGCCTGGCCATTGCGGAGCATATGCTGGGAATGCTGCTGGAGCTTATGAAAAAGCTTCAGCTGTACCGGGACGCGCAGCAAAAAGCCAGCTGGTGCTCCCAGGGGGCGGTAGCATCGCTCTATGGCTCTACCGTTCTGGTGCTGGGGCTGGGCGATATCGGCGGGGAATTCGGCTGGCGGTGCAAGGCGCTGGGTGCGAAGGTGTTCGGTGTGCGCAGGGCGAACCGGGAAAAGCCGGACTATGCCGATCAGATTTTCCTGCTGGAGGATCTGGACGAGCTGCTGCCTCAGGCGGATGTGGTGGCCGTCACGCTGCCGGGAACGGAAGCGACAAAGGGGTTACTGGGTAGGGAACGCATTGCCCGCATGAAGGACGGCGCGGTGCTCTTGAATGTGGGCCGGGGCAGCATTGTGGATACAGAAGCCCTGTGCGACGCCCTGGAAAGCGGCAAGCTTTCCGGCGCGGGCCTGGATGTAACAGACCCGGAGCCGCTGCCGCCGGAGCACCGCCTGTGGCGCATCCCCACGGCGGTGATCACACCCCACGTTTCCGGGTTTTACCACCTGAAAGAAACCCACGAGCGGATCGTTCAGATCTTCGCGGAAAACTTAAAGCGCTTTTTCGCCGGTGAGCCCCTGAAAAACCAAATCGATTTTTCCACAGGGTACAGAAAAACATTCTAGTTGCCGAATTGTGGAGAAGGGCAATCAATAGGTAATGAGCAGTGAGTAGTTAAGGGCAAGGGCATATCTCGGTAAATTGAAATTTAGCGCACTAGCAAATAGCACAAACCCCTTGCCTCCCCTGAAGAGGGGAAACAGTCTGCTTCGCAGCCCGCGGGGACCATGCTTTGCATGGTGGAAGGGTTCCAGCTCGGTTGCGATTTGCATAAAACCTGCGTTTACCAACTTGCTGCACAGAACCCCTCAGTCAGCCTATCAGCTGACAGCTCCCCTTTCAGGGGTGAGCGCGTGCCGGTGGCACGCTGGTGCGAACCGACCGAGCCGACAGGCGAGAAGCCAAGGGTTAAGCACT
>JAETPP010000118.1 GCA_021771115.1 Bacillota bacterium | reverse complement strand
TGATATCCCAATCTTTGTAAAGGCGAAAATCCCCTTCTTCGGAAAGAAAAGGGGAAAGCCCGATTCCTTCGGAAAAGGCCGGAAGGGGATTTTCCGCTCTCCTTCCGGCCTTTTCTGCTTCTTTTCGCCGCCTATTTCTTCGCCGGGCTTTTTTCCTTCCCCTTTTCTCTGCTCCGGCGGCTTCCCCGCAGCGCCAAAATCCAGCAGATCCCCACCGTCAGTACCACATAGGCCAAAATGATCGCAAGATACATAGTGTTCCCTTCCTCAAGCATCCGATACTTTCTCCTTCTTGAGGCGGCGCGAACCCCCTTCGCCGCCTTCTATTTTATGGATCCGTTCTTTGTCCCTATGCCCCATTTTACCCTGCCGTTTTCCAGGGCGGCGCAGACTTCAGGGTAAAGAGCGCCTGGGTCTCCCGCCGGTCTGTGCTGATGGTATCGTCCTTCTCCCACACACCCAGGCGGCAGATTTGAAAGCTCTCCGTGCATTCCAGGCCCTTTCCGAACACGGGGATCACCGTATACACGCCAAAGGGAAGCCTGGAAAGCTCCCCCTCCAGGGAAAGCCTTCCTCCCTCCGGGTCCCCTTCCAGAAAAGCGGTACAATAAAAGGTTTCTCCGGTATCCCGCTTTACTTGAAACTGCATGGAGGAATTTCTGTTTAGCTCCACCCCGGCTCCGGCCCTGGCCTTGATCCGTATTTTGCCCGTTTTGAGCTTTACGCGGTACAGGGCGCTTTTTTCCGTGGTCTCTACCGGAGCTCCGGCGGAAAGCGTGCCCTTGGAATAAGGGCGGTAGGTCACCCGCAGGCGGTAAACGGCGTCGGCGGAGGGCTCCAGCGTGTTCAGCTGCTTTAAGGAGCCGATGGGATCTCCCGCCTCTGTTTCCCAGAAATAGGAAAAGCTTCCTGTTTTCCCCTTTCCAAACCAGGCGGGCTGGGGGGAAAGGGCCATCGCTTCCTCCACGCTTTTCCCCTGATACCAGGTTCTGACTCTTTCCCCGGAAAAAAGCTCTGTTTCCAAATCGGTCAGCGCCAGGGAAAGGGGTACGTTCACACTGGTTCGGGTCAGCGGGGCAATTTCCTGTCCGGCGCGGTATATGCCGCTGCCTTCCCGATCCACCGTGACATCATTGCCGCCGGGAAAGGCTTCTCTGGCCTGAAATTCCATGGAAGCCAAAAAGGCTGCTTTTCTGCTTCGGGGCAGCGCCACCTCCCAGGAAATTTCCCAGGCGCCGTCGGGCCCTTCCAGCAGATGGGCCCCCTCCTCACGAAGCCGTTTCTGCTCTTTTTCGCTCAGGGTAAACCGAGGATCCAGCCGCTGGACCACCTCTACCGAAAGCACCGCCGCAATATCCCGCCGGATCTGCTCCAAATATCCGCTCAGTTCCCCCGCGCAGACATAGTGATGGGTGGAAAGGGGCGCGGAGGACATGGCCTGCCAAAATTCCTCCGCTTCTGCCATTGGGTCGCCGCACAGGGAAACCGTGTAGCTTCTGGCCCCGCCTTTGCGAAGCTCCTGAAGATGGGCCAGGGCCTCCGTGCCCTCCTCCGCCCAGTCTCCGGCGGTTACCGTGATTAGATACAAAGGCCTTTCCTCCCGCTCCTTTCCGGCCTCCGCCATAGTCTGGGCCCGTTTTAACGCCTCGGCGTATTCCTGTTTTTTCGTACCGGCTGCTTTTTGCTCCGCTATCGCTTCCCGCAGTGATTTTCGGCCGGGATCATCCAGCTTTGTCAGCGGAAGCTCCCCGGCCTCTCCCCCAAAAAACACCAGGCCTGCCCGGGAATTGGGAGAAAGCTCTCCCAGCCCCTCCAAAAACTCCGCCGCACCAGCCCGCAGCTGCTCCATCCGGGTTTTCCCGTCTTTTTGGGCGGGTGCCGGCTCCTTCATGCGGGCGGATCCCTCCAGGAGCAGGATCACATCACAGGGCTCGGCGGAGCGGCTGACCCAATCCTCTGACCACACCTTGTATTCCATTTGAAAGCTTCGCTCTGCTTCGCTTTGTACCGAAACGCTCTTGCTGCTTCTGACTCCGGCTTCATACTCCAGCGCTTTTCCGGGGATTTTTCCCCAGATAAGCACCCCTGCCGCCAAAAGCAGTGCCGCGCCTCTTCGCGGCCAATTTCGCTTTGCCCTCATACCGGCCACCTTCCCCTGTTTCCTATCCAGGTCTTTTTCCTCAGTATACTCCGGAAACAGCCGGAATTCTGTCAAAGCGTGGGCAAAGACGGGGAATTTTTTACGGAGATTTTTCCCACAAAAAACGAAACGCCCTCATGCAAGAGCGTTTCGCAGGGTTCATTTTTATTTTTCGTGATTCTATCCTTCTTCAAAATACCCGGTTGTATCGACCCAATAATCCTGCACCCAATGGTACCTCTCCCAGGTTCCTTGCGTTACAGCTTTGGGAACAGCCACCAAATAAAGGCTGTATACGAGTGAAGGGTATCCCCCAGCAGAATACTCTTGCACAGGATCTGAAACATAAACGAAGCTACCCGTATTTTCCGAAATCTCACAGGCAAGCTCTCCTTCTTCGCTTTCATAAACGCTCGGCGAAACCCAAAGTGCCGCTATATTGCAGTTTTCAAAAAGCTGTTCGTCTATTGCCAGAGGAATCCCTTCCATCTTTTGCTCTGCATACGCAAATTCTGTCCCCTCATCGGTAAAAAACGGATAATATTCCTCTCCGTCTGTCCGTATCTCTTTCTTCGGTAATCCACTCAGATACTCGTTGTATTCCCGAAAGCTGGTAAGAAAAACGATCTTTCTAATATCGACAGGAGACTGTAGACGCTCTTCGAGCGCCCCGTAATAATTATCATACTTTAAATAGAATTGATATTTCACACGCCTGGTTTCCCGGTCTATGGGACAGGTCAGCTTTTGATAGAAACGCACCAGCATACCGACGGCCTCCTGCCGGGTAATAGGCTTTTGTGGGTACAACAGTTCCTTCCATCTGTTATGAGGATTCAAGGCGATAAATACCTGAAACCCCTCCAACCGCCCAATGGCCTCCTTGCCAGCCGGGGAAGCTTCGCCCAGATCACGGTAAGCGGTTTCGGAACGGACGGGAAATTCTCGCCAAAGTCCGAAAAAATCGAGATAATTGCAAAGCAGTATGGCCGCCTGTTCTCGGGTCACGCTTTGCTCTGCAAAGCCGACGGCTGTTTCTATGTTTTTCAAAAGGCCACTGCTTTTTGCCCAGGAAATATAAGGGCTGTAAAACCGCTTTCCGGCAGTATACGGAAGCTTTTTACCGGAAACGCTTTCATGTACACGGCCCAGAATGGTGACCATTTCTCCCCAGGTGATCCTTCGATTCGGTGAAAAACGAGATTCAGAGGTGCCAAATACAAAGTCGTGCTCCAGCGCATAATCCAGATACTCTGTATACATCCCGCCCAAGTCATAGCCAATATCCGTAAATTGATTGATTTTTTTCGATGCCCCGTGGGCAGGCTCCGCCGCAAAGCCGCAGAGCAGAACGCTGACGCACAGCAGAACTCCCCAAAACCGTTGCGTTTTCTTTTTCATAAGACACCTCCAATCGGGATTGTCTACCGGATAAAAGGGACTACCTTCTCAAACAAGGGAAAGTATTTACCGCAAAAGCTCAAAAATGGGAACCGTTTCTTCCGCGCGGGCTTCTGAGGCGTCAGCCACCTGTTCCGCCTTCACAGATCCCTCACAGGTATCTATGCTTCTCACCGTATATTCCCCGGTAAGCCCTTCGGCACTTATTTCGTTTTCCCCATATTCCACTCGGACTTTTCCTGTTCCGCTGCCCTTCAGCGTGAACAGCGATGACGAATTCTGATCCATGGCGCCGATCGGAAGATATGCCGTTCCAAAATCCAGCTGTTCCCCTTCCAATTCGATCACGCCGTCTGCTTTCAGAACCGCTCTCTCCAGTCCGCTGCCGCTGATACGGGAATAATGTGAAGAATCCGCTACAGAAAACCAAACCTCTTCCGAAGATTTGGATTCAAAAGTGAAATTTTCAGACGTGGGGACATACAGCAGCATTTCAGCGGGAGCGAACTCTCCGTTGGCAATCATTACAGAATCAAGGATCGGCATTGTTCCGTTTAATCCGGATTCATTCCAGGACAAATACTGATTTTCGGAATTCCATATGGTATAGTTTCCCGCTAACTTTATCTCTAATATAGAGTATGGCTCCGAAAAGAAAGGTTCAGCGGAATACTCCTCTTTGGCTTTTGCCTGAGAGGCCGCGTAGCTATATCCCGAATCAACATTTGTCTCCCCGTCAATATCCACATTCTTATATTCTTTTTCGGGAAATATGACTTTTGCCGCCAACTCCGCCAATGTAATTTTTCCTGTGGGAGTTGTAAGAACCCGGGCTGAATTCAGGGTCATGGTCTGCTCCGCCGTAGCATTCGGGTTTATCACTTTCAGCGTATAAATCCCGCCGGATAACGTACAGGAATTTACAATCACCGTATGACCATGTCTAACAGATTTTCCATCTTTTATCACGTCCCACCAATAGCTGAACAGAGTTGGGCCTTCTGCGTTTCTACAAATGTCCATCACGCTGGACACAGAGGTTCCTGACGTTCCATATTTGAGATATCGTTGACAATCTTGATAGTAATTGATGGCACTTTCCCGGGCGGTTCCTCCCAAGGCGGTAACGCCATACATGGTTTTCGAGGTAAAATAGTTTTCGTTAAACGCTATTTTACCCAGCTTATCTAAAATTGCCACGGTAGACATACCGTAACAGGAACCGCCCCAGGGCCTTCCCGTATTATTGATTCTATCTGCTAAGCTAGCAGCTAAAGCGACTTCATTGCAGCTCTTATAGGCATTGCTCAATTTTGAATAATGGCTGGAAGTCATATAATATTTTGTGGATGTAAAATTAGAAGAAGAATTGATAAACCCCAAATTATCATATCCAGCAACGATACGTTCCACATTACTTCCGAATCGGGTAATCGCTTTAGCCAGTTCAATGCGACTCATTATACTTTTGGGCTGCAACATTGACGGAGAAAAATCCATAATTTTGTTTCCGACAGCCCACCGTATCGCGTCCCGTGCATAAACTGAAACGTTTCCGTAGTCAGAATAACCGGTTATGGTCGCTATTTTGTTTGAATAAGTTTTCGTTGTATTTGCATATCGGTACAAAAAGCACATGCCATCCTGGCGCGTCACCTTTGCATCAGGCAAAAATTTACCATTGCCATTTCCACTGGCAATTCCGTTTTGAGTGGCCCAACTGACTGCTTCCGCATAATAAGAACCGGGAAGTACATCTGTAAATTCATTCGTAAGAGTTACAGAGGGTGAGCCTGCTTTTCGATACAGTACCGCTACCACCATGGCTCGGGTCAAAGAATCCGTTGGGCCGAAACGAACGTCATTAGTTCCTACCATGAATTTATTATCTGAAACATAATTTACCGCATCGATATCACCATAGGTAGATGGAATATCCGAAAAGCCGATTGCTCCGGCAGGAAGCGAAGCTATGCCGATCATAAGCGTTCCTACCAAAAATGCTGCCAGAAATCTTCTCCACTTTTTCATTCCGGTTTCCTCACTTTCATAAAAAGTTTTTAACTTTACGATTGAATATTTGTATCATATCACAATTCTTTTTAAAAGTCAATGCAAAATTCCGGTTTTTTCACATAGCGGAAAGCCGTCTGAAAATTCGGATAAGCCCTGTTTGACTACCAGCTTGTTTCATAGGGAATCCTGTGTTATAATGGCAGGGCTGGTTCCGATCAAGCTGCGGGACCCTTCTAAGCTTATTCGACCTCTTATAAAGGAGCTGAGTTTTTTGGCTGACTATAAAAAGGAAATTGAACGCCGCAGGACTTTTGCCATCATCTCTCACCCGGACGCGGGCAAAACCACGCTGACGGAGAAATTTCTGCTGTACGGCGGGGCCATTTCCCTGGCGGGCATGGTAAAGGGAAAGCGCAATTCCCGCCACGCCGTATCGGACTGGATGGAAATTGAGAAGCAGAGGGGAATTTCCGTGACCTCCTCTGTGATGCAGTTTGAATATGAAGGCTTCTGCATCAATATTCTGGACACCCCCGGCCACCAGGACTTTTCCGAGGACACCTACCGCACCCTGATGGCGGCGGATTCCGCCGTGATGGTCATCGACGCCAGCAAGGGCGTGGAGGCGCAGACCAGAAAGCTTTTCAAGGTCTGCGTGATGCGGGATATCCCCATTTTCACCTTCATCAATAAAATGGACCGGGATTCCCGCAGCCCTTACGACCTTTTGGACGAGATCGAAAAGGAGCTGGGCATCGGCACCTATCCCATGAACTGGCCCATCGGCTCCGGCCGGGATTTTAAGGGCGTGTACGACAGGGAAGCCCAGGAGGTTCTGATGTTTGAACCGGAGGAAGAAAACGCCGGGCGCAGAGAGGTAAAGGAAACAAAACATGCGTTGGATTCCAACGCCCTGCGGCAGGAGATCGGAGAGCCCCTTTACGGCACCCTCACAGACGATGTGGAGCTTTTGGACGGCGCGGGGTATGAATTTGACCTGGATAAGGTGCGCCACGGCAAGCTTTCCCCTGTGTTTTTCGGTTCTGCCCTGACGAATTTCGGCGTGGAGCCTTTCCTGGAAAGCTTTTTGAAGCTTACACCCCCGCCCCTGTCCCGAAACACGGCCCAGGGCGTGGTGGACCCCTTCGATGAGAATTTTTCCGCCTTTGTCTTTAAGATCCAGGCCAACATGAACAAGGCCCACCGGGACCGCATTGCCTTTATCCGCATTTGCAGCGGCAAATTTGAAAAGGGCATGGAGATAGAGCACATTCAGGGCGGCAGAAAGATGAAGCTTTCCCAGCCCCAGCAGCTGATGGCCCAGAGCCGGGAGATCATTGAGGAGGCCTACGCCGGAGATATTATCGGCGTGTTCGATCCCGGCGTGTTTTCCATTGGAGACACCCTGTGCGCCCCTGGGAAAAAGCTTGCCTTTGAGGGGATCCCCACCTTCGCGCCGGAGCTGTTCAGCCTGGTGCGGCAGAAGGACACCATGAAGCGCAAGCAGTTTGTAAAGGGCGCCACCCAAATCGCCCAGGAGGGCGCTATTCAGATCTTCCAGGAGATCGCTTCCGGTATGGAGGAGATCATTGTGGGCGTGGTGGGCACGCTGCAGTTTGATGTGTTCCAGTACCGCATGGAGAACGAGTACAATGTGGACATCCACATGAGCAGCCTTCCCTATTCCCATATTCGCTGGATCGACAACCAGTTTGAGGAAAGCGATTTGAAAAAGCTGAACCTGACCTCCGACACCCGAAAGGTGCAGGACATGAAGGGCCGGTATCTGCTGCTGTTTTCCAACCAATGGAGCATCGACTGGGCCCTGGAGCATAACGAAGGATTATTGCTTTCTGAATTCTCCCGCAGCTAGTAAGTTATGCTCCTGAGCATGAACGAAGGATTACTGCTTTCTGAATTCTCTCGCAGCTAGTAAGTTATGCTCCTGAGCATGAACGAAGGATTACTGCTTTCTGAATT
>JAETPP010000117.1 GCA_021771115.1 Bacillota bacterium | reverse complement strand
ACGAAAGCCTTTTCCGATGATCTCACTGGTATTTGTAATAAACAGAAAGGCCTGAGGGTCAATTTCCTTCAGCTTTTGGCGAAGCTTTACCGCCTCTCCGCGCTTGCACGCAGTAAGTATCACCTTGCGCTCGGTATGGGAATACGCCCCTTCCGCGTTCAGCACCGTAGAGCTGCGATTCAGGGTGTGGATGATATAGTCACAAATTTCTTCCGGCTTGGAGGTCACGATAGAAAAGAATTTGCACAGGTTGATGCTTTCGATCACAGAGTCTACCACAAAAGCCTTTAAAAACAGTCCAAGCAGGGAAAAAAGCCCGGTTTTCATGCCGAAAATGAAGCAGGAGGACAGAGCGATCAGACTGTCGCTGGCAAACAGGGCCTTTCCGATATCCTTCAGGCTGGTATATTTTTTCAAGATCATCGCAATGATATCTGTGCCGCCGCTGGAGGCGTTGCAGTGAAACAGCAGAGCCGATCCCACCGCAGGCAGCATAATGGCAAAGCAAAGCTCCAAAAGCGGCTGGTCCGTAAAAGGCGCTGTCATAGGATACAGCTTCTCGAGAAGCCAGGTCTCAAAAGAGAACATCAGACTGCAATAGGTAGTCAGAACGCCGAATTCCCGTCCGATCGCCAGGAAACCCACGATCAGAAGAAAAACGTTGATGATAGACATCATTGTGGCCGGGGATAAAAAGGGGATCACATTTCCCAGGATAATGGAAATACCGCTGACCCCTCCCGTTGTAAAATGATTGGGAAACTTAAAAAAGTAGACCCCCAGGGAAAGAAGAAAAACGCCTAAATTTACAATGCCGAAGGTTTTTAAACTCGGAAGATCACTGCGGGAAAAAATTTTTCGCTTTTGGGGACTATTCTCCATTTTCAGCACCTCTCAGCCGCTTATTTCTGCCGTAACAACAGTGTGCTCTAAAAATCCTCACAGATTCTACCACAGCGTTTTCCGTTTTACAACCTTTTTTTCAAAAAAAGAGCAATGCCGCACCCAAGGGATGCGGCATGAATGCGAAAAAGCCTTTTGGTCATTGCAGCGCCGTGTCGATCATGGCAAAATATTTTTCATTGGGAATGTATTCCGGGATGCTGTTGCCCGAGCCCAGGGCATAGCCGCCCTTCTCTTTGCTCAGTTCCAACATGTACCTGGCCCGTTCCTGGATCTCCTTCACATCTGAACGAATCAGAAAATCTACATCCAAGCCGCCCAAAATGGCAATTTTATCTCCCCAGCGCCGGTAAGCCTCCTCCACCGGAACGATGTTGTCTTCGTAGGAGTGACGGCCATCGTATTTCATGTCATAGATGATATCGTCCATGATATCCACCATATAACCGCAGGAATGAAGGACCGCCGGCTTGCCGTGGCTATGGGCGCATTCTACCATCTTTTTGTGCCAGGGGAAGACATACCGGCGCATATCCGCCGGAGACAGCATGGTTTGGGTGTTAAAGCCCCAATCATCGTTCATCATCAGCATGCCAACAGAGTCGTAGACCACGGCCCGCTCATAATAATCCAGCAGGATCTGCCCCACCTTGTCAAAGATCATCTGCACCAGCTCCGGGTCATCGTACAGCATCAGGCAGAGGTTGTCGTACCCTATCATGCGAATGACATTTTCCAGCAGCCCCTCAGGACTTGAGAGCATGATCTTCATTTTTCCGGGCAAAACGCTTCCGGCCTTTTCCAGCCAGGTATAATCATAAGCCTTGGCGTCCGGCCAGGGAAATGCCGCAAAATCCTCCCGCGATTTGATACAGACATGTTCGTTTAAGGAAAGAGTGGACTTTGCCGTGGTCTCGCCTATGGGAAAATACAAGCCGCAGGCCAGGGAGTTTACATGGTCATACCCACAAGCCGCATACGCTTTTGCGAGATATGCCAGGTTTTCCAGAGGATCATCAGTCTCCGGCGCCGGGCCGGCTACCGCCTCATATACATTGGAGTTCATAAAATACTCGAACAAGGTGGGCCTATCAGGCTTTTGGTGGGAAAGCACCTTCAATAGGTTGCTGAAATCCGGCTCTCTTTTCGTGCGTTCTTTCATTCCAGCATTCTCCTTGTCTGTGATTTTTCTCATATGCGGTTTTAGGGCGCGTTCCCGCAAGCGGAGATTGCCAAAAGGCACCCGCCAGTGCTTGTGGGAACACGCCCCAGTATATTTCTTTTTACAGGTTCTGTCAATCAATACAAGACAGGGTGCATAAGCGATTATCAGCGAATTAGTGCCTCCAGGAAATGAACGGCGGCTCCAATATCCTTTTCCGGGTCATCCCCCACCTCACGCTCAATGGTGAGGAAGCCCTTGAACCCGATTTCGTGTAAGGCTTTGAGGTAATTGGGGAAATCCACATCGCCTTCTCCTAAGGGCAGCTCGATGAAAGAGGAATCCTCCAGCATATCGGATTCCACCATGCCGTACAGGATCTCCGGGTCACGATAATGGAGACGGCGGCCATCCTTCGCATGGGTGTGAACAATGTAATCCTTTAAGGTATAAACGGCCTGTACCGGATCGTCTCCGGTGACCATCACAAAATTGGCAGGATCAAGATTTACCGCTACGCCGGTGGAGTGGAGACCATCCAGGAAATGCCGAAGAGTCATAGCCTTTTCAGGGCCTGTTTCGATGGCGAAATGGGCTTGCAGAGAATCGGCATATTCCGCCAGCTTGCCGCAGGCGTCCTGCATGATGGCATAGCGAGGATGGGAAGGATCCTCCGGTACCACGCCGATATGGGTGGTCACCACATCGGTTTCCAGATCCTTCGCCAGGTCAAGGATCCGTTTTGACTGCTCAATGAGGCCAGGATTTAGCTCAGGCTTTACAAAGCCCTGGCCCAAATCGCCGCAGAGCGCGGAGATCGTAAGGCCGTGATCCTTTACAGCCTTCAAAAACTCCCGGCGCTTTTCCGGGCTCATCTGCTCCGGGGACATTTCTCCCCGTGTGGCATAGACCTGGATCCCCTTTGCGCCCAGCGCCTGCGCTTTGTCCAGCGCCTGCGGAAATTCCGTGCGGAAGGAATCCAGCATAACGCCGATGGAAAATGGATACATAGATAAAACTCCTCTCTTATTACAAAGTGATTTCTCTGTGCTGCTCGGCAGAATCGTAAATGGCCTGCATCATTTCAGCGGTGACAATCACCGTGTCGATGTGGGAAGGAAGCTTCTCCCCTGTTTTTATGCACCGAAGGAAGGCGTCGATCTCATTTTGGAAATGGTCCCGCATCTGGAATTGGGGCGTGTATTTGACCAAAGCGCCGTTTTCCGTGGTATACACATCGAAATCCTTCCCGTAATGTAGGCGGATCCCGCCCTTGTCTCCCATAAAGTCTATGTACTGCTCTGCCTCCCCGATGTTCTGCGCCCACGCGCCGTTTACCGTGATCACAGGGCCTTCGGTACGGATCAGCGCCGTAACGGAATCATCCACATCGTACACGCCGTCGTATTTCGGAGGGCCGGCCCACATATCGGTATAGACATAGTTTTCCATATCCTTCCCCAGCTTGCAGAAGGTTTCCCCTGTAACCGTCTTTACCGTAGGATCACCGCAGCAGTACATCACGATATCCAGATAATGCACGCCCCAATCGATGAGAGCGCCGCCTCCGGCGATGGCCTTTGTGGTAAAGGCACCGCCCAGCCCGGGAATGGAGCGGTGGGCCCGGAAGCTGACATACACATGATGGATTTCTCCCAGCTTTCCTTCCCGGATATACTGTCTGATGCGGTTTACGCTGTCATTAAAACGGTTCACCACGCCGATATTCAGCACTTTTCCGGATTCATGCTGGGCTTTCTGCATTTCCAGCGCCTCCGAATACACTCTGGCGGCAGGCTTTTCACAGAGCACGTTCTTTCCCGCCCGCAGGGCGTCGATAGCAATCTGGGCATGTACATTGTTAGGGGTACATACAGAAACAGCTGTGATTTCAGGGTCATTCAGCACCTCATGATAATCTACAACTGCCGTGCCGCACCCATAGTCCTTTACCGCCTTTTCCGCCCGCTCCGGAATAATATCACAGAAATACTTGATCTCCGCCTCCGGATTATTCAGGTAAGCGGGAATGTGGGCTGCGTTCGCAATGGTTCCGCAGCCGATAACAGCTACCTTCATCGATCCAACACTCTCCTTCTCCCATATGATACATTTGTTGCCTCAGGGAGATTATACTCTATCGCACTTACATTTGCAAAACATATTTCAAAAAAATACCACTATAATTTCAGGCATTTCTCACTGCAACTTGCACAACACCTGATATTTCAATGGATATTTTTACTGTACTTTTATCTTTTTTTCTTTTTCCGCCCCGCAAAACTGCGTTATGTGCTATAATGTATGCAAATGCCAGACACATGGAAAAACAAAACAGGAATCAGGAGGTTTTTTATGAACGAAACAATTAGGCTGATGATGAATCGGAAATCGATTCGGGCCTTTCAGGAAAAGGAGATCCCCGCGGAGGTCAAAGAAACGATTTTATCCGCTGCAATGCGGGCTCCCACAGCCGGAAACCTGATGCTCTATTCTATTTTGGATGTCACTGACCAGCAGCTGAAGGATACGCTTGCCGTTACCTGCGACCACCAGCCCTTTATTGCCACCGCGCCCATGGTACTGATTTTTCTGGCGGATTACCGCCGTTGGTACAGAAAATTCCAACAGGCGGGCTGCACGCCTCCCGCCCCCCGCCTCAGTGATTTTATGCTCTCTATGAACGATGCTATGATCGCCGCCCACGCAGCCTGCATGGCTGCGGAAAGCCTGGGCGTGGGCTCCTGCTATATCGGAGATATCATTGAGCAATGGGAAACGCACCGGGAGATCTTTCACCTTCCCGAGCATGTCGCGCCTGTCTCCATGCTGGTGTTCGGCTATCCTACCCAGCAGCAGAAGGAGCGGCAGATGACTTCGCGCTTTCCTAAGGAAACCATTGTGTTCGAAAACAGCTATCACGACCTGACGGAAAGCGAGCTGGAAGCCTTCTGCCCAAGCGACAGGGCAAAAGCCATCTGTGAACACAAGTACACTTCGGAATTTGCTTTGGAAATGGAGCGTTCCGCTGGGGAGATTCTGAAAAATTGGACGGGCGGCTCTGAAAATAAATAGCCCGGCTTTCTTCCCAATCCGCAAAAAAGCAGCGCACAGAGTTCATCTGTGCGCTGCTTTTTTGCATGTGACCAAGTCTGTAAGCCGAGTTCTGTCTTGAACAGTCATCTATCTTGGCCTGCTGTTGCCAACAGGCTCACGCCACCTCCACGGAACGCGCAAGGCTACGCTTGAAGCAAAAAAGCTTCTGTTCCACCACGGTGTTGCTCCGAATAGGGTTTACAGGGCCGTGCGGTCTCCCGCACGCCGGTGAGCTCTTACCTCGCCTTTCCATCCTTACCGAAAAATCGGCGGTATTTCTCTGTTGCACTATCCCTGGGGTCGCCCCCGGCGGCCGTTAGCCGTTATTCTTGCCCTGAGGAGCTCGGACTTTCCTCAGATATTTGCTTTCGCAGAATACCCGCGACTGTCCGGCTTGCTCACATGACCCTTATTTTACGGGAACAAGCTTCTGTTTGTCAATAGTTCTTTTCCGAAAGAAGCCTGTTCTTTTCCTCCCAAAGCTTCTGAGAGAGATCCACATAGTAATTGTGCGGGTTCTCAAAACGGGTGACTTCCTCCCACAGGGTATCGACCTGCGCCAGACAGTACGCCTTCACCGCCTTCAGAGCACGGGGCGTGTACAGGCACTCGCCGTTTTTAAAGATTTGGTTCATCAGCGGTACGGCATGGAAATTTTCCACCGTTTTACGCTTCCAGGTGTGCTCGGGGTCAAAGATCGTATAGGGCTTTTCATCGTCGATTGTTTCCTCGTGCAGCGTGATCACATCCGCAATGGCCTTGTCAGTTTCCCGGTCAAAAAGCCGCCACACATTTTTGAAGCAGGGTGTGGTGATCTTTGCCACGTTTTCGCTGATCTTGATCTTCGGGATCAGCGTACCATCAGCCTTTTCCACGGCAACCAGCTTATAAACGCCGCCAAACACAGGCTCGGAAGAAGAGGTGATCATCCTCTCGCCCACGCCGAAGGAGTCCACCTTCGCGCCCTGCACCAACATATCCCGAATGATGTATTCATCCAGAGAATTGGAAGCACAGATCTGGCAATCCTCAAAGCCGGCATCGTCCAGCATTTTTCTGGCCTTCCGGGAAAGGTACGTGATATCGCCGCTGTCAATGCGTATCCCCGCGGGACGGAAGCCCTGAGGTATCAGCACTTCGTTAAATACCTTGATGGCGTTGGGAACGCCGGATTTCAAAACATTATAGGTGTCCACCAGCAAAACGCAGTTATTGGGATAAGCCTGGGCATACGCCTTAAAAGCTTCATATTCGCTGTCGAAAAGCTGTACCCAGCTGTGGGCCATGGTTCCCAGCGCAGGAACGCCGAACATCTGGTCGCTGATGGTACAGGCCGTTCCCACACAGCCGCCGATATAAGCGGCTCTTGCGCCGTATACCGCGCCGTCAAAGCCCTGAGCCCGCCGGGAGCCGAATTCCATTACGCTCCTGCCCTGGGCCGCCCGCACAATGCGGTTGGCCTTTGTTGCAATCAGGCTTTGGTGGTTGATGCACAGCAGCACCATGGTCTCAATAAACTGCGCCTGGATCGCCGGGCCGCGCACCGTAACAACAGGCTCTCCCGGGAAAATAGGGGTCCCCTCCGGGATCGCCCATACATCGCAGGAAAACTTAAAGTTTTGCAAATACCGCAAAAAATCCTCGCTGAAAATATGCTTGGAGCGCAGGAATTCAATATCCTCTTCGGAAAACTCCAGGTTTTTCAAATACTCCACCAGCTGCTCCACGCCTGCCATAATGGCAAAGCCGCCATGGTCCGGCACCTTTCGGAAAAACATATCAAAATAGCAGATGGTATCCTGAAACCCATTTGCAAAATAGCCGTTTGCCATGGTAATTTCATAAAAATCCGTCAGCATGGTAAGGTTGCTGCTCTTATCATAAAAGGTTTTATTCACTGTATATCGCCCTGCCCTTCCAATTGGAGACTTTTTCCTTATTATATCAGCTTTTAAAGAAAAGTACAGCAATATTTTCTTGTCGATTTTCTGAAAGCCCTCTCAGAATTATGGATTTTGGGAGCCAATTTCCGGAAAACCTGTTGCTTTTCCGCCTTGTTTCCTTTATAATGCCCTTATAAGAAAAACATCCGTCAGAATTTTCCCATTTTCAGAAAGGAAAGCGATCCAGCATATGAGACTGAGGAATCAGCCTTTGGGGAATAAAAACCTGATCGGCGCCCGGGTAGAATCCGCCAGAAAGAGCCAGGGGATGAAGCAGAAGGAGCTTCTTGCCCAGCTTCAGGTGCGCGGTGTAGACCTAAATGCCTCCGGCCTTTCCAAGCTGGAGGGACAGATTCGTTCCGTTACAGATTTCGAGCTGCTGGCCCTTTCCGATATTTTAAACGTTTCCGTTTCCTGGCTTTTGACAGGAGCCGAACGCTGAACATA
>JAETPP010000116.1 GCA_021771115.1 Bacillota bacterium | reverse complement strand
TCGGTCGAAGCGCAGGAGCAGATCAGGGCTCTTGCTCCCGATGTGATCGTGGTGGCGGCCTATGGAAAGCTTTTACCCAAGGCGGTGCTGGAAACGCCGAAATTCGGCTGTATCAATGTACACGGCTCTCTTCTTCCCAAATACCGGGGCGCCGCGCCGATCCAGTGGGCGGTGATCCACGGAGAGCAAACGGCGGGCGTCACCACTATGTATATGGCGGAGGGAATGGATACTGGGGATATGCTGTTAAAGGCGGAAACGCCGGTTGGGCCGGAAGAGACCGCCGGAGAGCTGTTTGACCGGCTGAAGCTTTTGGGGGCCGGGCTGTTGGGGGATACCCTGGAACAGCTGGAGAAGGGGACTCTGCGGCGCACTCCGCAAAATGAGGCGGAGGCCACCAAAGCGCCCATGCTTACAAAAGAGCTGTCGCAGATCGATTGGAGCCGTCCGGCACAGGAGCTGCACGACCTGATCCGTGGGCTGAACCCCTGGCCCTGCGCCTTTACCATGCTGGAGGGAAAGCGCCTGAAGCTTCTTTCCTCCCGTGTCAGGGAGGAAACGGGTGAGCCCGGCACGCCGGTATCCCGGGAAGAGGGGCTCTTGGTCTTCTGCGGAGAAGGCGCTCTGCTGCTGACAGAGCTGCAAACGGAAAATGGAAAGCGAATGAGCGGAAAAGAATATCTTCTGGGGCACCCGCTGAAAACCGGCGCCCGTATGGAATCACTGCGATAAGGAAGGCCTATGAAAGAAACTGCCAGAAGCACAGCACTGAACGCACTTCTCCAGATGGAAAAAAACGAAGGATATTCCAACCTTGTGATCGATAAGGCGCTGAAGGCCGCCGGGCTGGACCGGCGGGACGCGGCCCTGGCCTCCACCATTTTTTACGGTGTGCTGGAGAGACAGCTTACGCTGGATCATTTTTTGGAGCGCTGCCTGCGCTCTCCGGGGAAGAAGCTGGACCAAACGGTAAAAACGGCGTTACGCTGCGCAGCCTATCAGATCTGCTTTCTGGACCGTATTCCCGATTCCGCCGCGGTCAATGAAACGGTGGAGCTGGTTAAAAAAAGCGGAAAACCAGGCTTCTCCGGGCTGGTCAACGGCGTTTTGCGCAGCCTGATCCGGCAAAAGGAGAGCCTTTCCCTGCCGCAGGGGGAAGATATTCCCGCCTTGAGCCTGCGCTACTCCGTCCCGGAGGAGCTGATTTTCCTTTGGCAGGCATCCTACGGAAAGGAAATCGCCTTAAAGCTGCTGGAGGCCCTTACAGAACGGTCAAAAACTTATCTGCGGGTCAATACGCTGAAACTTTCCCCGGCGGAATTGAAGGCTATATTGGAAAAGCAAGGCGTTTCCCTGGAGCCTCTTGCTTTTCCCCAGGGGTGCGGAGCACTGGAAAACTGCGGGTCTCTGGCATCCCTGCCGGAATTTCAGGAGGGTCTCTTTCACGTACAGGATCTTTCCGCCCAGCTGGTCTGTGAGATCTTAGATCCCCAGCCGGGAGAAGCTGTTTGTGATTGCTGCGCGGCGCCCGGCGGAAAGACCTTTACGCTGGCGGAAAAAATGGGAGATACAGGCACAATAACAGCCCTGGAGCTGTATAAGGGCAGGGTAAAGCTGATCTCAAGCGGTGCGGAGCGACTGGGGCTTTCCAGCATTGCGGCAAAAATGGCGGACGCCTCGAAGCCAATGACCGGGCTTCCGGCTATGGATCGGGTACTTTGCGATGTTCCCTGCTCCGGGTACGGCGTGATCCGGCGAAAGCCGGAAATACGGTATAAAAGCTTAGCCTCCGTCCGGGAGCTGCCGAAGCTTCAATACGAAATTCTGCGAAACGCCGCCGCGCTTTTGAAGCCGGGCGGCAGGCTGGTATATTCCACCTGTACGCTGAACCCCGCGGAAAACGGGGAAGTGGCGGAGAAATTTTTACAGGAAAATCCGGGCTTTTTGCCCTTGAAAATAGATCTGCCGGAAATCCGGCGCACTGTCAGGGAGCCCTCTCACCATTTGACGATGCTGCCCTTTTCCGGTGCTTCAGACGGCTTTTTCGCGGCGGCTTTTTTGAAACGGTGAGCTGGAATAAAGCGGAAAGGCTTTTGTAACAACGAGGCTATGGGAGAAGTATTTTTGGAAAAAATAGATATCAAATCCTTCACCTTGCATGAATTGGAGGAAGAGCTTCAAAGAATTGGGCTGCCGCGGTATCGGGCAGGCCAGGTGTATCGGTGGCTCCACCGGGGCATAGCGGATTTTTCGCAGATGTCCGATCTTTCCAAGGAACTGCGGGAAAGGCTGGCGGAAAGGTATGAGATCCTTTGGGCTGAAATAGAGCTGAAGCGGGTATCAAGGGACGGCACAGTGAAATATCTGTTCCGTTTAAACGATGGGGAATATGTGGAATCTGTGCTGATGAAATACCATCATGGATATTCTATTTGCATTTCTACCCAGGTTGGGTGTAAAATGGGATGTAGCTTTTGCGCCACAGGAAAAAGCGGCTTTTCCCGAAACCTGAAAGCCTCTGAAATATTGTCTCAGGTACAGGCCGCCTCTCTGGATGCGGGAGAAAGGATCTCCAACATTGTGCTGATGGGCATGGGAGAGCCGCTGGATAATTACGAAAATGTTCTCCGCTTTTTGGAATTGATCTCTTCTCCGGAGGGCATGAATATCGGTATGCGGCATATTTCCCTTTCCACCTGCGGTCTGGTGGATAAAATATACGACCTGGCGGATCGAAAATTACAGCTTACCCTTTCGGTATCGCTTCACGCCCCGAATGATGAGATCCGAAGCCGCACCATGCCGGTGAACCGAAAGTGGAATGTGGAAGAGCTTTTGAAGGCCTGCAAGTATTACACAGATACTACAGGGCGCAGAATTTCTTTTGAATACGCCATGATCCAGGGCGTAAACGATATGGACTGGTGCGCGGTTGAGCTTGCCGCCAGACTGAAGGGGATATTGGCCCATGTCAATCTGATTCCCGTAAATGATGTTACAGGAACCGGGTATCAAAAAAGTAAGATCGACCGCCAAAAACGTTTTATTTCTATTTTAGGCTCCAGAGGCGTTACGGCAACCGTAAGGCGCACCCTGGGTTCAGATATCGAAGCTTCCTGCGGGCAGCTGAGAGGCCAGCGCAAAAAGGAAAAGGAAAAAGAAAAAGCCAAACTGTAATTTTCGGCTGCTGCTCCTTTGAAATATGTTTCGCTGAGCAAAGAAAGGAAGGAAATCATATCCATGAAAGTTTACTACAACACGGATGTGGGGGCTGTCAGAGACTCCAATCAGGATTCCTGCGAGTGCGGCCAGTTCTCTCAGGACAGCGCCTGGGCCATCGTGTGCGATGGCATGGGCGGCGCCAACGGCGGCAATGTTGCCAGCGCTGTGGCGGCAAAGGAGATCAAAGAGTTTCTGATCCGTGGCTTTGATGAGAATATGAGCCGGGAAAATGTCAAATCTCTGCTGCTGAACGCTGTAAGTGGGGCGAATCGGGCGGTCTATACCATGGCGCAGGAGCAGGAAGAGCTGCATGGTATGGGCACCACCGCGGTGGTGCTTTTGGCCTCAAAGGGGCTATTGCATGTGGCCCATGTGGGAGACAGCCGGGCGTATTTGAAAAATAAAGAAGGTCTCTCTCAGATCACGATGGATCATTCCTATGTGCAGGATCTTGTAAATATTGGGCAGATCACCCAGGAAGAAGCAAGAGTGCACCCTCAGCGGAATATTATTACCAGAGCTCTCGGCGGCCACGAAATCGTTCTTTGCGACTATTCCTTTTTTGATTTCTCGCCCGGAGACGCGGCGCTGGCCTGCTCCGACGGTCTCTCAAATTATGTGGACGAAGCGCTGCTTCTGGAATATATGGAAAAATACGATAAGGATGGAAAGGCACTTACGAACCGTTTGATCGAATACGCCGTCAAGAGCGGCGGTTCCGACAATATCACGGTAGCCGTGATCAAAAACGGCTGATTGCCGGGAAACTGTAGAAAGGTTAGGTAACTGTATATGGAAGATAGATTTATCGGGAAGCGCCTGGACGGCAGATATGAGATCCACGACCTGATCGGCGTGGGGGGCATGGCCTATGTGTACCGCGCTTACGACAGAGTAGAGGACCGCTGGGTCGCCATCAAGATCCTCAAGGAGGAATTTTCCAACAACAGCGAATTCCTGCGCCGCTTCCGCAATGAATCCAGAGCGATCGCCATGCTTTCCCATCCCAATACCGTCAGGGTATACGATGTGAGCTTTGGCGACCAGATCCAGTATATCGTCATGGAGTATATCGATGGGATCACGCTGAAGCAGTACATTGAGCAGGAGGGGGCCATCCGCTGGAACGAGGCGGTCCACTTTACCGCCCAGATCCTGGCGGCGCTGGAGCACGCCCACAGCAAGGGGATCATCCACCGGGATATCAAGCCCCAGAATATCATGCTGCTGCAAAACGGAACCATCAAGGTGGCCGATTTCGGCATTGCCAGGTTCCTGCAAAGCGAAACCACCACCATGACCGATAAGGCCATCGGCTCCGTCCATTATATTGCGCCGGAGCAGGCCAGGGGCGACTATATTACCGATAAAGCGGATATTTACTCGGTGGGCGTAATGCTCTATGAAATGCTTACCGGAAAGCTTCCCTTTGAAGCGGATAACGCTGTTTCCGTGGCCTTGATGCAGCTTCAGGCAAAGCCTGTCATGCCCAGAGAATTGAATCCTTCCATTCCCAGGGGCTTGGAGCAGATCACCATGCGGGCCATGGAAAAGAATCCCATAGACCGTTTCCAGTCCGCTGGGGAAATGCTGGACGATCTGGAGGAGTTCCGCCGGAATCCCAATATGGTATTTCACTATGATCTGCAGACCGCGGCGGTGCCTTACGACGCCTCCCGCAGACTGGATTCTTACGATAATTCCCGCTTTACCCCTTCCTATGAGGACAATTACGAATACGAAGAGGAATTGGTGCGTTCCCGCAGAAGCGCCAAGGGCGCCATGGTGATCAAGGGCATCCTTGCCGCGGTAGTCATTGTAGGCATTATTTTCGGCGGTTTCTATCTGATGAACAACTGGGAGACCCTGTTGGCCGGAGAGGTGGAAGAGGAAGTGGAAGTGCCCCAGTTTGAGGGGAAAATTTATCAGGATATTATTGCCGACCAAACGTACATTGAGAATTTTACCTTCAAAGCCTTAGAGGGAAATGACCCCGACAAGCAGCCCGGCGAGGTTCTGAAGCAAACGCCCAAGGCCGGTATTATGGTGAAGAAGGGGCGTGAGATCGAGCTCACAGTCAACGGCGAGATCAATAAAGTCACAGTCCCCGAGGTGACAAATTACACCCAGGCGGACGCGATCGCTCTTTTGAAGCAGTATAATCTAGCGTATAAATCGGAAAATGTGGCTGACGACAATATAGAAGTGGGCAAGGTGGTCTCCACCGATCCGCCCATCGGCACAGAGGTCAGCGAAGGCACGGTGATCACCCTGCGGGTCAGCAAAGGGCCTGCCAAGAAAAAGGTGGAGGTGCCCGGCGGCCTGAAGGGAGACCTGATATACAACGTTACCGCCAAGCTGGAGGAAGCCGGCCTGGTGGTGGGAACGATCACCAAGGATGATTCCAGCACACAGCCCCAGGATACGGTGATCAGCACCAACCCCGATTCCGGCAGCATGGTTTCGGAAGGCGCTGTTGTGGATATTCTGATCAGCTCCGGCAAGGGCGCGGCCAAGGATCTCAGCTATTCTGTGCCGCTGCCCGGCGGCTATGACCGGGACATCGTTTTGTGCGTTTACCGGAACGGCACGCAGGTGGAAACCAGTACAGTGAACCCCGCCTATTCCGGCACCTATCCCATTACCTTTACGGGTACCTCCGGTACGGAAACCGTGGTCATAGAGCTGGATGGACAGAAATATATGCAGCTGGAATTTGACTACGACGCCCAGCAGGTCAGGCCCGGAGAGATCTCCGGATATACGCCGCCCGATGAAGGAAATTCCGATCCGGACGTCAGCGGCTCCGGCGATGTAAACCCTTAAGCGCTATGAGGGAATTGACCGGATTTGTCCGAAAGGGGATCGGCGGCTTCTACTATGTGGAGGCCGAGGGCGTTTTATATACCTGCAAAGCGCGGGGGAGGTTCCGCAAGGAGAAAATTTCCCCTTACGCGGGAGACAGGGTCCGCATTTCTGTGGAAGAGAACGGCGAGGGGGCCATTGAGGAGATCCTTCCCCGGAAAAATTTTCTGGTGCGCCCGCCTGTTGCCAATTTGGACCGCCTGTTTGTGGTGACTTCTGTTTGCGAGCCCTCTCCCGACCCGCTCATGATCGATAAAACCATTGCCGCGGCGGAGGTGCGGGGAATAGAGCCTGTTCTGGTTTTCACGAAAACCGATTTACAGGATGCCTCCTCCTGGGAAAAAATATATGGATCCGTGGGGATCCCCTGCCTGATCGTATCTTCCGAAACCGGCAGGGGGATAGAGGCTGTGCGGGAGCTTCTTTTCGGTAAGGTTTCGGCCTTTACCGGGAATTCCGGCGTGGGGAAATCCAGTCTGTTAAACGCTCTGTTTCCGGAATTTGAGCTGCGGACCGGGGAGATCAGCCAAAAGCTGGGCCGGGGCCGGCACACCACCCGGGAGGTGGAGCTTTATCAAATCGGCCCGGAAAGCTATGTGGCGGATACCCCCGGCTTTTCCACCTTTGATATCCAGCGCTACCAGCTGACGGAAAAGGATCAGCTTGCCTTCGGCTTTCGGGAATTTATCCCTTATCTGGGGAAATGCCAGTTTGCTTCCTGCTCTCATACCTGCGAAAAGGGCTGCGCGGTCCTTCAGGCGGTAAAGGAAGGGAAGATATCCCCTTCCCGTCATGAGAGCTATGTGAGCATGTATCAGGAAATAAAGGATGTGAAGCAGTGGCAGCAGAAAAACAAAATTGTATGATCATCGGGGCTTCCCCGATAGAAAACGACCTTGTTTTTCGGGAGTATGACCCGAAAGAGCATTTTGTGATCTGTGCGGACGCCGGGTATGAAACGGCCTTGCGGTACCACATTACGCCGGATCTGATCGTGGGCGATTTTGATTCTGCCGGTAAAAAGCCTCAGGGAAATGTAAAATGCGTTGTTCTGCCGGTGGAAAAGGATGTCACCGATACGATGTACGCCGTGCAGAAGGGCTTTTCCAGGGGCTTTCGCCGGTTTGTGCTGCTGGGCTGCTTGGGCGGCCAGCGGTTTGACCATTCCTTAGCGAATCTCGAGGTGCTGCAATATATCCAGGAGCACGGAGGGACTGCGGTATTGGCGGATGAGCACACCAAGGTCTTCCTGATCCGTGACGGCAGGCTGCGGATCACAGACAGCAAAGGAGCTACCGTGTCTGTATTTCCCTATAACGGAAGAAGCTGCAATGTTTCCTATTCCGGCCTGGAATATCCTCTGCAGCGCGATACGCTGACCTGCGGCGGCCTTGTGATGGGCGTGAGCAACAGCGTGGTAAAGGACCGGGCGGAAATTCGGGTGCACACCGGCACCGCGCTGGTGGTGGTATATCAGCCGTAACACTTTTTCGTTT
>JAETPP010000115.1 GCA_021771115.1 Bacillota bacterium | reverse complement strand
TTTGCGCCCACTGCAAAGCCTCCATCGGGGTCATGCGCAAAGATGCCTCTCCAAAAACTCCGGTATTGACACTTTGCATTTCCTTGGGTATACTGTTATCGAAAGCAGAAGCTTCATTCGCATGAACGGTTTTGGACGTATGGCCGGAGGCTTGTACACCCGGCGCTTGCGGTGAGGCGGCTGCTTTTGTTTTATATGCTGTAAGTATGTTTACTTCCTGCCGTGAAGAATTCGGCACGGCTTCTGCAATATAATAGGTCCCGTCCACCCGCTTTGAAAACTTAACGACCTGCGCGGGCGTATTGTCGGAATTGTTGACTTTTGCCGTAGTATCTCCCGTATGCTCAACAGTATCATAGTTATTCAAAACATACTGGATTCTAGCTATATCATCAGTGTTTTGCATGCTATGGTCTGCTGTTCCGTTTGCGCCGTGACGCCGGTTTATATGCTCAATACTCCCGCTGTCTAATACAGTCTTAAACCCTTCAGCATCAATTCCTGTAAGCGCTGAAATATCCTCAGCCGCTTTCGCAGTAACATCATCCAAATAGTACCTGGCTTTTGGATGCAGCCTTCCATCGATCCCATCTTGAACAAAATCCCGCAGCTCCGGATCCACCGCCGCTTCATACTCCGCCATCACCTTCTGCATTTCCGGGGTGTGCGCTTCCACTGCCTGGCTTGCATCCGGAGCTTTTACCGCAAGGTCACCATTCGGAACCTTCTCGGTCAGTCTCGTGTTCGGAGCTTCCAATTCAGGGCCTGCGCTCGGCGATGCCACCGCAAGGCTTTCGCTCGGAGCTTCCACGCCCTGCCCTGCAGCAAGGCCCGCGCTGGTAGATTCCGCCGTAGGCAGCGCCCCTACCCGTACCGGCATGATTCCTTCGGCTGGCGCGCTGGCTGCAACGCCCTGGCTGATGGCGGTCTCAAGCTGATTCTGCAGGGCCGTCACCTCAGGGCCGGATGCGGTTCCCCCACTCGCAGCAGACAAAGCGGGAAAGCCTTCTGCACAATGCGGAAGCGATCCAAAAGCCTTCTGTAAAGGAAGCAATCCTCAAAAGCGCCGAAAAGCTGAAGATCAATTACAAGCTTATCAAGCTTGATGCCTCCGCTCCCCTGCCCTTTTCTCCGGAAGAGCTTGCATACCAATTTTCTGAAATCACTACTACCGAGGTATTGCGTGGAATCGGGCTGAAGTAGTAGAAACTTTAAAGCTGAATGTAGAAGCGCCAGGGGAACTCCGCCGCTTCCTCTGCGTAATCGATCCCGATCCTCTTGCTCACCTGGACCGCAAGCTTTTGCTGATCCTCCGGGAACTCAGGCAAACCGGCTTCCGAAAGGCTGCCGCATACCTCCAGCTCCCGCGAACCATAAGGCAGGCCGTTCAGCTGCCTGTCGATCCGCAGCCCGGCACAGACTTTCCCGGGGCCGTTCAAAAAATTTTTCCGCTGGTAGGCGTTTAACTCCTCCGGAGTGCGCCCAAACCGGTTTTTCGCCATATACTCCAAGCCGTACCGCGGCTCCACGCCCCGGATCAGCACCGCCGCAGGCTCTCCCTCCGGCTCTGTCACAAAATTGAGGCAGCAGTGCATTCCGTAGATCAAATAGACATAGGCTGTGCCCGGAGGAGCGTACAATACTCTGGTTCGCTCTGTTTTTCGATAATGGTAGGCATGGCACGCCTTATCGATCCGCCCGACATAGGCTTCTGTTTCCGTGATACGGGCCGCCAAAACCGCTTTCCCGTACCGGCGAACCAGATATTTCCCAACCAGCGACCTGGCGACCTCCACTGTATCGCCTGCAAAGAATTCCTGGGCAAGAGCCATTGCGCGTTTCCTCCCCGCTTTTTCTTTTTATCATAGCCTTTTATCACATATCCTATTATACCTTTTCAGCATTATTTTGTCATTTCCTTTTCCCACTAAATTGACAACACTGCCGATAGAATGGTAAGATAGCAATGGCAAAAGCTGTTATTCCCTTCTTTATTTTTTGGAGAGGAGCTAATTGTAATATGGAACTGCAAAAGAGAAAAGAGGTTCCCGTAAACCTTACCTGGGATCTTTCTGCCATTTATCCCAAAGAAGCCGCTTGGAAAGCGGACACGGAAAAAATGAAGGCACTCACCACAGAGCTGGAACAGACCTATCGGGGAAAGCTGAACACAGCGGAGAGCATCAATTCCTGCCTGGACACCTTTCGGGAGCTGTATCAGCTTTTGATTTTGACCAGCACCTACCGGGACCTGGCCGCTTCGGTGGACTACAGCGACGCCGCCCTGCAGGAAGAAAACGAAAAAATGTCTCAGCTGGTTTCTCAAACTCTCAGCCGCCTGAGCTTTATCAACAGCGAGATCATTGCACAGGACGAGGCCGTTCTGCGGGAAGCCATTGCCTCCGGCGGCGGAAACACGGGCTATCTCAGCGACCTGCTCCGGCAAAAGCCCCATCAGCTTCAGCCGGAAACAGAACGGGTGCTGGCGGCCCTTTCCCCCACCTTCAGCACGCCTTATCAGGTCTATAACATGGCAAAGCTGGCGGATATGCGTTTTCCGGCCTTTTCCGCCGATGGACAGGAATTTCCCCTGGGCTATTCCCTTTATGAGGATGACTATGAGTATGACCCCCGCACGGAGGTGCGCAGGAAGGCTTTTGAAGCTTTTTACGGCAAGCTGCGGGAATACGAAAATGTCACCGCGGCGGCTTACCAGAGCCAGGTGCAGACGGAAAAGACCATGGCCACGCTGCGCGGCTTTTCCTCCGTCTATGACAGCCTGCTGTTCGATCAAAAGGTCACGAGAGAGATGTACGACCGGCAGATCGACCTCATTATGGAAAAGCTGGCTCCCCATATGCGGAAATATGCAAAGCTGCTGCAAAAGGTCCATGGCCTCACGCACATGACCTACGCCGATCTGAAGCTGGCGGTGGACCCGGAATACGACCCGAAGGTCACGATCGAAGAATCCAAGGCGTACATTGAAAAGGGCCTTTCTGTCATGGGAGAGGATTATCAGGAAATGATCCGCGCCGCCTACCGGGAGCGGTGGGTAGATTTCGCCCAAAACCAGGGAAAATCCACCGGAGGCTTCTGCGCCAGCCCCTATGGCAGCCATTCCTTTATTCTTTTGACCTGGCACGACCGGATGTCTGATGTGTTTACCCTGGCCCACGAGCTGGGACACGCGGGGCATTTCAAAAGCTGTAATGCCGCCCAATCTGTATTCGATACCGAGGTATCCACCTATTTTGTGGAGGCTCCCTCCACCATGAACGAGCTTCTGATGGCTCACTACATGCTGAAAACCAACCCGGATAAGCGCTTCCGCCGGTGGGTTTTGAGCTGCATGATCGGCAACACTTATTATCACAATTTCGTCACTCATCTGCTGGAGGCCGCCTATCAGAGAGAGGTCTATCGCATCATCGACAACGGCGGCAGTGTACAGGCGGAAACTTTGAATCGCATCATGCGGGAAACTCTTGCAAAATTCTGGGGAGACGCGGTAGAGCTGCCCGAGGGCTCGGAGCTGACCTGGATGCGCCAGCCCCACTATTACATGGGGCTCTATTCCTACACCTACAGTGCCGGGCTGACGGTTGCCACCCAGGTGTGCAAACGGATCGAAGCCGAAGGCCAGCCCGCGGTGGAGGACTGGAAAAAAGTCCTTGCCGCCGGAAGCACCAAAACCCCGCTGGAGCTTGCCAAAATGGCGGGCGTGGATATCTCTACAGACGCGCCTCTGCTGGATACCATTGAAACCATCGGCGGTATGATCGAAGAGATCTGCCAGCTGACAGAGGAATTGAGCTGAGAAACCTTTCAGTAAACAAAAAAGAGCGGTCTCGTTTTCACGCGAGACCGCTCTTTTTTGTTTGAAAAAGCCGTTACATATAGCAGAAGTACACGGTAGTGCCCAAAACAGAATCGTGATAGCTTTGGTAAACGCCGCTTCCGGTAATGATGGAATTCTGCCCCACTACATTGGCCGGGCAGATACTGCCGTGCTCCAGCAGATACTTGGCGTTTGCCACTGTTCTGGCATCCGGCTTTTTATTGATGGAGCCGTCCCAGGTAGGCGAATACTGGCCGGGCTGGTAAATGACCTCGCGGATGGTATTGGGATAATAGGAGCTTGCCACCCGGTTTAAAACCACGCTGCCCACCATGCGCTGCACCCAATCCGGGATCCAGGTGCAGCCTACCTCGGCATAGATCACCCGGGAAAGCAGATCCAGATCTTCCTGGGTGTATTTCGGCTTGGCGTCAGCCGCCATAGCCTCTTTGATCTGCGCCGCCGTGGTATAAGTGCTGAAATAAGAGGTTTTTTTCTGAGAAAGCTTCAAAGAGTCGATCTTCAGGTTCCTCTGGCGCTCGTAAATAGCGCCAACCTGCAGGGCGTAAGAGCTGCCGTCGTTCAGCGCCCGCTGCATGGCCTGCATATAATCCATATCCGGATCATACCCGGTCACGCTGATGTGGTCGCTGAGCCCGGCGGCGGAGGCGGGGATCCCTCCTGCCAGAAAAACGGTCATCACAAGAGCCGCTATCAGAAACAGTGATAAAATTCGTTTCATTGCGTTTCTTCTCCTTTCCAAAGAAGCTGATATTGCCTTTACTTTGTGCGGAAAAACGGGAAAATATACCAGCACAACTTCTTTTTGGCAAAAAATTATTTTTCTTCCATCAGCCTTCTTTTGACCGCTCTCTATTTTATGTCACCTTGGCCCTGAATTTTGTCAAAGCCTGCTTTGCTTTCTTCCAAAAAAACTGTAAAAAAAGAGAACCCCCTGCTTCTCTTTTTGAGAAACAGAGGGTTCCGGGAGAAAAAAGGAATTTTACGCGTTCAATTTATCCAGCAACGCCTGAAGCATTTCCGGCTTTACGCTGTCGCCCGCCATCATCACCACGCCCCGCAGAGGCATGGCGTTCATCATGGCCTGCATTCCCTCAGCGTCAAACATGTCGCCGGCATCGGGCCCGCCGCCGGGCATCATGGCCTGCATCATCTGGCCCAGCACCTGAGCGCCCTTGGGATCTGCCATGATATCCCCGATCGTGCTGTTTGCGGTAAAGACCTTCTTCACCACAGTGGTGGATTCCACATGGACCACGCCGGAAAGCTGGATATCCCGGCTGGATTTCCCGATATGAATGGTAAATTCGCCGGTTTCCACACGCCAATCGGAAATCGCGGTGTCATAGAAAGCAAAGGCGCGTTTCTCCAGCGTAAAGCTTACCGTTTTTTCTTCCTTGGGGGCAAGCTCTATCTTTTCAAAGCCCATAAGCTCCTTCACCGGGCGGATCACGCTGCTCTCGTTATCCTGTACATAGAGCTGCACGATCTCTTTTCCCGCTCTTTCCCCCACGTTCTTTACCTTGACGGAAACCCGGAGGGTATCGGTATCCTTCAGGGAAGTTTTATCAAAGGTCAGGTCGCTGTAAGCAAATTCCGTATAGCTCAGGCCATGCCCGAAGGGGAACAGCACCGGCAGTTTTTTCTTGTCGTAGTAACGGTAACCTACAAAGATGCCTTCCCGGTATTCGGTGCGGTCTCCCTCTCCGAAATAGTAGAGGTAAGAGGGGTTATCCTCCAAACGGAGCGGGAAGGTTTCCGCCAGCTTGCCGCTGGGGTTTACCTCGCCAAAGAGGATATCCACCGTGGCGCCGCCTACCGCCTCGCCGCCCAGATAGGCATACAGCACTGCTTTCACATCGTCGATCCACGGCATTTCAATGGGAGCGCCGCAATGGACCACTACCACCGTGTTTTTCTGTACTTTTACGACCTCTTCTATCAGCTTTTCCTGGCAGGCGGGGATCTTCAGATCCTTCCGGTCAAAGCCCTCGGACTCCATGGCGTCTGTAATGCCGATAAAGAGCACCGCGCAGTCGGCGTCTTTTGCGGCCTTCACCGCTTCGGCGATCATCGCGTCGTCCGGCGTTTGCGTATCCGTGGGGTAGCCCTGGGCATAGGTCACAGAAAGGCCCTCGGCAGCCTCCACGGCGCCCACGACCTTGAAGCTGTTCACATGGGAGCTGCCGCCGCCCTGGAACCTGGGCAGCTCTGCGAATTTCCCGAGGAAGGCCACCTTTTTCTCTTTGGAAAGAGGCAGGATATTTCCTTCATTTTTCAGCAGCACCATGGATTCCGCCGCCATCTGACGGGCCTTTTCGTGATCACGCTCATACTGGAACTTCGCGTTGGGATCCCGGTTTTCCAGATAGGCATAGACAAACTGTAAAACCCGCTCCACCGCAGTATCCACATCCTGTTCCGCAAGCGTGCCGTTCTTTACCGCCTCTATGATCTTCTGGGTATTGGCGGTACCGGGGCCGGGCATTTCCAGGTCAAGGCCGGCTGCAACGCCCACGGGCCGCTCATTGACAGCACCCCAGTCGCTTACCACTGCGCCCTCAAAGCCCCATTCGTCCCGAAGGAGCTCTGTAAGCAGACGATGGTTTTCGGAGGCATAGGTACCGTTCAGCCTGTTATAGGAACACATAAAGGTCCAGGGCTGAGCCTCCTTCGCCGCCTTTTCAAAAGCGGGGAAATACAGCTCCCGCAGGGTGCGCTCATCCACCACGCTGTCGCTGGTCATGCGGCGATGCTCCTGGGAATTGGCGGCAAAATGCTTGATGCTGGTACCCACATGCTTGCTCTGTACGCCCTTGATGTAAGCGGCGGCCATTTCACCCGCCACGTAGGGGTCTTCCGAAAAATATTCAAAGTTTCTTCCGCACAAGGGAGAGCGCTTGATATTTACAGCCGGTCCCAGCAAAACGGCCACATCCTCCGCCTGGCATTCTTCACCCAGATATTCGCCGGATTCCCGGATCAGGTTTCTGTCAAAGGAAGAAGCGATGCAGGAGCCGGTGGGATAGCTGATGGCCTTGACACTGGCGTTTAAGCCCAAATGATCCGTCTCTCCCGCCTGCTTCCGCAGGCCGCAGGGGCCGTCTGTCACCATAACGGACGGAATTCCCAGGCGTTCCACGCCCCGGGTATGCCAAAAATCTGCGCCGGAGCAAAGGGAGGCTTTTTCTTCCAAGGTCATCTGCGATACAAGCTTTTTGATATCCATCGACACACTCTCCCATCAAAATATATAGATTTATCTATATCATAACATACTTTTCATGATTATTCAATAAACTTTTTTCGATTTTCCTGTTTCTGCCTCCCCCGACCAAACGGAAAAAACTCCCCCGCCGAAAACAAAAAACCGCCCCAAAACAGTGCCGGAATACTTCAGCACTGTTTTGGGGCGGCTGCGCTTTCAACGGCAGCATATCAAAGCGGAGAAATCAGCGGACAGCCCGCACAAGATTTACCGTATCCTCCAGCTCGCAGGGCTCGCCGAGAACGGTTTTCAGGTTTTCAAAGCGGACAGGCACGCCCGGTCCATAAATGCCCTCCCGCATCACATGAAAATGCAGGTGAGGCAAAAAACTGGAGCCACTGCTACCCACTTTGCCAATTTCCTGCCCTGCCCGTACTCTTTCCCCCACCTTTACGGAAATGCTGTCTTTTAAGAGATGAGCATACAGGGAAATCTCATTATCTTCGTGGCGGATCAGCACATGGTTCCCATCGATACGGGCATGCTCACCGTAT
>JAETPP010000002.1 GCA_021771115.1 Bacillota bacterium | reverse complement strand
ATACGTATGACCTGGAACATCTCCGTACCACTCGGGAATATCAGGCTCTGCGAGCGTTTGCGGAGCAGACCTTGAAGGTGAAAAATGTGGATGAGGTGTTGGGCGAGATACAGGGGATAGCCTGCATAGACGGAGATTTTTCTTCCGACATGGAAGATATTTTGCAGAGAATAGGGAGGATGAAAAGCTTTCCATCCATAGAAGCAATGAATGAATTTTACCGGTTGTGCAGCGCCATGTGCAATAACGTGAGAATGCATGCAAACAGAGGCCATACACCCAGGGAAATTGCTTTATTGTACCAGTGATTTTAGAAAATATACGGCTTGCGAAACTGCTTACTCAGCTGAGAAAATGCAACAGAAATGTTGTCTCTAACTTGACGCATTCCTGAGCGGCAGCCGGTCCGGCGGGAAAGCGGGTAACGGATCCTTGACAGCCTACAAAAAGACAAGCCGGGAGAATGGTCTCCCGGCTTGTCTTTTTGTAGGTGTGTGCGGTAAGGAAACAGAGCTTTGCTATTTTAATAAAATCTCATATTGAAAATTCTTCAAGGATCTCTGGAACAGCAGAACGGCAGCTGCGGCGCAGAGCACGCCGATCAGAAGCAGAAGCCAGACGCTGAGCAGCATCACGCCGGTGAACTGCCCCACGAGCAGCAGGAGGATGGGAAGGATCAAAAAGACAGCCCCTTGCTGGGCTTCTTCCACGCTTTGGGCCTTGGCGGATACCCGCACCATCAGGGTGATGGCAATGAGGGAAACGGCGGGGGAAACTAGAAGCATGATAAGGACCCAGGACAGTCCCGGCATCACCGGCTGCTGAAACAGCACAAAAGAGCCGGTTTCCAAAACAAGAAGCATGAGGAAAAAGGAAAGAAAGGACACCAGCATGCTCAAGAGAAAAGAGGCCAGCACCTTGGAGCGGAAGATCTGCCGCAGGGTCAGGGGCGCGTACAAAAGGGTTTCCAGCGTGCGTTTTTCCTTTTCCCCCACAAAGGAGGTGGCCGCCATGATGGAGGAGGCCATAATGGGGATCAGCAAAAAGAACACGGGAAGGAGATTGTTCAGAAAAAGTCCCAGCAGAGCATTTTCCGTGCTGCCGCCCCGGATCCCGGAGGGCAGCAGCGTCAGCAGCTGCTGAAATTCTCCGGCTTCCGCGGGAACAAAGCGCAGAACGAGAAGAAACACAACGGGCAGAAAAACCGTAAATACCAGCGGCACTGCCCACAATGCCGCAAACATCCGCTTGTTGGCCGTGATGCTTTTCAAATCTTTTTTTATGATGGCCAGCATGGGCGCATTGAGCTTCATAGAGATCCCTCCTGTTTCGGGGCTGTTTCAAGCGGCCCCTGGGGCTGCTTTTTTGTTTCTTTGGCGGTCAGCTGAAAGTAAATATCCTCCAGCGAGGGAAGCTGGGCGGAAACATGGTAAACATCCGCGCCCGCCTCCACCATCCGGCGCACCAGCCCCGGGATCTCCTGTTCCCCGGAAACGGCCAGCTCCAGCGTATCTCCCTTCGGGGCTTGTCCGAAAAGCCCGGCGGGAACGCCGGAAGCCCGAAGTTTTACCGTAACGCCGGGGCAGATCCGGGAGCGAAGCTCAGAAAGGGTGCCCTCCGCCAGCAGAGTGCCCTTTTCCATCAGCCCGTACCGGGTGCAGACCTCCTGGGCGTAGCGGAGCTGGTGGGTGCAGAGAAATACCGTGGTTCCCTGCTCCCGGGCCAGGGAGCGGATCAGGGAATGGACATTCTGGGCGCTTTCCGGGTCCAGGCCGGAGGTGGGTTCGTCGAGAAACAGCACCCGGGGCTCATGGAGCAGCACCCGGGCTAAAGAAAGCCGCTGCCGCATGCCAGTGGAATAGGCGGAAAGCTTTTTGTCCGCCGCGTCAGAAAGCTCCAGCCGCTCCAGCAGGGAGGCGCTTTTCTTTTTGCAGTCCGCAGGGGAAAGGCCGAACACAGCGCCAAAAAACAGCAGATTTTCCAAACCGGTCAAATGGTCGTACATCTGGGCGTGCTCTGTCACGATACCGGACAGGGCGTGCACCTGCTCCGGGGCCTTCGCAGGATCGATGCCAAACACCCGGCTGCTGCCAGAGGTTGGGGCAAGCATGCCGGTGAGCAGCTTTACGGTGGTGGTTTTCCCCGCGCCGTTGGGGCCTAAAAAGCCGAATACCTCTCCCGGCTCCAGGGAAAGGCTGAGGGAATCCACTGCCCGGCAGCCTCCGGGATAGGTTTTGGAAAGCTTCTCGATCAAAATTGCGTTCATAAGGTCATCTCCTTGGCAAAACGACGGCAAAACGCCTGAAATTCGGGCTCTGCGTGAAGGGGGGCAAAGGCGGGGTTTTCGGTCAGAGCCGCCGCGATGTCTTTTTTGATCACATCGTCGTCTCTCGGCGGCGCACTGCCCAGCATAAGGTTTTCTTCCAGCCATTCGTTCAGCAAATCAAAATAGGGGTCGCCGTGAAGCCGGATCGGAAAAATCGCGGAAGTGGCAAGGTCGGTATAGCGCTCCAACAGCTCCAGGGCTTTTTCCCGGTTTCCCAGCTCCAGAAAGCCCTGGGCGGCAGTCAAATACAGGGTCAGCGGGGTGCTGGGGTGCAGCGCTTCCAGGCGGAACGCCTTTATCACGGCAAAGGCCCGGTCACAGGTTTCCTGAAAAGCGGCGGCGTCTCCTTTTCGGTTTTCCAGATAGGCGGTCAAAAGGGAGGAAAGCTCCAGCGCGGATTGATAGATCCCGACCTGCAGCAGCTTTTCCGCCTCCCGGCTGTTTCCCACAGCCTGATAGGCCTGGGAAAGCAGAGGCTCCGGGGCCATGCGGAGCATAGGCGCGGCGCCCAGTAGAGGGAAAATTTCCTCCGCCCTGCCTAATTGCAGCAGGCACAGGGCTTCCAGGTTGACAGCCTGAGCGATGAGCCCGGCGTCTCCGCTTTCCTGCCGGACCCGCCGCAGCAGGAGAAGGGCTTCCTCAATGGCTCTTTGCCCCTGCTCCGGAGAATCTGCCAGCATAAAATGGTTTAAGATTAGCGCGCCGATCTGAAGCAGAAGCGGAAAGCAGGAAAAATATTCCTTGGCGGTTTCCCGGCAGACAGCCATTCCGGCGGAAAAAGGCTCCTCCGCAAAGCGGCGGCAGATCTCGTGATACAGCCTGCGGATCTCCTCTTTTGTCAGCTGCGGCTCATACCCCAGAAGCTCGTCGACAGTGAGGCCGAAAAAGGCGGCCAGCCGGGGAAGCAAAGTGATATCGGGATAGGTGGAGCCGGTTTCCCACTTGGAAACGGAAGCCTTGGAAACTCCCATATGCTCCGCCAGCTCTTCCTGGGTAACGCCCCGTTTCCGGCGGTGCTCTGTGATAACAGCCCCGAGATGGAGCTCTTTTTTGTTCATAAGGGTCATCTCCTGTCCTTATTATAGGAGGCAAAAGCACGAAATACAAGGGAGCGGGAAGCAACTTCTGTTAAAAAAAGTTTCCCGATAGGAAACATGCGAAAAAGAAAACGTGCCTTGCCGTTTTTTTCCCGGGGTGATATACTAGATTCTAGATGTTAGATGCTGGATGCTGGATAAGGAATTTTAGGGCAAGGAATTTTTTCTCCTTCAAAATACAGGACAATATAAAACAAAGGGTCTGATGGTATGTATCATTTTTTTGCGATGCTTTCCCGTATGAAATATATCGACCGCTGGGGGCTGATGCGCAATACCCGCAGGGAAAATGTGTGTGAGCACAGCCTGGAAACGGCGCTGGTGGCCCATGCGCTGGCTTCTCTCGGAAACCAGAAATTCGGGAAAAGCTATGATCCGGAGCGGGCCGCCGTGCTGGCGATCTTTCACGATGCTTCCGAGATCATTACCGGGGACATGCCCACGCCGGTGAAGTATCATTCCGAGGAGATCCGGAAAGCCTATGGGGAGGTGGAGGATCGGGCGGTGGAGCACCTGGTTTCCATGCTACCGGAGGCGCTTCGGCCCTCTTACCGGGAGCTGATGACCATGAGCGGGGAACAGGACGAGGCACTGAAGGCCCTGGTGAAGGCGGCGGACCGGATCTCCGCCGTGATCAAATGCGTGGAGGAACGGCGCAGCGGCAACCGGGATTTCAGCAAGGCGGAGCAGACCATCCTGAAATCCATTGCGGATATGGGCCTGCCGGAAGCGGATTATTTCATCAAAGAGTTCCTGCCCTCCTATGGCCTGACCCTGGAGGAGCAGGATTATACCAGGGAAGCGGGCTTGAAATTTTCCGAAAGCTCTCAAATGGTGTTTTCCAAGGTTTTGAAGTAGGCCATCGGCAAAAAAGATTCAGGAAACGGAGGGGCGGCTTTGAAGCTTGGAACACTGACGATAGAGGGAAAAGCGGCGCTGGCCCCCATGGCCGGGGTGACGGACGCGGCGTACCGCAGGATCTGTATGGAGTTCGGCGCGGCGTACACGGTAACGGAAATGGTGAGCGCCAAGGCCGTGGAATACGGCGATAAGAAAACGGCGGCGCTGGCCGATTTGAGCCGGGATTATAGGCCGGTGCTTTTGCAGCTTTTTGGAGAGGACCCGGAAACCCTGGCTTTGGCAGGGGAGAGGCTTCTTGTGCTGCAGCCGGACGGCATCGATATCAACATGGGCTGTCCCGTACCAAAGGTGGCGGGAAACGGCGCGGGCAGCGCCTTATTAAAGGATCCCAAAAAATGCGGGGCCATCGTTGCCGCCCTGAAAAAACGGGTGGATGTGCCGGTTACCGTAAAGCTCCGCGCCGGCTGGGATCAAACCAGCAGAAACGCCGTGGAGGTGGCAAAATACTGTGAGGAAGCGGGAGCGGACGCCGTGTGCGTTCACGGGCGCACCAGGGTGCAGATGTACCAGGGAAAGGCCGATTGGGAGATCATCCGGCAGGTGAAAAACGCCGTGGACATTCCCGTCATCGGCAACGGCGATGTAGTAGACGCCCAGTCCGCCTGCCAAATGCTGGAGCAGACCGGCTGCGACCTGGTGCTGGTGGGCAGGGGCGCCTTGGGAAACCCCTGGGTGTTCCGGCAAATCAACGCCTATCTCACGGATTCCTGCCGGATCCTGCCGCCGCCCGGCGTGGCTGAACGGATCGTTGTGATCCGGAAGCATATCGGGCTTTTGTGCGAATGCAAGGGAGAAGAAAGAGGCATGAGGGAAGCCAGAAAGCATGTGGGCTGGTATGTGCACGGCCTGCGGGGCGCGGCGGAGCTTCGCCGCCGGGCTGGGCAGCTTTCCACCCTTTCTGACCTGGACGCTCTGCTGGAGGAGCTTTACCGCAAAAACACGGAAGAAACTGAAGAGAGAGAGGACACGCTATGAAACTGCTGGTACTGGACGGCAACAGCATTTTGAACCGGGCCTTTTACGGCATCAAGCTGCTTTCCACCAAAAACGGAGATTTTACCAACGGCATTTACGGCTTTCTCACCATGCTCCGGCGGCTGCTGGACGAAACGGAGCCGGATGCCGTGGCCATTGCCTTTGACCGGAAGGCGCCCACCTTCCGGCACAAGCAGTACGCGGGCTATAAAGCAAACCGCAAGGGCATGCCCTCCGAGCTTGCGGGGCAGCTTCCCGTTTTGCAGGAGCTGCTCACCGATCTGGGCTATCGCATCGTGTCCTGTGAGGGCTGGGAGGCCGATGATATTTTAGGTACCCTGGCGGCGGCCTGCGAGGGGCAGGGAGATACCTGCCTCATCGCTACCGGCGACCGGGACAGCCTGCAGCTGGTTTCGAAAGAAACCTCTGTGCGCCTGGCCACCACCAAATTCGGCCAGCCCCAGGTAACGCTTTATGACGAGGCCAAGATCATGGAGGAATACGGCGTAACTCCCCTTCAGATGATCGACCTGAAGGCCATTCAGGGAGATTCCTCCGACTGCATTCCCGGCGTGGCGGGCATCGGCCCCAAGGGCGCGGGAGAGCTGATCCAAAAATACGGCAGCGTACAGTATATTTACGACCATTTAGCGGAGCTGGAGATCAAGCCCGGCACCCGGGACAAGCTGGAAAAATCCAGGGACAACGCTTTTTTGAGCTATGACCTGGGGACCATCCGGAAAAACGCGCCCATCGATACCGAGCTTTCCCACTATGTCAAAACGGCGGGAGAGCCTCAGAAGGCCGCCGCCACCATGGTGAAGCTGGAGCTTTTCTCCCTGATCGAGAAATTCGGCCTGACAGCCGGCAGCGTCCCCATGGGAGAAGCGGCTTCCTCCGCGGAGCTTCCGAATATAAACGAGCTTTCCGACGGCGCTTCCCTGCTGCCCCGGCTGGAGGATGAGGGCGAGGCCTTCTTTGCCTGTGACTGGGAGGGCGGTACTCTCAAAAGCCTGGCTTTTTCCGTGGAGGGAGAGCTGTACCGGATCACGCCGGACGAAGCCTTTCTCCGGGCTTTTTTCCGAAATCAGGGGATCCGAAAATACACCCACGATACGAAGCTTCTGCACCGCAGGGCGCTGGAGCTGGGCTGTAAAATGGAGAGCGTGGCCTTTGATACCGCACTGGCAGGCTATTTATTGAACCCCTCCGCCTCCGGCTACGATGTGCCCCGGCTTGCGGCGGAATACGGCGTGGCCCTGCCGGAGCTGGAGGAAGCGGTGCTGATTTCCGCCGCCGCCATGCCGAAGCTGTGCGGGGCGCTGCGGAAGGCCATTGATGAGAACCAGCAAAGGGAGCTTTTGGAAAATATTGAGATCCCCCTTGCCTATGTGCTGGCGCAGATGGAGCACGTGGGCTTCTACGTGGATAAAAACAGCATTGAGACCTATGGAAAGGAACTGGAAAGAGAAGTCGCCGCGCTGCACGATTCCATTGTGGAGCAGGTGGGCTATGAATTCAATATCAATTCTCCCAAGCAGCTGGGGGAGGCGCTGTTTGACAAGCTGGGCCTGCCCCACGGAAAAAAGACGAAAAGCGGCTGGTCCACCAATGCCGATGTGCTGGAGGAAGTAAGGTATCTTCACCCGGTGGTGGACGAGGTGCTGCGCTACCGCACAGTGGCAAAGCTGAAATCCACCTACTGCGACGGGCTGTTGAAGGTGATCGGCCCGGATGGGCGCATCCATTCCAATTTTAACCAGACAGAGACCCGCACCGGCCGCATTTCCAGCACGGAGCCGAATTTGCAGAATATCCCGGTGCGCACCGCCATCGGCAGAGAGCTCAGAAAATTTTTCGCCGCGGAAACCGGGGTGCTGGTGGACGCGGACTATTCCCAGATCGAGCTGCGGGTGCTGGCCCACGTGGCAAACGACAGCGCCATGCGGGAGGACTTTTTGGCGGGCAGGGATATCCATTCCTCCACCGCCGCCAGAGTGTTCAACATGCCCCAGGAAATGGTCACGCCGGAAATGCGCAGCCACGCAAAGGCCGTAAATTTCGGCATTGTGTACGGCATCGGCGCCTTTTCCCTTTCCAAGGATATCGGGGTCTCCGTCAAGGAGGCGGGGGAATATATCAAGGAGTATTTGAAGAATTATTCCGGTGTGGACGCCTATATGAAGCGGGTGGCGGAGGAGGCCAGAGAAAACGGCTTTGTGGAGACCATTTTCGGGCGCAGGCGCTATCTGCCGGAGCTTCGCAGCACCAATTTCAATATGCGTGCCTTCGGGGAGCGGGTGGCCCGGAATATGCCCATTCAGGGCGCGGCCGCTGATATCATCAAAATCGCCATGATCCGTGTCAGCAGCCGGCTGGAGCGGGAAAAGCTTCAGGCAAAGCTGATTTTACAGGTACATGACGAGCTCATCGTGGAATGCCCGGAGGAGGAAGCGGAGCAGGTAAAGCTTTTGCTCACCGAGGAAATGGAACGGGCGGTGGATCTCTCCGTTCCCATGGTGGCGGACGCCCATGCCGGGAAAACCTGGTACGACGCGAAGGGATAAGGCGGCTATGGACTCGCAGAAAATCGGATTTTGCTGCCCTGTCTGCGGCGGGGCGCTGCAGCCGGAAGGGCTGGGGGCGGTATGCGCCCTGGGCCATGGCTTTGACCGAGCTAGGCAGGGGTATTTTCATCTGCTGCCCTCTCATAAAATGCACTCAAAGCTTCCCGGCGATACGAAAGAAATGGTGGAAAGCCGCCGCCGGTTTTTGGAGGGGGGCTATTACGAATGCTTTCGGGAAGCGCTGTGCGGCCTTGCGGCCGATTGCCTGAAGGAAGGAAAAATCAGCCCGGAAAACGCCGTACTTCTGGACGCCGGCTGCGGAGAGGGCTATTATACGGGGGCTCTGCGAAACGCCTTTCCCCGGGCGGAGCTTTACGCCTTTGACATTTCCAAGGCGGCGGTAAAAGCGGCGTCGGGGAAGTACAAGGGCATTTCCTTTGCCGTGGCAAGCAGCTTTTCCATCCCCGTGCCGGATAGCTTCTGCGACCTGCTGATCGATGTGTTTTCTCCCCTGGCGCAGGAGGAATTTGCCAGGGTAACAAAGCCCGGCGGCTTTTTCCTCTATGCCGTGCCGGGAGAACGGCACCTGATGGGCCTCAAGGAGATCCTGTACGAGAAGCCCTATGAAAACGAGCGCCAGGATACGGAATACCCCGGCTTTTCCTTTGTCTCCCGCCGGGAGGTAAAAAAAGAGCTGTGGATCCCGGACGCCCAAACGGCCCTGGACCTGTTCTCCATGACGCCCTATTACTGGAAAACCGATGTGGCAGGCGGCAGAAGACTGCGGGAAACAAAGGGCTTTTCCACAGAGATCTCCTTTGATTTTTTGGTTAACCGGAAAGAGAAAAACTAAAGGGACCGTCCTGCTCTAAGGAACAGGACGGTCCTTTTGCCTGTGCGTGCCTGAGTCTACCAGAGCAGCCTGCCCTGGGTGTTGCTGCATGCTTCGCAGTGGGGGTACAGGAACTGGCTGGAGTAGCCGTAGGAAACGGCCAGGGGCTCCTGGTGGGAGAGCCTTACCGCCAGATCACGGGACTTGGTCTGAAAAAGAATGTTATTTACCTTAAATTCGTAAAGTGTCAGGGGCGGGCCGCTGTTCTGGATCCGAAAGGCCGCGTGGCCCAGCTTTCCAAAGATCGCGTTTGACAGCTTTCCAATGTCTGACAACAGCTCGTATAAAACAGTGGGCGGTTGATGGTCGCCGATCAGGGAATAGAGACCAGTGGGGGTAGGGCGGCCTCCCACATTGGCAATGATCTCCGGGATCGGCGCGCCGCAGCTGTGGCAGCAAAGGGGGATCCCCGCCAGGTCATAAATGGGCTTTAGCTCCTTTTTGGAAGTGGTCCGCGTTCCCGAAGTGTATACACCGATCACAATGCGGTCATTTTTGCGGGGATCGATGGGGTACATGTACCGGTAAAGCTCATCGGCGCCAAGCAGTGTGCTCTGTGCCTGGGGGACGCTGGGCTGGCTGGGAAAAGAAAACAGGTTTTTCCAGTTGGCGCGCGCCGGGTCACATTCAGGGGGAAAGCCGCTGATGGGAGGGAAATGCATGTTGTTCTCCTAAACTGCTTTCAGAAAAGCTCACTGGTTTTTTTCATAGGGCTCTATGCTGGAAGCGAACAGTGAGGTGAGCTTTGCCATGCCCTCTGTGGGCGGCTGCTGCACGGCCCTGGCGTGAATGGTGTATTTGGCGGTGTTATCTGTGCTTCTGGTATGGGAATTGTTCGCCGAAACATTTCCGGTAATGGAAGCGCTGCAGCCCCAGAAATTAAAGGATTCGGTGGTGGAAAACCCGGAAGAGGAATCGCTGGTATCCACTGTGGATTCCTTGACCTCCATGTTGAAATCCACGGTGGCTTCATCCATGGTGAAGGCGGGCATGGGCACCAGAGAGATCAGCGGCACGTTCAGGGTCATGGGCTTGGTGGTCTCCTTGCCGGTGACCTTGTCGACGATCAGCCGGTCAAAGGTGAAGGAAATGGTGCGGGTGCCCTTGTCGGGATCATTGGGGTCAATATACGCAAGCTCTAAAAGCTGGTCGATGTAGACCCGGCACAGGGCAAGCTGACCCTTCGCAACTTCTAAAATGGGCTGGCAGACCAGAAGGCCCAAGGGCAGTCCGGCAAAGGCTTCCGTCACATCGTTGGTTCCGGGTGTTGTCATTTGGTTTGGCATGCGGTTTTGTTCCTTCCTTCAAGGTTGTTGTTTGCGGAAAAAGCTTTCTGAAATTCACGCCGTCCGGCTAAGAAAGCGGCTTGAGGGAGTGCTCGTTGACCCGGGCCATTCCCTCCGGGGCGGAGGAGCTTTGAAAAGAGAGGGAAAGCTCGCTGTAAGGCAGCTCCGGGTGTTCCTCGTTTTCCGAAGGCTGAACGTCCAGCAGCAAACCTTTCTTTTCGCCGCTTTGGGACACTCCGCAGGGCAGAAATTTCAGCTTGACGGTCACATTGTCCAGCTCCATCACATTGTGATGATACAACGCGGTAACGGGGACCTCCAGGATCTTCCCGGAGGCCGTTCCCAGAGGCAGTCGAATGCGTCTTTGAATGGGGGTATAGACCGGTTGATCCGCGCTGTCTTTTTCATACCCCTGAAAATACAGCTCCATAGCGGCGTCTTCTATGGCTCTTCTGGCTTCCTGAACGGAAACGCCGATCGAAGTGATCAGATCCTGAAATGTTACTTCCATGTAGGTACGACCCTTCCTATCGATTGTTTTTCAAGTCCGTATTTTTTCAGCAGATGCCGGAGATCTGAGCTTACCTCCACAACGCGGAACTGCCCGCCGGAAGAGCGTTTGATCGCGGCGTATCTGCCGAGCTGGGCGGGCTGCCCGTCCACGGAGATAGTCTTATCCTCTCCCAGGTCGGAAATAAACAGCTCGCCGTCTGCCAATGTCAGTGCTTCGATGGCAGCTCACCTCGCTTTCCTAAAAATGATGCTGTGATAGACAAGTTATATGCCGCCGCCCGGGTCCTTAGAAGCCCCCCAAAAACAATTTCTCCCTTTCTACTGAGCCTTGAAAGCCGGAGAAGATAATGGTATACTTGATAAGAACATCACCCCATGGGGGAAAGTAAATTTGATGCAAAGCAGAAAGGTTCAGCGAGCCATGAAAATATTGTTTGTCTGCACGGGCAATACCTGCAGAAGCCCTATGGCGGAGGGGATCTTCCGCCAGATGATGCAGGAAAAGGGCCTGGAGGAAAAGGTACTGTGCCAAAGCGCGGGGCTTTCCGCGGTGGAGGGCGACCCGGCGGCGGAAAACGCCGTAAAGGCCTGCCGGGAGATCGGCGTTTCCATCGAGGGGCATGAAGCCAGGCGCTTGACCGGCGAGGAGATCCCCGTTTGGGATCTGTTTTTCACCATGTCCAAAACTCACGGCTATATTTTGGAGCAGGCGGGAGTGCCCGCGCAAAAGATCTATCTCCCCAGCTACATAGCGGACCCCTTCGGGCAGGACCTGGAGGCCTATCGGGCCTGCCGGGACAAGCTGCGGGAGGAGCTGGAGCGCTTTTTTACGGACTGCGTGCAGCGGCTTCTTTCCTTTGAGCAGGAAGCTTCCTGAGTATTTTTGGAAAAGCGGGTATCAAGGATGAAGATCATTCCCATGGAAGAAAAGCATACGGAAAAGCTTGCACAGCTGGAGCGGCTCTGCTTTTCCCGCCCCTGGAGCAGGGAGGCGCTTTTGGAGGAGCTCCAAAACCCGGCCGCCGTTTTTTTGACAGCCGTGGAGGGACAGGAGATCCTGGGTTATGCCGGAATGCACTGCGCCTGGGGGGAATGTTATCTCGATAATATCGCGGTGTTTCCCGCGCATCGCAGGCAGGGCGTCGCCAAGGCGCTGCTTCTCGCATTGGAGGAAGCGGCAAGGCGGCAAAACGGAGAATTCCTTTCCCTGGAGGTGCGCGCTTCCAACCAAGGAGCCATCGCCTTATATCAGGCTATGGGGTTTCAGGAAGCCGGGCGCAGAAAAAATTTCTACACCGCCCCGCGGGAGGACGGCCTGATCTTTACGAAATATTTTTCGGAACACAATCACAAACTGGAGATGAATATATGCTGATATTGGGAATAGAAAGCTCCTGTGACGAAAACCGCAAAAAGAACCCTGCGGGTTCTTTCTTGGAAATTCCCTGCGGGAATTTCTCGATTGAAAATACCGCGGCGGCTTACTGAGCACAAATTTTAAGTTGGAGATGGATATATGCTGATATTAGGAATAGAAAGCTCCTGTGACGAAACAGCCGCCGCGGTGGTGGAGGACGGCAGGAAAATACTTTCCTCTGTGATCGCCTCTCAGGTGGAGGAACACCGCATCTATGGCGGCGTAGTGCCGGAGATCGCTTCCCGCCGCCACAGCGAGGCCATTGTGGGCGTGGTGCGGGAGGCCATGGCGCAAAGCGGGAAAACCTGGGAAGATCTGGGGGCCATTGCCGTCACCTGCGCGCCGGGGCTCATTGGGGCGCTTCTGGTGGGGGTGAATTTCGCAAAGGGGCTTTCCCTTTCCACCGGGCTTCCCCTCATTCCCGTTCATCATCTGCGGGGGCATATCGCCGCAAATTATCTCACCTCGCCGGAGCTCCAGCCGCCCTTTCTCTGCCTGGTGGTGTCCGGCGGGCATTCTCACATCATCGAAGTGAAAAGCTATACGGAGCTCCATGTACTGGGCCGCACCCGGGACGACGCGGCAGGCGAGGCCTTCGATAAGGCGGCCCGCGCCATGGGGATCCCCTACCCCGGCGGGGTAGAGCTGGATAAAATCGCGGAGGGCGGCAACGACAAGGCCTACCGGCTGCCTCACCCCAGGGTGGAGGGCGCGCCGCTGGATTTCAGCTTTTCCGGGCTGAAAACGGCGGTGATAAACCTGCTGCACAACGCTTCGCAAAAGGGAGAAGAAGTAAGCGTTCCCGATCTGTGCGCCTCTTACCGCAGGGCTGTGGTGGATTGCCTGGTGGAGAATTTCCAAAAGGCCGCACAGGAGACCGGGGCGGACAAGCTGGTGATCGCCGGGGGTGTTTCCGCCAACCGTCTGCTGCGCAGAGAGCTTGCCGCGCTCTGCGAAAAAACAGGGAAAAAGCTCTATATGCCGGAGCTGAGCCTGTGCGGAGACAACGCCGCCATGATCGCTTCCCAGGGGTACTATGAATTTCTTGCGGGGAATACGGCGGGCATGGACTTAAATGCCGCGGCGCAATGCGATATTGCGGGGCGTTTCTCGTTGGGGAGGAGAGTGTAATGCACCTGAAGATCGTACCGATGACGGCGGCGTATGCCGGTGAAATAGCGTTTTGGAAATACGGGGGAGAATATTCCTTTTATGACCGAAACGGGGAAACGGATTACCCGGAAGGGGAGGCTTTTGCCTGCCTGAACGAAGCGGGAGAGGTTGTTGGCTTTTTCCATTTCGGAGAAGACGCCAGGATCCCCACGGTGGAAGAAAATGTCTATCAGGAGGGGTATCTGGACCTCGGCCTGGGCCTGCGCCCGGAGCTTTGCGGGAAGGGACTGGGGGAAGAATTTGTCCGGCTGGGAATGGAATTCGGCAGACAGACCTTTTCCGCCCGGCGGTTTCGGCTGTCGGTGGCCTGCTTTAACAAAAGGGCCGTCAAGGTCTATGAGCGCTGCGGCTTTGCTGTGGAGCGCGAGGTCACAAATTCTTACTTCAAAAATAAGTTTTATGTGATGACAGAGGAAGAGCGTTCCTGAATCTTGTTGGAACTGTAACGGGGGGATCTCATTTGATAAACGGAGCGGAAGTCATGGTAAAATGCCTGGAAGCGGAAGGGGTGGAAATCGCCTTCGGCTATCCGGGCGCCGCGATCTGCCCTTTTTATGACGCCTTATACAGCTCTTCCATCCGCCATGTGCTGGTGCGTTCCGAGCAGAACGCGGCCCATATGGCTTCGGGCTATGCCCGGTCGGCGGGGAGACCCGGCGTGTGCATTGCCACCTCCGGCCCCGGCGCCACCAACCTGATCACCGGGATCGCCACAGCGTATATGGATTCCGTCCCCATCATCGCCATTACCGGACAGGTGAATTTAGAGCAGCTGGGCCGGGATGTGTTTCAGGAGGCGGATATCACCGGGGCCTGCCAGTCCTTTACGAAGCATAGCTATCTTGTGACCTCTGCCGGGGAGCTGCCCCGGGTCTTTCGGGAGGCCTTTCACGTTGCCTCCACCGGGCGGCCCGGCCCGGTGCTCATCGATGTTCCCCAGGATGTGCAGGAGCAGCTTCTTCCCCGGTTCCAGTACCCGGAAAAAGCGGATATCATCGGCTATAAGCCCAACCTGGCCGGCCACCCCATGCAGATCAAAAAGGCGGTCAAGGCCATTGGAGAGGCAGAGCGTCCGGTGATTTGCTGCGGAGGCGGCGTGGTGCTGGCCGGAGCCCGGGAGGAAATGAACGCTTTCGCCGGAAAAACCGGAATTCCGGTGGTTTCCACCATGATGGGCCTGGGGGCCATGTCCAACGCCGGAGGCGGCTGGGGCCTGCTTCCGGAGCAGGAGGAGCCCGCCTATTTGGGCATGATCGGAAAATTCGGCAGAAGCTATGCGAACCGCGCCATCGGCGAGGCGGATCTGATCCTGCTCTGCGGCGCCCGGGTAGGGGACAGGGCCATCGCCCTGCCCAATCAGATCGCGGAACAGGCAAAGATCATCCATATTGATGTGGACCCGGCGGAGATCGGGAAAAACATGCGGGTGGATATTCCCATTGTAGGGGATATCCGGCAGGTACTCGGCGCCCTGACAGAGCAGGTAAGCCCCGGCAATTTCCGGGAATGGCGGCGGCAGGTGCTGCAATATAAGAACCAGTTTGTCCCCAGGGGGGAGGACCGGGAGGACGCAGTAGAGCCCCGCTCCTTTCTGCGCACCCTTTCCCGCCTGATGGACGAGGATGCGATCTTGGCCGCCGACCCCGGCCAGTGCCAGATTTGGGCGGCCATCAATTTTACCCAGCGCTCCGGCCGTTTTCTCACCAGCGGCGGCCTGGGGACCATGGGCTACGCGCTGCCCGCCGCTTTGGGGGCGAAGCTGGCGAAGCCCCGGAGGCAGGTGGTAGCCGTCTGCGGGGACGGGGCCTTCCAAATGAGCCTTAATGAGCTTGCCACCGTGCGCGCCTGCCACGCGCAGCTGAAGCTCATCGTGATGGATAACCGCAGGCTGGGCATGGTCAGAGAATACCAGAATATCCGGTACGGCGGGCGGCATATCGCCACCCACATGGACGGCAACCCGGATTTTGTGGCGCTGTGCAGGGCCTACGGGATCCCGGCGGCCCTGGCGGAAAATAACGCCCAGGCGGAGGAACTGGCCAGGGAAATGCTGGCAAGCCCTACGCCCTATGTGCTGGTTTGCCGGGTAGACCCGGAAACCCCCAGCGTGTAAGGAGCTCCTTCTCAGCTCTGTATCCGAAAAATGGAGTGATAGTTTATGAAGTATACGCTTTCCGTATTGGTGGAAAACCGGCCCGGCGTGCTGTCAAAGGTGGTGTCCCTGTTTTCCCGGCGGGGGTATAATATCGACAGCCTGGCGGTGGGAGCAACGGAAAATCCCGGCGTTTCCCGCATGACCATTGTGGGACAGGGAGACGATTATATTCTGGAGCAAATGGAAAAGCAGCTCAATAAGATCATTCCCGTCATCAAGGTGCGGTCTCTGGGGACAGACGCGGTCCAGGCGGAGCTGATGCTGGTGCGCATTGGCTGCGATACCCAGAATTTCGGGGAAATCAATCAAATCGCCGCCCTGATGAAGGCCGAGGTAGCAAGCGTCAGCAAGGGCTCGGTGATCCTGAAATTTGCCGGAGACCCGGAAAAGTGCGATACGCTGTTTGATCTGGTGCGGCCCTTCGGTGTAAAGGAGGTCACCCGGACAGGAGCGATCGCCTTAGAGCAGGGTTGAAGCTTCTCATAAGGGCTTCGGGCTGCCGCATAGAAAAACATTGAAAAAGGAGGCTTTCCCTATGTCATTCGGACTGTATTCCTGCCTGGCCCTGCCGCTTTGGGGCGCGTTTTTTGCCCTGTATTTCATTCTGCGGCGGCATAAGCTTTTCCGCCCCAGCCTGATCGCCAAGTGCGGGGGGACCTTTCTGGCGGTGGGCTCCGCCGGGCTCGCCTTCTGGCTTTGCCGGGGAGAGAACCCCTTTCTCCGCCTTCCCTTCTGGTTTTTCCTGCTGTGCATGGTGGCGGACGCGCTGCTGGAGATCCACTTTCTTTCCGGCATGCTGCTGTTCGGCGCCGCCCATGTGTGCTGGATCGTGGAAATGCTGCAGAACATCCCGCTGAGCAAACGGTGGAGCCTGCCCATCTGGGCCCTTGCCATGCTGGCGGCGCTTCTGCTGTTTCGAAAGGAGCTTCCGAAAATGGGAGTGCAGGCGGTATTCTGCTGCCTGTATGTCGGTGTGTTATCCGCTTCTCTGGCGATCGCCCTGCCCTTGCCGGTGATTTGGAAAGATCCGTGGCAGCTCCTGTTTTCCGTGGGAATGCTGAGCTTCTTTGTCTCCGATATGATGGTGGCGAAATCGGAATTTTCCAAGCTGGGGGAAAAGCTGCAAAAGCCCATTATGCTTCTCTATTGGCTGGCGCTGTATCTGCTTTCTTCAGTCTATTGGTTCTAAAAGTTTCTAAGAAAGGAAAGCGGCTTCTATGGATATCCTACGGGAATATATCGAAAAAATCGCGGCGGAAAAGCCTTCAAAAATCGTACTGAGCGCCCCGGCCCAGACTGAAACGCGCTATCAAAAGGCCGTGATCCAGAAGCTGGAAACCGGCTATCAGGTGGCAAGGTATACCGAAAAGCAGGTGTTTCACGAGAACATAGGCTCGGAAAGGCTGGGAGAGGTCTGCCGGGAGGCCATGGAAACCTCCTATCACCAATTAAACGCCTGGGCGCAGGGGTATGAAATGGCGGTGCGGGTCACCCGGAAAGGGAAAGTACTTTACAGCCGTCGGAAAAGCAGTGAGGCGGCGGCTTTGCCCCCTGTTTCCCACAACAGAAAGAAAAACTATCTGCTGCCCGAGGGGCAGGTGATCGAGCCTTTGGTGGACATGGGCATTTTTTCCAAGGAGGGAAAGGTATTAAAGCCCATGTACGATAAATATAAGCAAATCAACCGCTTTCTGGAGATCATTGACGACGCGGTCAGAAAGCAGGAGCTTACCCAGTTGAACATCATCGATTTCGGCTGTGGAAAATCCTACCTCACCTTTATCGTGTACTATTATCTCACAAAGGTCAGAGGGCTTTCCGTGCGCATGATCGGGCTGGACCTGAAGGAGGATGTGATCGCGGAGTGCAATCAGGCGGCGAAAAAATACGGCTATGAGGGCCTTTCCTTTCAGGTGGGAGATATCGGCGGCTTTCAGTGCCCCTTCCCTGTAGATATGGTCATCACCCTTCACGCCTGCGATACGGCAACGGACTACGCTTTATCTAACGCCATAGCCTGGGGGAGCAAAATGATCTTTTCCGTGCCCTGCTGCCAGCATGAGCTGAACAGCCAGCTGCACACCGAAAAGCTTTCTCTTTTGACCCGGTACGGCATCATCGGAGAACGCTTTTCCGCCCTGCTCACAGACGCGATCCGGGGAAACCTGCTGGAATACGCCGGGTACCGCACTCAGCTTTTGGAATTTGTAGACCTGGCCCACACGCCGAAAAACATCCTGATCCGGGCGGTAAAGGCCCCGGAGCTTTCCGAAAAAGCCCGGCAAAAAGCCCTGGAGGAAGCGAAACGCGCCATAGAGGAATTTCATGTAGACCCCACACTGTACCGGCTGGTGATTGGCAGTGAAAGTTTAGCGCAATGAGTGATTAGAGATTAGGAATGAGCAATTACGGACAGGGCTTTTTCGCTGGCAGCCGCTAGTCGAGATTCTTCACTTCGTTCAGAATGAAAAGAGTAGGGGGAGTTAGTGCGCTAAATTGGAATTGTCGCACCAACAGAAAGGCAGAAACCCTTGCCTCCCCTGAAAGGGGAGGGGGACCATGCTTTGCATGGTGGAAGGGTTCTAGCTCGCTTGCAGACTGTGTAAATCCCATAGTTTACCTCGTGCCACACGGAACCCCTCAGTCAGCCTATCGGCTGACAGCTCCCCTTTCAGGGGAGCCAAGGGGTGAGCGCCAAACTATAATTTCTCATCCCTTTTTTGCCTTGCGGCAGCAAGGCCGCCTTCATTGCTCATTTCTCATTGTTCCTTGCTCCCGCCCGTCAAACATAAATTTTCTCTTTTCCAGAATTAGTCTTGAACTTCCCTCTTATTGGCATACTATAACATTGAAAAAGCAAAGCCTTCCGCTCTCGGTGGCTTTGTTGACTTTTCTTCGGGAAAAGCGTATGATGAAAACGATTTGGTGGACTTTTCGGAAAGGATGGCGGAGTATGCTGTTGTCAGAGCTTTTGGCCCCTTTGCAGGTGGAGGGCGGCTTTCAGGATGTGGAAGTGACAGACGTGGTCTATGATTCCAGAAAGGCGGGACCCGGCTGTGTGTTTGTGTGTCTGCGGGGGGCGTCCTCCGATGGGCACCAGTATGCCGCACAGGCCGGGGCTGCCGGGGCCGCTGCCATTCTGGCGGAGGAGCCGGTGGAGGCCGGCGGGGCCCAGGTGGTGCTGGTGCCGGACACCAAGGCCGCGCTGGCCCTGGTGAGCGCCGCTTTTTTCGGGAACCCCGCACAGAAGGATATCAAGGTGATCGGCATTACCGGCACAAAGGGGAAAACCACCACCGCCTACATGGTGCGCTCCATTCTGGAGGCTGCCGGGCATAAAACCGGGATCATCGGCACCATCGGTGTGGCCATAGGAAAAAAGCTGATCAAAACGGAGAATACCACGCCGGCCAGCTTTGAGGTGCAGAAATACCTGCGCCAAATGGCGGACGAGGGCTGTGAATACTGTGTGATAGAGGCCTCCTCCATCGGCCTGAAGGAGAAGCGGGCATATGGCTTTCCCTTTACCGTGGGGGTGTTTACCAATTTTTCCGAGGATCATATCGGCGGTGTGGAGCACAAGGATATGCAGGAGTATCTGGAAAGCAAGGCGCTGCTGTTTTCCATGTGCGAGACCGGGGTGGTAAACCTGGACGACCCCAGCCTGGAAGGGATCTTAAAGGGGCATACCTGTGAAGTAAAGACCTTCGGCTTTTTGGAAAACGCCTGGCTGCGGGGAGAAAACTGCCGCCATTTGAACCGGCCCGGCCTTTTGGGCATCGCCTTTGAGGTGTCGGGGGCCATGAAATTTACCGCCGAGGTGGCAATTCCCGGAAAATTCAACGCCTATAACGCCCTGGCGGCCATGGCGTGCTGCAAGGTGCTGGGGATCTCAGAGGAAGCCATGAAGCAGGGGCTGCTGGCAGTCAAGGTAAAGGGCCGGGTAGAGCCGGTGCCGGTGCCGGGAAACTACACCCTGCTGCTGGATTACGCCCACAACGGCGTAGGCATGGAAAATATTCTTACCACCCTGCGGGAGTATAAGCCCCACAGGCTGATCTGTATGTTCGGCGCGGGAGGAAACCGCCCCAAGGTGCGCCGGTACGAAATGGGCGAGGTCAGCGGAAGGCTTGCGGACCTTTCCGTGCTCACGGCGGATAATTCCCGGTTTGAAAATGTGCTGGATATCATCGGGGATATCAAAGAGGGCATGAAAAAGACAGAGGGAAAATATCTTGAAATACCGGACCGCCGGGAGGCCATCCGCTGGTGCCTTGAAAACGCGGAGGATGGAGATATTGTTGTTCTGGCGGGAAAGGGCCATGAAGACTATCAGGAGATCGAAGGGGTAAAGTACCCCTTTGACGAACGGGTCGTGATCCGGGAGCTTCTGGAAAGCGGGAAGCGGTCATAAGCCCAGGCAGTACATGGGCCGGAATTCATTTCGGCCTTTTCATGATTTCACAAAGAAGGGAAAGGGAGAGTACCATGGAAAAAAAGATCACAGCAGAACAGCTTGCGGCCTTTGAAAAGGATTTTGCCGCCGATCCCGCGAAGCGGGTGGCGCAGCTTGCCGTTACGGCCAACGGCGTGAACAAATCGGCCACGAATCCCTTTGCGCGCCGGGAGATCAGACATCAGTTTTCCATTCAGCTGGAAACGGGAAAAATCACCAATCAGAAGGCTTCGGGCCGGTGCTGGATGTTCGCCGCCCTGAACACCATGCGGGTGGAGGTCATGCACAAGCTGAACCTGGAGCATTTTGAGCTGTCCCAGAACTACACGCTGTTCTATGACAAGCTGGAAAAAGCCAATTATTTTCTGGAAAACATTCTGGATACGCTGGAGGAGCCCACCGACGGCAGGCTGATCGCCCATCTGCTGCGGGACCCCCTGGGAGACGGCGGACAGTGGGATATGCTCTGCAACCTCATCGAAAAGTACGGCGTGGTCCCCAAGGACGCTATGCCGGAAACCGCCTGTTCCTCCGCCACCCGTGAGGTCACCTCCTATATGACCCGGCGGCTGCGGGAATTTGCCTGTAATTTGCGGGAGGCCCACGCGGCCGGAAAAACCGCCGAAGAGCTGCGGGAGAAAAAGGAAGGAATGCTCCGCGATATTTACAATATGCTGTGTATCGCTTTCGGAAACCCGCCTCAAACCTTTACCTTGGAAGTACGGGATAAAGAGAAAAAGTTTATCCGGGAGGAAAATCTCACCGGAAAAGAATTTTTCCAAAAGTACATAGGCTGGGATATGAGCCAGTATGTGAGCCTGATAAACGCCCCCACCGCCGATAAGCCCTATCACAAAACCTATACCGTGAAGATGCTGGGGAATGTGAAGGAAGGCAGGCCTGTAAAGTACTTAAACTTGCCGGCGGAAGACTTGAAAAAAGCGGCCATCGCCCAATTAAAGGCCGGAGAACCCGTGTGGTTTGGCTGCGATGTGGGCCAGTCCTCCAGCAGAGAGGGCGGCATTATGGATCTGGAGGCTCTGCGTGCCGATGAGCTTTTCGGCACCACCTTCGGCATGAACAAGGCTCAGCGCCTGGATTACGGCGAAAGCCTGATGACCCACGCCATGGTGTTCCAGGGCGTAAACCTAGACGAAATGGGAAACCCCACCCGCTGGAGAGTGGAAAACAGCTGGGGCAAGGACGCGGGCGAGGAAGGCTACTATGTGATGAGCGACGACTGGTTCACGGAATACACCTATCAGGTCGTAGTACATCAGAAGTATCTCACTGCTGAACAGCGGAAAGAGCTGGAGCAGGAGCCGATTGGGCTGGAGCCCTGGGATCCTATGGGGTCGCTGGCCTGAGCGCCTTTTCAGCACACCGTCAGGAGAGGTAATTTATGCGAGTGAAGCTTTCTGAGATCGTCAAAGCCGCGGAAGGGAAATTGCTTTGCGGCGATGAGAACACCCTGGTCACCACCTTTTCCACAGACAGCCGGGAAATGAAGGCTGGGGTCATGTTCGTTCCCATTCGTGGGGAGAAAACAGACGGGCACAAATATATCGGCATGGCCTTTGAAAATGGGGCGGCAGCCTCCTTTACAGAGGAAGAGGCCGCGCCCCAAACCGGCCCGCTGGTATTGGTGGACGATTGCCGGGGGGCCCTGCAGAGGGTGGGTGCCTGGTACAGAAGCCAGTTTTCCATTCCTATTGTGGGTATCACCGGCAGCGTGGGGAAAACCACTGCCAAGGAAATGGTGGCCCAGGCGCTTACGGCCCAATACAGCGTGCACAAAACCGCCGGCAACCAGAACAGCCAGGTGGGGGTCCCCATCACCGTTTGCGGCCTGCGGAAGGAGCACACCGCCGCCGTCATAGAAATGGGCGTGAGCATGCCGGGAGAAATGGCCCGGATCGCCGCTGTGGTAAAGCCCACCTGCGCCGTGATGACGAATATCGGCGTTTCCCATATCGAATACATGAAAAGCCGGGAGAACATTTTAGCCGAGAAGGCCCATATCGCCGACTATCTTCCGGAAGACGGCGCGCTTTTTGTGAACGGAGACGATGATCTCCTGCCTTCTCTGAAGCAGACCTGCGGACACAGGGTCATTACCTTCGGCCTGAGCCCCCAGTGCGATTGGCGTGCTTCCGCCCTGCGGGAAGCGGATAAGGGCACCTTTTTTACCTGCGAGGGGCCGGGGGGAGAGCGGCAGGAGCTGTTTGTTCCCGCCGCCGGGCAGCACAATGTCCGCAATGCCCTGGCCGCTATGGCGGTGGCCCGCTATCTCAAGGTGCCCGCCGAAAACGCCGCGCGGGCCATTGGGGCGTACAAAGCCCCTGCCATGCGCCAGCAGATCGGGGAAACGGGCGGCCTTACCGTGATCGACGACAGCTACAACGCCAGCCCCGATTCCATGCGCAGCGCCTTGGATGTGCTGGCCTCCCGGAAAAACCCAGGGAAAAAGGCAGCCGTTCTGGCCGATATGCTGGAGCTGGGAGAGTTTGCCCGGGAGGGCCATTTCACCGTGGGAAAATACGCCAGGGAAAAGGGCGTGGAGCTCCTGGTGGCCATCGGGCCGCTTTCCAAGGAGACTGCCGCCGGATATGGCCAAAGCGCCCATTGGTTTGCGACCAACGAAGAAGCCTTTGCCTTCTTGAAGGAGGCGCTTCAGCCCGGTGACGCGGTGCTGGTGAAGGGTTCCCGCAGCATGAAAACCGATGAGATCGTGGCAAAGCTGAAGGAAAATTTCGCTTAAGGTATGGTATGGATGCGCAAAAACGACCGCAGGCTTTTCCTCCCGGAACAGCCTGCGCCCGGCGAAGGCGATAAGCCTTTGGGCGTGGGAGAAAGCGTGCATAAATAACGAAAAGCTTTTTGCAATTTTTTCTTGACATCCTGCAAAACGTGATGTAGAATTGGTATCGTTCTAAATTGAATAGGCCAAGGCCGGGCGTTTCGGGCCGAGGTCAAAAAAGGCTGTGACGAAGACGGCAGGAAGCTTTTCCCGCTTCAGAGAGCTGGCGGCAGGTGCGAGCCAGCGCGGCGGTTTCCAGGTCTTTTGCCGAATGGCAAAAGGCGTTGCCCATCCCTTCTGAGCCGGAGATCCGAATCCCGATGGCGGAGCATGCTGTGGCAGTTTGACACAGATCCGCAAGGGTAGTAGACGTCTCCCGTGTATGCTGCGTTAATGCATAGGGCGTGCTTGCGCCCGATGAGAGGTGCGTAAAGCACAATTTGAGTGGTACCGCGGGATACGTTCCGCCTCAAAGAATTGATAAAATTCTTTGAGGCGTTTTTTTATCCCACAAAAGGTTTATCCGGCAAGCTGTTGCGGCATATTGCCGCATAAGAATTCTGAAAAGGGGGAATCTACCCAATGGAAACAGCAGTAGAAAAAACCGATCTGAAAGCCCAATTGTCCGAGGTGGCGGAGCGGATCCGCACCATGCGGGAAATTATGGGCCTGTCTGAGGAAGAAATGGCAAAATGTACCGGTGTGTCAAAGGAAGAATATCTGCGCTGTGAAAGCGGCGAGGCTGACTTCAGCTTTACCTTTATTTACAAGTGCGCAAGCCGCTTCGGCATCGACCCCACAGACCTGATCAAGGGGGCAAGCCCTACCCTGTCTAGTTATACTGTGTCCAGAAAGGGAGACGGCCTGCCCATTACCCGGCGCCAGGGCTTTAAGTATCTCAACATGGCGCCGCTTTTTAAAAATAAAACGGCGGAGCCCTTCTATGTTACCATGCCCTATTCCGAGGCCGAGCAGAATGTGGCCATTAAGCTTTCCACCCATGTGGGCCAGGAATTTGATATTGTCATAAAGGGCTCCATGAAGGTACAGGTGGGTTCCCATGTGGAGGAGCTGGGGGAAGGGGATTCCATTTATTACAATTCCGGAACGCCCCACGGCATGATCGCCACCGGGGGAGCGGATTGCGAGTTTTACGCCATTGTACTGAAGGGCGCGGAGGAATTTGCCCCGGAGCAGGACCGCTTCCAGAAGCTCATCGATCAAAAGCTGGCCCGGCAGGAGCGGGAAACTGTTGCCACGCCCTTTGTGAAGATGGAGATGGACCAAAACGGCGTGCTGAAGCACATCGAATTCCCCAATGAGGACAAATTTAATTTTGCTTTCGATATTGTGGATAAGCTGGCCGAACGGGAGCCGGGGCGCCTTGCCATGCTCCATGTTGCAAGGGATAAAACGGAGCGCCGCTTTACCTTCGGCGATATCAAGCGCCTGTCCAATAAAACCGCCAATTATCTGGAATCTCTGGGGATCAAAAAGGGCGATAAGGTCATGGTGGTGTTAAAACGCCACTACCAGTTCTGGTATGTGATCACTGCCCTGCATAAAATCGGCGCGGTGATCATTCCCGCCACCAATCTTTTGATGGAGCACGATTTCGATTACCGCTACAAGGCGGCGGGGGTGAAGGCCATTTTCTGCACGGCAGACGGCCAAACCGCCGACGAAGCCGACCGGGCCGCCCAAAAATGCGATACCGTACAGGTGAAGATCATGGTGGGGGAAAACCGCCTTTCTTGGCACGATTTTGACAAGGAGGTAGAACCCTTCTCCGATGTGTATGAGCGCAGGCCCGATTCTCCCTGCGGAAACGACACCATGCTGATGTACTTTACCTCCGGCACCACGGGCTATCCCAAAATTGCCGAGCACAGCTACAAATACGCCCTGGGCCACTACACCACGGCAAAATGCTGGCACAACGTGAATCCGGAGGGGCTGCATTTCACCATTTCCGATACGGGCTGGGGCAAGGCCATGTGGGGCAAGTATTACGGCCAGTGGATGTGTGAGGCGGCTATCTTCACCTATGATTTCGATAAATTCGACGCTCACGATATCCTGCCCATGTTTGCGAAATACCACATCACCACCTTCTGTGCCCCGCCCACCATGTACCGCTTCTTCATCAAGGAGGATCTGTCCCGGTACGATCTTTCCTCCATCGAATATTCCACCACCGCCGGAGAGGCATTGAACCCGGAGGTCTACGAGCAGTGGAAGCGGGCTACCGGCCTTTCCCTGATGGAGGGCTTCGGGCAGACGGAGACCACCCTTGCCATTTATAACCCCATTGGAACCGTGCCGAAGCCCGGCTCCATGGGCGTGCCGAACCCCCTGTTCGATGTGGATCTTGTACTGCCGGACGGCACCCCGGCTCCCGTTGGCGAAACGGGAGAGATCGTGATCCATACGGAAAACCATGTGCCCTGCGGCCTCTTCAAGGGCTATTATCAGAACGAGGAGCTGACAAAGGAGGCCTGGCACGATGGGCTGTATCACACCGGCGACACCGCCTGGCGGGACGAGGACGGCTATTTCTGGTATGTGGGCCGCACCGACGATGTGATCAAGTCCTCCGGCTACCGTATCGGGCCCTTCGAGATCGAAAGCGTCATCATGGAGCTGCCCTATGTGCTGGAATGTGCCGTCACCGCGGCGCCCGACCCAATCCGCGGCCAGGTGGTCAAGGCGTTTATCGTGCTGACCAAGGGTACCGAGGGTACGGAGGAACTGAAAAAAGAGATCCAGGGCTATGTGAAGAAGCACACCGCCCCCTATAAATATCCCCGCATCGTGGAATTCCGGGACGACCTGCCCAAGACCATCAGCGGCAAGATCAGAAGAACTGAGCTGAGAGGATGAAAGCTTCAGAAATCAGTAAGGAAAGGCGCTTGAAAAGCGACAGAAAAGAGATTATACTGTTTTTATGGTATTTTCCCGTTTCGCTGAGAAAGGAGAAATACCCATGCTGGTAGAAGAAAAAGCTTTCATACTGAAGGACGGGCGGCAGGCGCTGCTGCGCTGCCCAAGAAACGAAGATATTCCGGGGCTGCTGAACTATCTTGTGGTTTCCGCCGGAGAGACGGATTTTATCATACGGTATCCGGAGGAGTGCGCAAAATACACCCCGGAGGGGGAGGCCCAGTGGATCGAGCAGATGAATTCCTCAAAGGATGCCGTTACATTGGTCTGCGAGGTAAACGGTACAATCGCCGGAAACTGCGAGGTGAAACGGCACGGCTCGATGAAGACCCGCCACCGGGCCACGGTGGGCATTGCTTTGCTCAGCGAGTTCTGGGGCCAGGGGATCGGTACGAAAATGTTTCAGGAGATGATCCGTATCGCGGAAGGCTGGGAAGATGTTTCCCAAATGGAGCTGGAATTCGTGGAGGGCAATGCCCGGGCACGGGGCCTGTATGAAAAAATGGGCTTTCGCATTACCGGTATGCGGCCCGATGCCATCCGCCGAAAGGACGGCACGCTATTAAACGAGTACATGATGGTCAGAAAGATAGGGAACCGTTGAGTTTCCTGGAACGTCAATAACCCAAAGGAAAGCTGGTATTTGTCATGTTAAAAAGCATTCGCAACAGCCTGGTGCTCACTTCAGTGCTCTATGTGATTTTGGGCGTGGTGCTGATGGCCTTTCCCGATTCCTCTCTGAAGCTTGCCTGCGCCCTGATCGGTGTGGTCACACTGGTCTATGGGGGAGTTCGGATCGCCTCCTATTTCCAAAACGGCGGCACTTACGGAAACCGCTTCGATCTGTTTTTAGGCGTGATCCTGGCGGTGCTGGGCGTGTTTTTGCTGCTCTGCCCCCAGTTTATCGTTTCTCTGATCCCCATTGCCCTGGGCATCTATATTCTGGTGGACAGCTTTGCCGCACTGAAAAAGGCGCTGGATATGAAGGCCCTGGGCTTTGAAAAGTGGTGGATCTCCGTCCTCACCGCCCTGGCGCTGGCGGTGTTCGGCGCGGTGATGATCTTCAACCCCTTCGGAACCATGGCTTCCCTGGTGATGTTTATCGGTTTCGGCTTCATTTTCGACGGCGTGTACACGCTGGTGAATACCATGGTAGCCGCAAAGCTGTTCCGGGGATAGGGGAGCAGTTGTTAGATATTAGTTGTTAGTCGTTAGAAAGAGCCTGAGAACGAAGTACCTAGTTCTCAGGCTCTTTTGCGTATGTTTCTATAGATGAAAACAGAATTATGGTTATACAATCTGACAATTTTTATTTCAAAGTTTCTTTGTCTTCGGATAGGCTTTTAGCTTGTTTTTCAAGCTCTAACATAAATTTATCGTAGTCTGATAGGAAAAGCCTGTCTTGGATTACACGGTATTTTTCAAATTCGGTTTCGGCATGAAGCTTGGCTTGTTCTGCGCTTATTTTGCTGGGTCCAATCAAAATTTCCGTACCGTTAAACTCGAGAAAACCATCCAATCGTTTTGCCCAATCTTCCATACTCATCGGTATATGGCGTTCCGCCTGAAGCTCAGCATAATCGAGATAAAGGGAAACAATTCTTTCCAAAAAAGACATTTCCTTTTCGGTCAGATAGTTCTTTGCTATGGTTACATCGCTTTTCACAATTTTTCCATCAGGAGCATTTTCCCAAAAAGTTAATCCCATATGTTCTTTTTCTGCGTTGGCACGTTCGGCAATGAGCTCTGCTGCCGTATGACGATGGGTAGCATAATGCATTTTGTTTTGAACAGTCTTGAAAAAATCTCTTGTGGTTTTAGCGTCTTTATCATAATCAAAAGCTGTGGCATATAGGTCTGTTACCTTTTGATAGAATTTTCTTTCGGAAAGCCGAATTTCCCGGATAGTTTCTAGTTGACGATCAAAATATTCATCGGAAAACAGGGTTCCTTTTTTCAAGCGCTCGACATCCATTACCCAGCCTTGAATGGTATAGTCTTTGACAATCTGTCCTGCCCATTTACGAAATTGTACAGCACGGTCGTTATTTACTTTAAAGCCTACAGCAATAATGGCTTGAAGATTATAATGATTTGTCTTGTAGTTCTTTCCATCGGCGGCAGTTATTAAGTATTTCTTAATAACTGCGCTCTCAACTAACTCTCCGTCGTCAAAAATTCTTTTTAAATGCTGATTGATGGCGGAAACCGATACATCGTATAAAGTAGCCATCATCTTTTGAGTCAGCCAGATGTTTTCATCTTCATACCGCATTTCTACGCTGCTTTCTTCTCCGCCGATTGAAGCAGCATAAGTAAGATATTCTGCTGCACTGGAACGAATTGTTATTTGGTGTGTTTTCTTTTTCGGCATAAGAATATTCCCTTCTGTGCTATTTTCAACTCATTCTTTCAAACATCTGAATTTTAACGATTATGCGCTATATGTAAACAGGATCTATTTCCTGAAAAACAGATATTCTGTTCTCCCATCCAGCTCTACCCGGCGGGAGGAAACGCCGAAAACTTTGGCGGGGAGACCGCTGTCGAATACCTCTCCGGCGGGGCCGAAGGTCAGCAGATCGCCGCTTTCCAGCAGGGCTACCCGGTCGCTGTAGGAAAAGGCCAGGGAAAGGTCGTGCAGCACCATAACAATGGTTTTCCCCAGCGCCCGGATCCTGCGGATCAGCTCCAGCATTTCGTATTTCTGGCCGATATCCAGATAGGTGGTGGGCTCGTCCAAAAGAAAGATCTCCGCGTCCTGGGCCAGGGTCATGGCAAGGTAGACCCGCTGGCGCTCGCCGCCGGAAAGCTCCGGAAGCTCCTTTTCCAGCAGGCCGGAAACGCCGGTCTGCTCTATGGCAAGCTCTATGGCCCTGCGGTCTTTTTCCGTCAGACTGCGGCCAAAGGAGAGATGGGGATATCTGCCGTGGGCAATGAATTTATCCGCCCGAATGGCGGGAACATCCCGCACCTGGGGCAGAAATGCCGCCAGCCGGGCAAATTCTTTGCGCCCAAGCTCTGCCTGCCTTCGGCCCAAAAAGCGGATCTCTCCGGCGGAAAGGGGCAAAAGCCCGCAGACAGCCCGGAGCAGGGTGGTTTTCCCACAGCCGTTGGGGCCGATGAGGGAAACGATCTCTCCCCGGTTTACGGTGAGGTCGATGCCGTGCAGGATCTCCCGGGAGCCGTACCCGGCCCGCACTCCGGCGCATTCCAGTATGGCTGTCATTGGGGCTCTCCTCCCTTCCCTGCGGAGGCGGCGCTTCTCTTTTGAAGGGGATAGCTCCTTTTCCGGCTGTGCAGCAGAAGGAAAAGGAAAAAGGGGCCGCCGATCAAAGAAAGCAGAATGCCCACCGGAATTTCATACGGGGCAAAGAGCACACGGCTCAGCAGATCGCAAAGGGTGACAAAGCCTGCGCCCAAAAGACAGCTGGCGGCGCACAGAACGCGGTGAGAGGTCCCGAACAGCTTACGGGCAATGTGGGGAACGATCAGCCCTACAAAGCTGAGAAGCCCCGAAAAGCTCACCGCGCACCCGGCCAGCACACAGGCGGTAAGGATCAGCCCAAACCGCACCTCATTCACAGGCAGCCCCAGGCTGCGGGCGGTTTCCTCTCCCAGACACAGCACATCGGTCTGGCGGGCAAGGAGCAGCGCCGCAAGGAGCGCCGCCAAAATCAGACCCCAGGCAGGAGTGATATCCCCCAGGGAAACGCCGGAAAATCCGCCGATCAGAAAGGTGCTGCCATTATACAGCGTATCGGGAAAAAAGGTTTTTACCGTGTTGATTCCGGCGGTGAAAATGCTGCTGACCGCCACGCCCGCCAGAATAATGGTGAGCTTTCCCGCGCCCGCCGCGGCGGCAACGGCGTAAATGATCAAAGTGGCCAGCAGCGCCCCCAGGAAAGCGCCCAAAGGGGCGGCCCAGTGGAGCCCGGGAAGAAACGCCATGGCGAGAAAGGTGAAAAAGCCCGCCCCGGCGTTGACGCCGATCACATTGGGCGCGGCCAGGGGATTGCCTAAGGCCGCCTGGATCAGCACGCCGCTGACTGCAAGGGCCGCCCCGGCCAGCAGAGAAGCGCAAACCCGAGGCAGGCGCACATATAAGAGAATGCGGGCTTCAGGGGAGGAAAAATCCCCCCCAAAAAGCTTCCCAAGGCTCTGAAAAAAGGGCAGGGAGGAGGAACCCAGGCTCAGCCCCAAAAAAGTGCAGAGCAGGGTGAAAGCTCCGGCAAGCAGCAGCTTTGCCCAGGTCTTATTTTTCATAATCGATACCGGGATAAAGGATCTCGGCGAGGTACGCATAGCTTTCCCCCCAGCGCGCGTTGGGCTTATAGTGGAACAGGTCCTTTGGCAGGATCACGTAGTGCCCCTCTTTTACGGCGGAAAGCTCCTGCCAGGCGGGATTTTCCGAAATCAGGGAATCCAGGTAGTTTAGCGCTTTCTTTTCACTGCCCATGGTGGTGACGAAGATAAAGTCCGGATCTGTTTCGATCACTTCCTCCAGGCTCAGGTCCTCCAGCATAGAGGGGTGGTCGTCGGCAATATTCCGGCAGCCCAACTCCTTTAAGATAGCTCCGGCAAGCTCCTCGTCGGATTTCGCTTTGATGCCGGAGGAAAAGGCGCGGATCAGCAGCACAGAAGGCTGCCGGGGAGCTTCCGTTTGCTGTTTTTGAACGGCGGCGGTAACGGAACTGATCAGGGCCTGGGATTGCTCCACTGTTTCCCGGTACAGGTCGTCCCGCCCGGTAAGGGCGCAGAACTCTTTCATCATGGCGGCGTAATCCTCAAAGGTATCCACCCGGAAATAGGCGCAGGAAAGCCCGGCGGCCTCCAGCACATCCCGAATGTCGTTGTGGGCCGCGATATCGGAGGAAAGGATCACAAGCTCAGGATCCAGGGCGATGATCTTTTCGGTGTTGGGCTCCTTGACCGTGCCCACTATGGCGGCGTCTCCCACGTCCAGCCCCCGCTCCTCTACCGCGTCCTCAGTGGTCCCCACAAGGCTTCCGCCGGCGGAGAGCCAGGCGTCGGCATAGGAGCCGTATAAGCATACTGTTTTGGGGTCAGCGGGTACCTCCAGGGTGTCTCCGTTAGAATCGGTAAGCAGGAGAGCTGAGGTCTCTGAAGAGTTGGAGAAAACCGGAGCGCTTTCCGGTGTACCGGCAGAAGAAGCGTTTTCGGCAGCACAGCCGCACAAAAGCAAGCAGCATAGAAGCATTGAAGCAGTGATTTTTTTCATAACGGATCCCTTTCATTTTCGGAAAACGAGGAAGAGCTTTCTGTCTTTTCCAGGTTCTGTTGTACCATATCATATCCGGCGGATATTGGCCGATACTCAGTATAGTATAAAAACGAAAAAAGAGCAATCTGCAAAAGCGAAAGTTTTCCGCGGATGGGCTTTGTGTAAAAAAGGGGAAAAGAAAGCTCTTGCAGGACCGGCTCCGCTCAAAACAGCAGCCGGGAAAGGGATCTGATTGGAAAGAGCCCGGGCGCCGAAACCACTTGCTTCGGATGAAAAGCGGCAGCTCCTTTTTTCAAAGCAGGGTCCGAAAAATGCTTCCCTGATTTTTTAGGGAGAAAAGGAATTTTCAGTTGCGTTATGAAAAATAGCGCGATATAATTTTTAAGAAAGCAAATGCTCACTTACTGTAAGAAACTATGCGCTGGAGCCCGACTCTTGACTTTGCGGTTTGATTGCGGTGACCGGAAACGGGCAGATCCTTGTGAGAAAAGAAAAAACCTGAAAGGGGATACAGCCGTGCGGAACCGAAGTATCCGGAATATACTGTCTTTCTTTTTTACGCTGTCTATTTTGGTGAACCTGTTTTCCCTGAACGCATCTGCGGCGGAATATGAGGAGCCCATTTTATTGACGGGACGATTTGATTCGGCGGCCTATTCCGAAGAGCTTTCCTATCAATTCCCTTATCGGGACAGCTATTTTTCCGGGTCCGCCGCCGAGTACCGGCACGGATTGGCCCAATGTACGCTGGGCATGGCGGTGTCCGCCTTTCGCAGCGCGGATCAGGAGCTGGACAGGAAGGATCAGAACATTCGGGAATACTTTACGCAGGCAGGCTTTTCTCAAATGGAAAGCCGGGAGTTCAACGAGCGCCCTACCGCAAAAACCATCGCCACCCTGATCGCCTCAAAAACCCTGAAGGACAGGAAAGGGGAATATGTGCTTCTGGCCGTGGCGGTCAGCGGCGGAGGGTATCAGGACGAATGGCTCAGCAATTTTTCCTTTGGGGACGAGAGCGTTCACGAAGGCTTTTTCTCCGCGGGCTTTACAGTGTTTGAGCGGGTGTTTGACTATGTGGATCAATATGCCGCCGGAAAGCGTGTGAAAATCTGGATGGGGGGCTACAGCCGGGCCGCGGCTGTAAGCAATATGGCCGCCGTGCTGATGCTGACGGCGGAGCAGATCGCTCCGGAGGATCTTTTTGTCTATACCTTTGCCACGCCGAACAATGCCCAGGCGGAAAAATTCGGTGATGAATACGATTATTCCTCTGTTTACAATATCGTGGGAATGTTTGACCCCATTCCCTCCATTCCTTTTTCGGAGTGGGGGTACGGAAAGCTGGGCACCACCCTTCGGCTTCCGGCCCGGGAAACAACGCCGGACTATGAAGCCCGCTGTGAGCCTGTAAAAAAGGTTTACCGGGAAATCACCGGAGGCATTTATGAGAGCAGTCCGGAATGCAACTGGTTTATCCAAAAGCTCTATCAGCTTTTGTATGATATGATCGGCACGGCGGAGCATTACCAGGCAGAGGTGGAAGGCGTGATCGACCCCGCCTGGGAGAAGAATTCCAGCACTTACACGCTTCTGCGGGAGATTTGCCGGATCCTGTCGCAGGATGCGGAGATAGATCATATGCTTTTGGGGGAAGCCCCCACGGCGGATACGCTGCTTTCCGTGTTCCTGTATGACCTTTCCATGGAAAAGCTGGGCTTTGAAAAAAACACATTGGGAAGGCTTCCCTTGACCAGTCAGCTCTTTTACGAGCACTGTCCGGAGGTGTACGTTTCCTGGGTGATGTCTCAGGACCAGCCTGAAAAGCTGTTTGTTTCCGATACAAGCTATCGGCGGATCTTCCTTCCTTTGGATACGGAATACCTGCTGACAGATGGGATGGAACAGCCGGTGGCCTCCCCCTGTGCAGCAGTTTTGGGAAATACCCGAATGCTGACGATCCCCGCCGGGGAGGACTATGTGCTGTCGCTGCTGCCAATCGGCAAAGAGAGCCGGTTTATCAAGGTGATGGCTTACGAAGCCGGGTCGATGCGCTATGTGTATCAGCTTTATCAGGTGGAAGGAAAGGAAAACGGCTGGTTTCAGCTGGGGCTGCCGAAGGCTCAGCCTTATGAGCTGGACGGTATTTCCCTGAAGGCCCCCGGGGGCGATTTGGTCTTTCCGGCGGAGCGGGCGCTGGATCGGGAAGAGATCCCGCCAAGCGCCGTGTTTGAGCTGGAAGGCAGCGGGTGGCTCCCCTCTCATTTTATCCGTGTTACGGCGGCGATTTTGTTGATTTTGATCTTACTTTTGGCAGCCTTTTTCATCTGGCTTCCCATACATTTTATCCGAAAGCGCAAAAAGCGCCGGGGCAGCGGGACAGAGTGAGCGGCTTTGTGAGAACAGTCTCTAAGAGATTGCTGTTAACGCGCGTCAGGCTTTTTGCTGTCCTTGTTTTCCAAGCAGACCGGCGATCAGAAGCTGATGGAGTACAAGGGAAGCACTGATTAAATCACGCCTAACGGCTTTATGCACATCTCGCTTGCATCTTTTCTGTCATAGCGCACAGCTTTCGTTTGCCAATCGCCAGATTGGCTGCGCTCAAGCTGTGCACTCTGACGAAAAATCTGACTGCGCGATATGCACACCAGATTTATTCAGTGCTTCCCAAGCTCTCAAACAGAAAAGAGGATGGATTTATGAAACAACACTCTTCCCGGCGCGTGTCGTCCGGGCGTCCCAAGCACTCCGCAAAAAAGAATGGGCCGCCGTTTTGGCTGTGGCTCCTATTGCTGCTGGCTGTTTTGGCCGCCGCCCTGTGGCTTTTCCTGTTTTCCGGAAAAGAAGGGCAGAAGGATCCCGCGCCGTCCGGCTCTGTTTCCAAAACGGTATCTTCCGTACCCTCCGCGCCGGAAATCTCCCAGGCTTCTTCCGCGCCGGTCTCCTCCGTGCCGGAAAAGGAAGCGAATCCCACGCCCATCCCCGAGCGGAAGCCGCCGGCAGGCGACCCGGAGCAGCTGGGCGCTCTTCTGAAGATCGGCGATACGGGATATGAATATTATAATTTCGTTACGGACTATGCCAATGAATATATTTCCACCGTTGCCCGGGCCGGGGAACAGTTGGGCGGCAGAACGCTTTACGATTTGGTGATCCCCACCAGCATGAGCGTGATGCTGCCTGAAAGCTATATTGAGCAGCACGGAATCAACAGCTCTGACCAGCGGAAGGCAATCGAAGAATATCTGTACCCCTCTATCAACGGATTAAACCCGAACGTGAAAACAGTTTCCCTGTTCGATCCCCTGCGGGCCCATGCCGATGAATACATCTATTTCCGCACTGACCACCATTGGACACAGCTGGGGGCCTATTACGCCTATGTGGAATTCTGCAAGGCAAAGGGCGTAGACCCCGTGCCCCTGACTCAGTTCGATAAAAAGGAATATCCCGGCTTTCTGGGAAGCTTCTACAGCGACGCCCCTAACGAGGCGATGGAGGCAAATCCCGATGTGGTGGAAGCCTATCTTCCCCGGGCGGATATTTCTTTCAGCTATACCGGCACAGATGGGGAAACCTACAGCCAGGCTCTGATTGAGGACGGCAGCGTGTATGCTTCCGAACTGCTGTATCTGATCTTTGCCGCAGGCGACCAGCCCTATGAAGAGATCGTAAACTACGATCTGCCCGACGGCCCTTCCTGCGTAGTGGTGAAAGAATCCTTCGGGAACGCTTTCATACCGTTTTTAGTAAACCACTACCGCCAAATTTATGTGGTGGATTACCGCTATTACGAAGGGGATGTGGCGGAGCTGGCTGCGGAAACCCTTTCTGAGGATGTCATTTTGCTCAATAACATTTCCATGACCCGGAACGAAGAGCTTGTAAACGACCTTTCCAATTTGTTTTAGCAGACTTGACAAACCTTTTATTTCCGCTTATAATGCGTACTATATCCCTAAAAAAGACTGTGATGGGAAGAAGACGCAGTAGCTGTTCTTCAGAGAGCCCGCGGGGAGAAAGCAGATGCTTCTCCACGGTGCAAGCGGGTGTGCGGCGCGGCGTGTATGCTGATCCCGGAGTCTCCTTTTTGAAGGCCTGTGGGCTGTAGGGAAGGACGTATGGCGGCGTTACTCGCCAGAGGTTTCTCTGAAGAGACCTTTTGAGGGCGCGGGCGTGATCCCGCGCTGAACACGGGTGGTACCGCGGTAATCTTTGCAGATTTTCGCCCCGGATGCAGATCGCTTCTGTATCCGGGGCTTTTTTGCCGGAGCGGAAGCGGGATTCCAAAAAAAGAAAGGATGAAACGTATGTCCGGTTGGGATCCACAGCTGTATTTGAAATTCAAAAAGGAACGTACCCAGCCTGCGCGGGATCTGGCCGCCCGGCTGGAGCTGTGCCCCGTAAAAGCGCTGGATGTGGGCTGCGGCCCGGGAAACAGCACCGCCGTGCTGAAAGAGCGCTTTCCAAAGGCCGAGCTTCTGGGGGTGGATTCCTCCGAGGCCATGATTGAAGCGGCCCGGAAGGAGCACCCGAAAATGAGCTTCCTTCGGTGCGATATCAGCTGTGAGCTGGATCTCCTGCCCCACGATTTCGACCTGGTCTTTTCCAACGCCTGCCTGCAATGGGTGCCGGAGCATGCAAAGCTTTTGCCCCGGCTGATGAAGCTGTTAAAGCCGGGCGGAATGCTGGCGGTGCAGATCCCCGTAAACTACCGGGAGCCGATCCACCAAATCATCGAACGCACCGTTTCCAAAGCGGAGTGGCGGGAACTGATCCCCTATCAGCGAAGCTTTTACACCCTTTCTCCGGAAGAGTATTTTGATCTGCTGGCCGCCTGTTCTTCCGATTTTACCATGTGGGAGACCACCTACCTGCACAGGATGCCTTCACACCAGGCCATTATGGATTGGTACAGCTCCACCGGGCTCAGGCCCTATCTGGAGGCGGCGGTGGACGAGAAAACCCGGCAGCGGTTTTTTGAGGAAATTTTCCGGCAGGTCCGGGAGGCGTATCCGATTCAGGAAAACAATGAAGTGATCTTCCGGTTTCCCAGGCTGTTTTTTACGGCGAAGGCCTGAATGTAAAAATGTTTGAGAGTATAAATCATCGGAAAGGATTGAATTTTTCATGAACCAAGGCTACAAGAAGTATAAACCCTTTCAGCCCATTTCTCTGCCGGACCGTACCTGGCCGGACAAGGTGATCGCAAAAGCCCCCATCTGGTGCAGCGTAGACCTGCGGGATGGCAACCAGGCGCTGGTAAACCCCATGAACCTGGAGCAGAAGCTGGAGTATTTTCAGCTTCTGTGCGATATCGGCTTTAAGGAGATCGAGGTGGGCTTTCCCTCCGCCTCCGAAACGGAATATGAAATTTTGCGGGCGCTCATCGAGCAGAACCTGATCCCGGAGGATGTAACGGTGCAGGTGCTGGTGCAGGCCAGAGAGCATTTGATCCGCAAAACCTTTGAGGCCATCGACGGGGCGAAAAATGTGATCGTCCATTTCTACAACTCCACCTCCACCCTGCAGCGGAAGGTAGTTTTCAATACAGATATGCAGGGCGTCATCGATATCGCCGTCAGCGGAGCAAAGCTCATCCGGCAGCTGACCGAGGAGATCACGGCAAAGAGCGATATCAAGATCCGCTACGAGTATTCCCCCGAAAGCTTTTCCGGCACAGAGGTGGAAAATTCCGTGCTGATCTGCGATAAAATTTTAGAGGAGCTGGGCGCTACCCCGGAAAACAAGGTCATCATAAACCTGCCCAATACCGTGGAAATGTCCACCCCCAATACCTACGCGGACCAGGTGGAGTACTGCCACCGGAATATGAAGCACCGGGATTGCGCCATTCTCAGCATCCATCCCCACAACGACCGGGGTACCTGCACGGCCGCCACCGAGCTGGGCGTGATGGCCGGGGCGGACCGTGTGGAGGGAACGCTGTTTGGAAACGGCGAGCGCACTGGAAACACGGATATCATGAATGTGGCGATGAACCTCTATTCTCAGGGCGTCGACCCGGAGCTGGATTTCACCCACATGAACCACATTCGGAAAGTCTATGAGGAATGCACCCAGATGAAGGTGCACCAACGCCACCCCTATGCGGGCGAGCTGGTATTCACCGCCTTTTCCGGCTCTCACCAGGACGCCATCAACAAGGGTATTAACTTCCTGCAAAAGGAAAATTCCCCGTATTGGGAGGTGCCCTATCTGCCTATCGACCCGGCGGACCTGGGCCGCCAGTATGAGCCGATCATCCGCATCAACAGCCAGTCCGGCAAGGGCGGCGCGGCCTTTGTCATGCGGCAGAGCTTCGGCTATGACCTGCCCAAGGCCATGCACCCGGAATTCGGCGATCTCATTAAGCACGCCTGCGACAGCTGCGGCAGGGAAATCACCCCGGGCGAAGTGTTCGAGATCTTCCGAAAGGAATACCTGGAGGTCACAGAGCCCTATCATCTGCTGACCTATAAGATTTTCGAAGAGGACGGCGGGAACGGCAAAGTCGTGGTGGATTTTGAAGGCACCATCCGGTACGATCATAATACCCAGCCGGTGTCCGGCAAAGGAAACGGCCCTATTGACGCTTTCTTCAACGCCCTGCGCACCATCGGCCTCACGGAATATGAGTTTGTTTCCTACAGCGAGCATGCCGTATCCACCGGGGCGGACTCCAAGGCGGTTTCCTATATCCAGCTGCGCCATAATGGGAAGATCGTCTTCGGCGTGGGCATGGACAGCAACATCAGCATTGCCTCTGTCAAGGGAATTATCGGCGCCATCAACCGCTGTGAAAAGGCAAGCGGGAAATAATGGGCTTTTGAACAGAAGAAACCTGTAGTGTAAAGGAGAATAGCTTGCCATGAAAACCTATCATATTGCTGTATTGAAGGGCGATGGGATCGGCCCTGAGATCGTGGGGGAAACCGTGAAGGTCCTGAAAAAGGCCGCTGAAAAATTTGGGTTCGGCCTGCAATTTACAGAAGCTCTGCTGGGCGGCGCCGCCATTGATGAAACCGGCGTTCCCCTGCCGGAGGAAACCGTAAAGATCTGCAAAGAGTCCGATTCCGTGCTGCTGGGCGCCGTAGGCGGTCCCAAATGGGATTCTCAGCCTGGCCAGAACCGCCCGGAAAAGGGGCTTTTGGGGATCCGTAAAGCCTTAGGACTTTACGCAAATCTTCGGCCCGCCGTGATTTTTCCGCCCCTGCGGGAGGCATCTCCCCTGAAGGAGGAGATCATCGGCGACAGCCTGGATATCATGGTGGTGCGGGAGCTGACCGGAGGCATTTATTTCGGCGACCGGGGTACCGCGGAAGAAAACGGCGTGGTTTCCGCCTATGATACGGAGCGCTACAGCCAAGGAGAGATCCAGCGCATTGCCCGGGTGGCCTTCGATATGGCCCAAAAGCGGAATAAGCGCCTGTGCAGCGTGGATAAGGCAAACGTATTGGATACCTCCCGCCTGTGGAGAAAAACCGTGGACGAAATGGCCGGAGAATACCCCGAGGTGCAGGTCAGCCATATGTATGTGGATAACTGCGCCATGCAGCTGGTGCGAAACCCCGCGCAGTTCGATGTGATCGTCACCTCCAACATGTTCGGAGATATCCTTTCCGATGAGGCCTCCATGATCAGCGGTTCCATCGGCATGCTTGCCTCCGCCAGCCTGGGCGACAGCGGTTTCGGCCTGTATGAGCCCATTCATGGCTCCGCCCCGGACATTGCCGGGCAGAATATCGCGAACCCCCTGGCCACCATTCTTTCCGGCGCCATGATGCTGCGGTATTCCCTAAACGAACCCGAAGCAGCCGACGCCATAGAAGCGGCGGCCGCCAAAGCCCTGGAACAGGCCCGCACTCCGGATATCTACACCGAAGCCTGCGGCGCGAAGAAGGTTTCCTGCACCGAAATGGGAGATATCGTTGCCGGGCTGCTGTAAGAGAGTTGGCCATGCGGAAAGCAAGGAAAGTAAACCTGTTTTTGTCATGTTTTCCGTTGACAAATCCTTTTCCCGGCGCTATAATAAAATCATAAAAAAGAGTCTGCCGATGAACGGCTGACCCGATTAGCAATTACTAAAAAGCAGTCGCTATCCTTGGTCGGGGGCGACTACTTTTTTGCGTTCAAAGCTATGATCAGTGGTATGATGATCGCAAAAATCATCAACACAATGACTAACAGCTCATAATCGCTCATAAGCTCAACTTCTTTCCAGTAGATTCTCAGTAAATGAGTTTCTATGTACTCGGAAGTTTCAGACCTTCCGTAAAAGGTCAGCCGTCCACCGTTATGGCAGACTCCTGTGCATTTTTGCACGATCCTATTTTATCAAATAAAATAGAAAAATGCAAAATTTTTGCTTTTGGATTTGTTTCATTACAGATGTAGGTGGTGTAAGGATGCGGGAAATTTTAGCGCAGCGGTTAAAGCAATGCAGAAAGGACGCGGGACTGACACAGCAGCAGGTAGCGATTTACTGCGACATTACGGAAACAGCCTATCAAAACTATGAGCTTATGACCCGGGAGCCAAGGCTGGAAATTCTGGTTCGGATCGCCGAGCTGTTCCACGTTTCTTTGGATTACCTGGCGGGCCGCACCGATGAAATATGAGTAATGTTGTGCTGCCCTTCAGCAATTTTTGCAATCAAAAAGCGGTTCCCGCTTGCTTCGGCGGGAGCCGCTTTTTAGACTGAAGAAGATTCTTGGTTCTCCAGAAAGAGCCAGCCTGAATTCGCTCATAATCAATAAATGCGAATATGTTCTGGCCGGAGAGGGCCTTTTGGCCTCCGCAGATTCTGTGAAACAGTTTCATAACGAAGAATTTTTGTTACCCATTGCGGAGGATATTTCCAAACTTTCAGGGAGTTAAGGCGGATGCATGAGAATCCCGATACTCAGAAATGGTAATACCATAATATAATTTGAATAAACGAGCCAAATAGTGCTCGTCTTTAAAACCGCACAGCTGGGCAATTTCCTGATTGTGAAGACGGCTGGTAGAGCACAATGAGGCAGCTTTCCGGATCCGTTTCTCCTGAACATACAAAGAAAATGATTTTCCAGTTTCTTTTTTAAAAAGGGAAGAAAAATAGCTGGGGGAAAGGTAAAAATACTGAGCCACTTCGGTAAGACCCAGATCCAGGTTCAGGTTCTTATCGATAAAAGCGCACGCGTTTTGAATATAGTGAGACGATTGCCTCCTCCGTGTCTTCATAGCTTGGTACATCCGCACCATTCGCTGCCGGAGCGCTTCCGCTACGGCTAGGTAAGAGAGCATCCGGTCCGTCTCTCCAATTGCTTCTGCCAGGACGCTTACCCCAGTATCCCCGCCGGAAAGAGAGGCCATACTCTCCACAGACCGCAGTAAGATGTTTCGGTATTCTGTGATTCCCCCGCTCCAGTCCTGACAGGTCAAGGCTGATAAGAAGCTTTGGGATACGGAATTACTGAACGCCTCTTCACTGTCATACAGGGCCCATTTCCACAAGTCGTTGGCACTGGGCAAAGGGCGCACGGTGGAAAGCAGAGGCTTCAGGTGGGTTCGCTCTGTCAGCAGGAGGGCCTGGTCATAGGCAGCTCGAAGCTCCTGAAAGTTATGACGGCAGCTGCTGTAAAATCCCAGCCCCTTCCAGATCCCAGGCTCGCTCTTGACAAGGTTGGGGAAAGTTTTCAAATATACCTCATACTTTCCAATGACACCATGGTAGATATTCTGGGGCGGCTTATCCCAGGCCGGCGGAAGCTCTTTGGGGAATGTGGGAAAGATCCACACCTGAAAGGAACTGCCTGCTGCTCTGGCGGGAATTTCTCCTTTTCGCACCCACTCCTCCACAAGATGCGGTTGACAAGCGGCAACCGCCTGATTTTCCAACTTTTCCCGCAGGCGAGTGAACACGTCTTCCACTTCCTCGTAGAGGTCTACCTTCAAAATATAGGCAAAGGCATCCAACGCCAGCCCTTTCTGAGCATAGGAAAATTTGGCGTAGCCGCTTAAAAGGACTACTTCCACCTGTGGGGAGCGCTTCTTGATTTCTTCCAAAAGCCCGATACCATCCATATCAGCCATTTGAATATCAGTTAGAACCGCATCGGGATGCCATTGCTCCCATTGGGAAAGGGCTTCCCTCCCGTTGCTTGCCTCGCCTACCACGGTAAAGCCCAAACTTTCCCAATCTATGGTGGTCAGCAGGCCCTTCCGGATGATCTCCTCATCCTCTACTATCGTCAAACGGAACATACCTTTCCTCCTTACAACCGAAACCAAACCACTGCTTTTGTCCCGTGTTCGGGAGTGCTTTGCAGCTCTAAGCCGGATTCCGCCCATCGCAGCTGGATCCGGTCCCGGACATTCCGCAGACCGATATGTGTTCCTTCTTCGCACAAATATCCCTGAATCTCTCTTAGCTTTTCCGCATCCATCCCTCTGCCGTTATCGCAAACGGTTATGCAAACTGTGTTTTCCCGGCGGCGCGCCGAAATGTAAATATCCAAGGGACGGTTTCCCGGGGCGCCGTGGATCAGAGAATTCTCCACCAACGGCTGGATAAGAAAGCGAGGAATTTTAATTTTTTCCACTCCATCTCCATCCTGCTGAAAATGGTAAGAAAGGTTTTGCCCGAAACGGATGTTTTGAATTTCCAAATATGTCTCGATCCGCTGAAATTCCTCTTCAATGGTGGTGTCAAAAGAAGAGCCCAGAAGACCGCGCAGATACTTTCCCAACATACGGGTGGTGGTTTCCGCCTGTTCTGTTTGACCGTTCCGTATCATCATGTCAATGGAGAGTAGGATATTGCAAAGGAAGTGAGGATCTACCTGCTGTTGCAAAGCGATTTTTTCCGTTTCCTGCTGTTTCTTTTCCATGCGCAGCAGGGAGAGCTCCTTTTGATGGATGTTCTCCTGCAGTTCTTCTGTCTTCTCCAGCAGGGTGGTAAAGGCTTGCCCTAATTCATAGATTTCCCCGTGACAGGGCCGCAGGGCTTGAGAAGCCGGATTGCCGCAAGAAACTGCGCTCTCCAGGGAAAGCAGGGGCTGCAGCAATTTTTGGTGGAAAAAGTTTGCCAAAAAAGTGGTGAGCAGCACAGCGGCTAACAGAAAAACCATATATAAAAAGCTGAACGGGTTGAGAAGTGCATTGTCCAGCTCCACGGCATAAAGGATCTGGAATGGTGTGTTTTCCACCGGAAATGCCGCCAGGAGGGTACGGGAAAGCCCGCGGGAAAGGACTGTGCTGGTTCCCTCTGAGGCAAACAGAGAAAGGCTCTCAGACAGCAGGGACCTCATTTGCTGTGTGGCTGTTTGGGAAAAGAGAGTTTCTCCGGTGCCTGTATTGAGCAGGGCGGAAATAAAGCGGGGGCTTTGAATGTGAGGCGAGCGTCCTATCACTTGATCCAGGCCAAACTGCACATAGCCGGCCACTGATAAATAAGGCAGCCTCTCCACGTGATCCTGAAGATAACAAATACGAAATGTCAAGGACTGTTTTCTATCTGGGGAGAAAAGATCCCAGTCTACAGCAGCGTCTTCAAAGTAAGAGGGTGGCTTGGAAAGAGACAGATGGGAAGAGGGGAGAGAATCGTACAGCACCGTAACGCCATCTTTTCCCAAGAGGCGTACAGAAACCACGCTTTTTTCAGTTAAGGCGCGCTGCAGATAGCGGTTCATCTCCTGCTCAAATTCCTCAGGAGAAGCGTTTCTGGCCAAGTCCTCCTGAATTTCCGGCGAAAAGGCGATCTCCCGGGAAAGATAGAGCAGGTTGACCAATTCCCCTTCCTGATAGCTGGCCGTTTGTCCCATTGTTTGCAGATACGCAGACACCGACTGCTGCTGTACTTCCGTATAAAACAGAAGAAATTCCAAAAACGCCATGCAGAACAGCGGGATTATCGTGGACATAAAAATCCGAAACAATCTGTGATAAATGGACCCTTGGCCTGCACGGCGCTGTAAAAATTTTCGCAGCTTTTGCAAAGAAAACGGCATGTGTTCCGGGGAAAGACAATGGTGCAAATCCTTAATGGGGGCAAACATCCGTTGGATAGTTCTTTTCAAAATAGCGGAAAATGCGAAAAAGACCAACAGTGCTGACAGAAGAGAGACAGTCAGTGGCTGCCAAAGCCGTCTTTGCAGCGCCATAAAGGAAACCGGAGAACAGAGAGTGATCCCTCGCTCTGTGGCGGAACACAGAGCGTAGAGGTCTCCTTCAAAAGATGCAGTTTCTTCCATGCCGCCAGTCAGGATCTGTTCCCCCAGTTTTCGGTTGGGACCAAAAAGCATTTCCCCCTGCCGGAACACATAAAGCTCCTGGCTGATATTTTCTATTTCCCCTAGAATATCCTTTGCCCCTATCAGGTCAAAGGAGGAAAAACGGATCGCGGCCATCCCCTCCGGTAAGGTTTGGGAGGAGAGATCATTCCGGCTTATCAGAAGACGGCGATATGCTTCTGTCAGATCTCCCGTCTTTTCCAATTTGTCCTGTTCCTGGGGGGTCAGCTGAAAAATGTGGCGGGAAGAAATCAGGAAAGAACTCACCCGCAAATACAAGTCGTCCGCTTGGAGCTGGTTGGCCATCTGTACTCCCAGCTTTGTGCGAATCTCTTGGAGGACAAGCATTTTGTCATAAGTACCGGTGGCCTGATTCAGTTCCTGTGCCCTTTTCTCCCAGCTTCCACTGTCACCATTCATCTGCAGGCTGCTTTCCATTTGGGAAAGCTGATAGTCTAAAGACTCCGTCACGGATAGAAGATACCCATCCCTGGCCTGTATTTCCCGTTGGTACGTAAGCCCTACCGCGAGAATATAGCCGGAGAGCACACACAGCCCTAACATAGCTCCCAAAAGGCTCACTGCGGCGCGCAGCAATGTTGTCTGGTAAGATTTCATACTAGCCCCCGTCCTCAAAACAGCACATCTTAGTATGCCCATTTCGACTTCATTATAGGTCCGGGTATTTATCCTGTCAATCTGTCTTGGGATGGATCGAAAAATACTCCACTGAAATTCAAAAAATAGACTATTTTTACGGAAACGGACTTTTGTTATACTGGAAACACGGTAGAACGGGACGGTCCAGTCAATGGGTCTGTTCGCTCTGACAAAGAAAAAATATGAAGGAAAGAAGGAATTGAAATGTCAACCATGAGAAAAAAGCTCCAAGCAGTGGCGGCTTTCAGCTTAGCCGCGCTGTTAGCGTTGTCCTGTACAGGATGCGGAGAGGGGGGCGCTCCCCGTAATGGATCTTCGGCCTCTGAAGACGGCAAAACACCTTCCAGCCCGGCGTCTCAGGTCTCTCAGAAAAACGAGAAGCCCGTTGAACTGGAGATTATGGGATTTTACGACAACAATGTTTCAGCTGACGATGAGGTCATTCAGTTTATCAATGAAAAGTTCAACGTAAAGATCAACCCCACTATCGTAAGCACCGATGGTTATGCCGAAGCCGTGCAGATGCGGATCGCGGCAGATAATTACCCCGATTGGCTGCGAAATTCGGAAGATCTGCTGTACGCCCAGCTTTTGGAAGATGGGAAACTGGTAAATGTCAGTGAGTATATTGACAAACTGGGACTGAAAAATCTTCCTTCCCTGCTGGAAACACCCAACGCGGAACTGCTTTCTGAGCAGGATGGCTTTTACCGGATCCCAAACTACAACGGCCATTTGGCCAATGGGTATTACATCCGCAAGGATTGGCTGGATAAATTAAACTTGAAAGTGCCTACCACCATGGAGGAATTTCGGGATGTACTGCAGAAAATGGTGGAGGCCGATTTGGATGGCAAAGGCACTATCGGCATCACCTGCGATTGGGTAGGTTCTGTGGAGTACATGATGATCGGATTTACCGGATTCAACACCTGGAAGCTTGAAAACGGGGAAGCGGTTTATTCCCGCACTACAGATGGGTTTAAAGAAGGCCTGCACTACTTTAACGACCTGTTTGAAAACAACCTGTTAGACCCGGAGCTGGCCATCAACGACTATGAAAAGGCCATTGAGAAGGTGGCTACCGGTAGAGCGGCCGTCCTTTTCCGGAACATCAACGAATCTTGGTATGGCACAGTGGAAACTGCTTTGGAAGCCTATGATCCCAATGCGGAGCTCTACGCGCTGGTACCCTTCCCCCAGGGGCCGGAAGGTGATGTGCTGATGCTTTATCCCGGTTATGGGTATACCTATATTCCCGCCGCCACTACAGAAGACAAACGGGAAAAGCTCTTCCAGATCATAGATTACCTTGCCGGCGACGAGGGAAAAGAGCTCACCCTTTACGGCGTGGACGATACCTTTAAGATGGAGGAAAACGGAGAAATCGTCCAGAATAGCGATGCTGCCCGGGAAAATTGGGGATCTCAGATCAATTTCCTGGGGGAAATGACCAGCTATGGCACCCTGGATCTGCTTACCAGGAACGAACAGGTCATCAAATTCAGTGAGTATCAGGATCAGGCTGGCGTAGCTAACCCAGCTGCGTTCATGCTTACCGATGATTCTGTAGAACTTTCCACCAATATTGAGGAGGTGTTCCGAAAATGGCTGGTGTCTTTCCTCACGGGAGAAAAGGACATAGACGAAAATTGGGATGTATACCTGCAGGAGATGAATGAGGCCGGGCTGGAGCAATATCGGTCTGAAGTGACTGAGTATCTCAGCCGCCGGTAAGCGCACAAAACCAGAACAGCTGTTGGGGGAGGGCCGCAGCCCTCCCCCATTTGTTTTTCGAAATTTTTTAAAAGGGGCGCATGTTTCATGAAAGAAGCAAATACCGGCCGCCACGGCTGGCTCCGAACGTTGTACCGCGCCAGAATGTGGTATTTGTTTGTGCTGCCGCTGGTGTTGTATTTTCTAATCTTTAAGCTTTTTCCACTGTATTATACCCAAATTGCCTTTCGCGACTACCGTGTAACTAGGAGCATAGAAGCCTGCGAATGGGTAGATCTGGAGAATTTTCAAATCCTGATAAAAACGCCCGGGTTCTGGCAGGCTCTCGGCAACACCCTTCTGATCAGCCTGTATAAATTGGCGTTTTGTTTTCCTATTCCCATCCTTATGGCAGTGCTGCTCTCTGAAATGCGCAGCCATCGACTGAAGCGGGTATATGAGAACATTCTGTACTTGCCCCATTTTCTTTCCTGGGTTATTGTCGGATCTGTTCTGGCAAACCTTACGGCGCTAAACGGTGGGCTGTTTAACAACCTGTTGAGGGCGTTGGGCCAGAAGCCTGTGATGTTCCTGGGAGAGAAAGAGATGTTTCGCCCCATCCTAGTGCTTACAGATATTTGGAAAGAAACCGGCTGGAGTATGATCGTTTACCTTGCCGCTCTTGCCGGGGTGGATCCCGAGCTGTATGATGCGGCAAAGGTAGATGGCGCCAACTGGTACCAGCGCATTTGGCACATTTCCTTGGCAGGAATTAAAAGTATTATTGTGGTGTTGTTCATTATGCGGGTCGGCAACCTACTGAATGTGGGATTTGAGCAAGTGCAGACTCTGGTAAATGATATGACCTTGGAGACAGGGGATATTTTGGATACGTTTGTGTACCGTATAGGCATCCAACAGGGACGATATTCCATCGCTACGGCGGCAGGCGTATTTAAATCCGCGGTAGCGGCGCTGATGCTGTTTTTGGCGGACAGGTTCTCCAAAGCACTGGGTGAAGAAGGCCTGTTCTAGTAAAGCCGGAAGGAGGTTGCTCTATGAAACAAAAAATCCGCATTGGCCAAGGGATGCTGATCCTTTTCTTTTTTCTGATATCACTTTTTATGTTATATCCTCTCTGGTATTGTCTGGCGGGCTCGCTCATGTCTTACAGCGAGTATATGCAGACGCAAGTAGTGCTTTTGCCTAAACAGCCCACCTTAGAGGCATATCGGTATATTTTTGAACAGGGCGAGATCTTTTCGCCGCTGTTAGTCACTTTGTTTGTCACCGTAGTCGGAACTTTGTGCAACCTGTTTGTTACCACCCTGGGCGGCTACGCTCTCTCCAAGTCATTCCCCGGAGCGCGGGTGATCTCGGGGATGCTGGTTCTCACTTTGTTTGTATACGCCGGTGTGATCCCTGAATACGTTGTTAACAAGCAGCTGGGGCTTCTGGATACCCTTTCCGTATACATTATCCCCACTCTGGTAAACGCCTATTACCTTGTGATCGTGCGCACTTTCTTTCGAGATTTCCCCGTGGCCTTGGAAGAATCCGCCATGCTGGACGGATGCTCCGCCTTCAAAATTTTCCTGCGTATCGTACTTCCCCTTTCAAAGCCCCTTATTGCTTCGGTAGGGATGTTCCTGCTGGTGGATTATTGGAATATCTTCCAGCCATCCCTGTACTTTATCACCAGCAGGGATAAGCGCAGCTTGCAGCACTATTTGTATTCCATGATCAATGCCGCCTCCAGTGCCAATGTGGGCGGAACGCAGCTTGCCGGCGGGGAGGCTTCTGTTTTCTCCAGCACAGTGAAAATGGCCAATACCGTGCTGACCATGATTCCCATTCTGTCAGTGTATCCCTTTTTGCAAAAATATTTTTCCAGCGGTATTATGCTGGGCGCCGTAAAAGGCTGAAAAGGAAAGGAGCGATACCATGGCTTTTCTGGCTTGCTATGATGAAAACGCGGGAGCCACCGGTGAATTTGCCGCGAAAGAATTGGAAAACGGGATTGTGAAGATGCACCCAATGATCCAGCAGCAGGACGAGACGCTGTGTATAGAACTGCGGCTAGGCTTCCCCCTTTCACCGGGTAAGGACCCCTTTTGGGACGATGGGTATGAAATCTCTGTGGAAAATGGACGGGGGATCCTGCAAGGGAGCAACTCTCGAAGTCTTTTGCTGGCTGTTTACCGCCTTCTCACAGAGGCAGGATGTTCTTTCCTTCGCCCGGGACACACTTTTTTCCCTCACGTGGACTGGAGATCAGTTTCCGTACACCTGAAGGAGGAAGCCTCCTACCGCCACCGGGGCATTTGCCTGGAAGGCGCGGCTTCTCTGGAAAATGTGCTGGATCTGATCGATTGGGCGCCTAAGGTAGGATATAATAGCTATTTCACCCAATTTATGGAAGGCTATACCTTTTTTGAGCGTTGGTATGATCACTCCCAAAACCCCTTTCGGGACAAGGAAGGAATCTCCGGTGAAAAATGCCGGACTTACATGGGGGAAATTGCGAAAGCCGTAAAGCGGCGGGGAATGCTCTACCACGCGGTGGGCCACGGATGGACTTGTGAACCCCTGGGAATTTCCGGGCGGGGATGGGAGCCGGTCGCCTTGACTCCTACTCCGGAACAAACCAAGCACATGGCCCTGGTAAACGGGAATAGGGGGCTTTGGAATGGGATACCGCTAAATACGAACCTCTGCTACGGCAATGCCGAAACCAGGGAGCTTATCACCGAATATATCGCCCGATATGCCCAGCAGCACCCGGAAATAGACGTGCTGCATTTCTGGTTGGCCGATGACGCCAATAATCAGTGTGAGTGCCAAGACTGCCAAAAAGCGCGGCCTTCTGATTTTTATGTAGAAATGCTGAACCTTTTAGATGAGAAGCTTTCCTCTCGGGGATTGCCAACTAAGGTGGTCTTTCTGTTGTATTTTGATCTGCTTTGGCCGCCGGAAAGAGAAAAAATACAAAACCAGGACCGTTTTCTCCTGATGTTTGCTCCAATTACCCGAACATTTTCAAAGCCGCTGCATCCTTTGAAGCAAACTCCCGAATTGCCGCCCTACCGGCAGAACCAGCTTTCCTTTCCCCGGGATGTAGAAGAAAACCTGGCTTATTTAAAGGCGTGGCAAAGTTCCTTCTCCGGGGATAGCTTTGATTACGATTACCATTTGATCTCGCCTTTACAGTATGATTTGGGATTGGAAATTACAGGCCGGGTACTATATCAGGATATTCAGGCCCTTGCAAGTCTCGGCCTTCACGGTCTGATCCACTGTCAGGTACAGCGAGTCGGCATTCCACACAATTTTTTGGGATGGATGTCCGGTCGTGTTCTTTGGGACGCTGCTTTGGATTACGCTCAGGAAAAAGAACTCTATTTTCGGCAGGCTTTTGGGGATCGTGCCGGAGATGTTCAGAATTTTCTGGAAAAGGCCAGTCGCCTCTTCCCCATGGAATACCTTTCCAGAGATCGCCATGAGAAATGGGCTGCTTATCAGGAACACTATTTGAATATCCGAAAGCTTCTCTTCCGTTACCGGTTCCTCTGCCGCCAAGAAAAATCATCTTGCCCTTTCGCGGACGCGCTGCGGTTTTACTGGAGGCTGCTGTACAGAATGAATAACTACCTCCTGGCCCAAACCTGCGGTACAGCAGAGAAAGGACAACAGCAATTCCAACAGCTTTCCACCTTTCTGTGGCAACATGAGCCCGGCACTCAGCGATGGTTTGACACCTACATCTTCTATGAGTATTATCGCAGAAGACGGTGATGGCAAGAGCGTCAAAATGATTGCACGTAAAAGGAAAGACTATGTAAAAAAGCGAATTCTCTTTTGGGTTTGCGATCCGGACGGATCAAGTGAAATACAGCCATTTCCGAGCAGGATCGCCGAGCTGTTTCATGTTTCTTTGGATTACCTGGCGGGCCGCACCGATGAAAAATGAGAAATGTTGTGCTGCCCTTCAGCAATTTTTGCAATCAAAAAGCGGTTCCCGCTAGCTTCGGCGGGAGCCGCTTTTTTTAATCCGGTATAGGCGGTAGGGGGCGGTGAGTAAATTCCACAGGGCACGCAGCAGCTTGACGGGCAGAAGCAGAAAGCGGAGCTTATGCCGGTAGTAACCGCTTCGCTCCAGGATCACCGTGGGACGGTATTTTCCACAGCCCTCGCAGAGCTCCGGCGTTTTTGACAGAATGAACTGCTCCGGCGATTTCGGCGGATCGATCTCGTGAATTTTATTCCAGCAATCCACACAGTATTCTGCCATAACACGCTCTCCTTTCATTGGGGATCAAGGCTTTTGGGGCATTGAAGCAGAAATGCAGCCCAGCAGGCGAAAAGCACTTATCTTGTGTGAAATTATATGGATATTTTCTAAAAAAGTCAACCCTATTTACGCCATTTTTCCTGGAAATGTTTTCCAAAAAATCAAACCTTATCCTGAAAGGTAAGGAAGCAATTCTTTTCCCCATGAGAAAACGGCCCTTCGGCAGAAAAGCCGAGGGACCGTTTTTCTGTTTAGAGCGGTTGGATCATTTGCAGCATTTTCCGCCGTCGCCCAGGTCAGAGGCTCTGGGCGGGAAGAATTCGTCGGTGGGGAAGTCGATGCGGCGGAACAGCTCGCAGGGATTGTCGCTGGAGGTCACGCATTCCTTCTCCGGCACGCAGAAATCGTAGGCGGGGATCAGCATCTGCACATTGCGCACGATCTGCACGATGGTGAAAAGGCCGATGGTGACGTACACATTGTTCCGCTGGGGGGCAGACTCAAACTCGCCGCCGTACCTGCGGCAGATGCATTCGGGAATGCGGCAGTAAGGCTCGCAGCTGCACAGCGGCCTGTCGCACAGCTTGGCGGAAAGGGCAACCGGCTCCGCCACCTGCACGGTGGCCTTGGGCAGCACCGTGGAATCCTGGGGATCGCAGCTTTCCTCGCACTGATCCGAGGAGAACATTTTCACGTTGCCCTCGCTGCCGTACAGGACCACTTTCTTGTTGAAGATGGCCACGCCGCATACCGGGATCGGGCAGGAAGCGGAATTGCCGAACAGATCCAGAGCTACATCGAAGAAAAAGGTCATATCCACAGAGTAGAAGCCCTTATTAAACGGAATGGGCTGCAGATCCAGATACACTGTGATGACGCTTACATCCCTGATCCGCACATTTGTGGCGTTGTCCACCAGCGCCTGCCGGTCCGCGGGAAACAGTACCCTTATGTCCTCCAGACAGTCCTTGTCGCTGCAGGAATCGTAGATCCGCATGGCGTCGATACAGACTGCTTCTTTGAAATAATCCCGGCAATCGAATTCGGGAGTGCCTTCGTTTTCGGGCATGAAATCTCCTCCTTTATTTCATGGCGGCGTCACTATGTCTGTATTTTCTGGCGTAACGCTGCTTTCTCCCTATTGTATGAAATTTTCCGAATTCGGTGCAGGTTTCGGCGAAGAAAAAGGAAGATAGCCCTAAAGCAACACCCCACAATTCAAGGCTCACGCCATATGCTGCTTAGAATTGTTGGGAGTTGCCTTCCGGCTATCCTCCAAGACCGTATTTTGTTTTGACGCGTTCCAGCTTTTGCAGGATGGGCTCTCCGCCGAACCAGAGGAAAAAGCAGGCCGCGGCGGCGTGAACGCAGTCGAAGGGAAAGCCGGAGGCGTAATAGGCAAGCACCATTTCCCAGTTGATTTCCGAGCTGAACATGAGCAGGGAGGCGGGGTTCATGATGCCGCCGTAAATGAGAACAGCGGAGAACGCGCCGTAAACGCACAGCATGATCCGGCTCCGGCTGAGCCGCCCCCGCCGAAACAGGACGCCTGCCAGAAAGCCTACCAGCCCCATGGCAAACATCTGCCAGGGCGTCCAGGGGCCCTGGCCCACAAGCATATTGGAGCAGAGCATGGTGAGGGCGCCCACCAGGAAGCCTGTTTCCCCGCCGAAGGCGGTTCCCGCCAGAATGACAATGGCGATCACCGGCTTAAATTGAGGAAGCATGAAGAAGACCGCCCTGGCCGCCACGCCCAGCGCGCTCAGTACGGCAATGACCGATAATTCCCGGGAGCTGGGCTTTTTCCCTTCAAAGATGAGGAAAAAGGGCAGCATGGCTTCCAGCAGGATCAAAAGGGACAAGAAGGCATATTTTCTGCCGTTCCAAAAGTACACGCCGCAAAACAGCGTGACGGGGATCAGCAGCAGGATGATCCCCGCGGCAAGCAGCGCTCGCCGGGAAGGCCCTTGTTGTTTTTCCAAAGACGGCAGAGGGGAGGGCGTAGCCTTTTCCGAACGCCTGATGACAGCGGCGGCAAAGACGAACAGCAGCAGGATCCAAACGCCGTACAGGGGAAGCTGGGAATAAGCCCTGAGCGGCGCGAGGAAGGGCAGCTGCAGCTTCCCCATAAATTCCAGAAGCAGCAAAATAAGGGCCGTACCGGAAAGGGCCGCCAGTGCTTTCCGCCACAGGGGCAGCTTTTTCCGCCGGTCTCTGCCGGCCGGCTCCGCCGCCTCCGGCAGGGGCTCCGCCGGGGGCAGATCGGGGACGGGGGGAAGCTCTCCGCCGCAGGCAAAAATCAACTCCTCCGCGGTGACGGCGCCGGGGACAAAGCCCCGTGCCATACGGTTTGCGGCAGTGGTATAAAAGCTGTTGCCGGAAAAAAACTCTCTGGGCGTGCCCTGGGCGGCAATGCCGCCCTCAAAAAACAGGGCGCAGCTGTGAGCATACCGGGCGCAGAACTCAATATCGTGGCTGACCATCAGAATGGATTTCCCCTGCTCCAGAAGCTGTTCCAGGATCTGGGCGAATATTTCCTTAAATTCCATATCCAGGCCCTTGGTGGGCTCGTCCAGCAAGAGGATATCCGGCTCGTTCAGCAGTATTTTTGCCAGCGCCGCCCGCTGCTGCTCTCCCCCGGACAGGTCGTAGGGGTGGCGGTCCAGCAATCCGCCCAGGCGGCAGAGGGAAACGGCCTGAGATACCCTGCCTTCCAGGGCTTCCGGAGGAAGGTTTTTCCCCTTGAGAAGCTCCAGAAGATCCTCCCGCACTGTCTTTTTCACAAACAGCGTTTGCGGATCCTGGGGCAGCATTCCCAGAGCTCCCTGCCTTCGCACCGTGCCGCGGTTGGGTTCCAGCAGCCCGGCAAGAAGCTTTAAGGTAGTGGTTTTTCCCGCGCCGTTGCCTCCCAGCAGGGCGGTAAATTCTCCCCGCTTCAGAGAAAGGGAAACGCCCTTTACCGTATCCGCCCCGTTTTTTTCATAGCGAAACCACAGCTCCTCCGCTTCCAGAACAGGCCGTTCGGGGTAGGAGCGTACCTGCTCCGGCGGCAGGGGCGAAAGCGGAGTGCCTGCCGAAAAGTCGGCCAGCCAGCGCCTGCCCTCCCGCACGGTGACAGGACAGGGCAGTTCGGAAGCTGTCGCCGCCCATACCCGCATGGCGGTGGGCATGCCGAGAAACATGGAGTGGTGCTGCTTTTGCAGCTGTTTTCCCACCTCCTCCGGCGTGCCGGTGCAGAGCAGGCTGCCTTTATCCAGCACCGCCACGGTGGAGGCCAGGGGAAACACCTCCTCCAGCCGGTGCTCGGAGAGGATCACAGTTGTGCCCAGCTCCCGGTTCACGCGCCCTAGTGTGCTGAGAAAATCGGAAGCCGCTATGGGGTCAAGCTGGGCGGTGGGCTCGTCCAGGATCAGCACATCCGGCTGCAGCACCAGGATAGAAGCCAGGTTCAAAAGCTGCTTCTGCCCGCCGGAAAGCTCTGAAACGGCCCGGTCAAACCAGTGCTCAATACCGAAAAAGGAAGCCATTTCCGCCACCCGGCGGCGGATCACCGGGGTCTCACAGCCCAGGCTTTCCAGCCCAAAGGCCAGCTCGTGCCAAACCTTATCCGTGACGATCTGGTTTTCCGGAGATTGGAGAACAAAGCCGATTTTTTGGCTTTGCTCCCGGTGGTCCAGCGCCTTCAGCGGAGCGCCGTGGAACAGAAGCTCTCCGGTGAGATCGCCATGGGGGGCAAGAACAGGCTTCAGCTGCCGCAGCAGGGTGGACTTTCCGCTGCCGGAGGGCCCGCACAGGGCAAGAAATTCCCCCTGCCCAATGGTGAGGCAGAGGTCGGAAAGCGCGGCTTTTTCCGCCTCCGGGTAAGAAAAGGACAGGTGGGAAATCTGAAACAGCTCAGCGGCCTTTTTCACAGGATGCGCCTCCTTTCTCAGAATCAGAGAGCTTACCGGCCCGCCGTTTCCACAGCATGGCTTCATATGCCTCCATGGCCACGGGAGTCAGGCAAAGGGCCAGGTAAAACAGCAGAAAGCAAAAGGTCTTCACTGTAAAGGGAGATCCCTTTATACTGGGATAATACCGCCAGGAAAAGCTGCCGGAGGCCCAGCCGGAAAGGACGCTCAGCCCGGAAAGGAGCAGCCACAGCAGGGCGCTTTTGTCCCGGCTGTCAAAGCGGTAAATGGAAAAGGCAGTGCGCCCCGGCAGCCCATAGCCCCGGCTTTTCATGCTGTCGGCGGTTTCCATGGCGTTTTCCAGCGCCCAGGTGATGAGGATAGACAGCATGGCGATGGCGTTTTTCGCGCGCTGCCGGAGGGTGCCGTCGGAAACGCCCCTTCCAATACAGCGCTGTGCATCAGAAATGCGGTGAAGCTGCCCCTGCAGCCGGGGAATAAACCGCAGGGTCATGGAAAGGGTCAGCGACAGCGCCGGAACGCCCTTGCCGAACAGATACATCAGCTTGTCGGAGGTCATGACCCGGTGAAAGCAGGAAAACCACAGAACCACCGTGGAAAGCATGGCCGCCGCGCCGACGCCGTACAAAATACTTTCCAGCGTCAGCGCGTTGCCGGAGGGCAGATAGACCAGGATCGTGGTGCCCGCGTGGCTGAAGGCGGCGTTTATCACAACCATAAGGAGAGACATGGGCAGCAGAAAGCTAAGCTGCTTTTTCACACTGCTCCAGCCGTTTAGAGAGCCGCTGTAAAGCAGCGCCGAGCAGAAGGAGATCCCCAGGCAGAGAGGGTGCAGAAGAAACATGGACAGTATCAAAACCGCGGCAAAATACAGCAGCGCCACGGCAGGGTGATAGCCGGAAAACGCGTCTCTGTGTTCCATGGCTTCTCCTTTCTGAATCAGTCTACGGCCCTTCCAAGATCAGCGCCCAGGTCGCAGGTGTATTCCCAGCAGATCACATCCCCTTCGTGAAGCTGGTAACGGCTGCACCCATAGTTGGGGAACCAGTCGTTTACCTTGTACACCCAGCCGGAAAGCTCTCCGCAGTCGAACTGATAGAGGTTGGAAATGCCTTCAATATAGGCGGAATGATACATCGGCGTATTTTCAAACTCCATGGGAATGCCCTGCTGCTTGCAGGTGCGCTGTAAAACGTTAAAAACGCTTTCTCCCCGATAGAACGTAACGGTGATGGGCTGCAGGATCCAGCCGTCTGCCGGAACAAGCTCCGCCTTGTCAGGGTCTAATCGATCCATGTTGTTTAAAATCGTTTTACAGGAAATGGATAGGGTACAGGTGTGGCTTTCCTCGGTAATTTCCACATCCTCCGGCTCCACCGGCTCAGGCCGGCCCTCCGGAACGGGATCGGTCTGATAGCGGTCCGGCTCCTTGTCCGGAGCAGAGGGCTGGGCGGTAGGCTCGTCCAATTCCGGCGTGGGCGTAGCCTCCGGCGTGGGAGACGCTGTGGGAGTGGGCGAGGGAGAACTGGGTTTTGCCGTGCTTTTCTCCGCTTTCGGAGAAGGCGAGGCAGCGGCTGCCTTTTCCTGCCGGGCGGGAGCGGGCGTTTGGGCAGGGGCAGCGGAAGACAGAGCAGGCCGCTTCGGCGCCGCCGGTTTCGGTTCAGAGGAGCCGCCCAGGAAAAAAGCGGCTGCCAGCAGCAGAACTGCCGCCGCCGGAGCAAGTACCTTCCATTTGTGTTTTTTCCACCACATGTTTTTTCTCCTTACAGCAGATTGGCCACGCCCAAAAGATTATAGATCATCTGGGCCATTTCCTGGCGCTGGATGGCGGTGCGCGGCTGAACGGTCAGGGCGGAGGCGTCCAGAAGCCCCAGCTGGTAGCAGAAGGCCATATCCTTTCTGGCCCAGCGCTCGATTTTCGGATAATCGGAAAACTGTGCCAGGATATCCCGCACAGAGCTGTCGTCCAGGTCGCTCTCCAGCCCGCAGAGCCGGGCGGCGCGGGCTACCATTGCCCCGGCCTCCTGTCTCGTGATCGTGCCGTTCGGGCTGAACCGGTCCTTGGATACCCCGGCTACAATACCGTAATTGTAAGCCGAGCCGATATAGCCGGAATACCATTTCCCGCCGTGAACGTCCTTGAATACGGTGGTTTCCATTTTGGGCAGACCCAGCGCCTGCACCACGATGGTGGCAAATTCCGCCCGGGTCATATTGGCGGCGGGACCAAATTTTCCGGCGCCCTTTCCCACTACGATCTCCCGGGAGGCAAGGCTTTCAATGGCGGAAAGGTTGGGGGAAGTATCGATATCGGAAAAGGTCGTGCCGGGGGCCGTTACAGGACGGTAACTGACGTCGGCGTGCTTGCCCGGCAGCCCGGAGCCGGTGGTCAGGCTGCCGCCGGAAAGATCGACCATGCGGGCGTCCCCCATGCGGTACAGGCTGTTTCTGCCGCTTCGGGCGCGCTGCACAGCCGCAAGGGCGTAAAGCCCTTGTTCAGTGGCGATCTGGTTGGAGAAAAACTTTGTTTTGGTGTGAGAAAAGCCGCTGCCGCTGCGGTAAAAGGTCAGCAGCTCGTCCACGGCGGTTTTCCCGTTCTTTGTAAACCTGGGGTCATCCAGGGAGATCCCCAGCTCGCAAAGGGCGACGATCACCTGCGCGCAGCTTTCCGCGTTGACAGCGCCGTCCTGGGAAAAGCCGCCGCTGCTGTTCTGTTTTTTTGAAAGACAGGTAAGCCCCTTTTCCACCGCCCGGCTGACCGCAGGCTGATCCCGGTATTTTGCCAGGGCCTGCAGAGCCATGGCGGTGATGTCCACCTCGGAAGCGGAGCTTGTTTCCTGCAGGCTCCAGCCTCCGTCGCTGTGCTGTGCTTTTACAATGTAATTCACATAGAGCTGGCGGGTCGCCTGAGTCTTCGCGCCGGGGGCCTGGGGCATGGGGTAATTTCTGGAATCCAGTGCGATCAGGGCCCAAACAGGGCCGTTTAAGCCCTGCCATACGGTTTTCTCGTAATCGCCAAGGGGCTTTGTCAAGTCATAGCCCGCCACATTCCGCGCGTCCTTCCCCAAGGAGGCCAGGGCCAGGATCACCCGGGAGTATTCCGTGTATTTTTTGTCACTCAGTATGCCGTCGCAGCCCCGCACATAGCTTTCCACCGCGGCGTAATAATTGGGATAATAGTCATAAGGTACATTGCTTTCGGAGCGGGCCAGCCCCAGCACAGCCCATTCGCCGCCGGCGGTTCCGACCTGAGGGTTCTTCACCGTGCGGGTAAGATACTGCGCGGTGTTCAGCATGGCCTCGTTTACTGTGCTGTCCGACATTGCCGCTGTGGCCGTGACGGTACTGCCGCACAGCAAGAGGATCGCCAGCAGCAGTGCTGTAAATTTTTGTTTCATTGTGAGATCTGCCCCTTTCTTTCCGTAACACTCAGGCAAAGCGGCAGGTCAGCAGAAAAAAGCGAACGCCTAAAGGCGTCCGCTTTTGTGTGTACATAGCCGAGAGGAGGCAGACTATCCCCTCCTGGAGGATATGCCGCCACCAAATCAGTCCCCTTGTTGTAGGTCTTCTGACTGGCATGTTCAGGCCTACGGCCAACGCGGGCTTTCCGCCTTCCCAGCCCGAAAAGAAGAGCCAGTGACCTGCTTTCGCAGAAAGAAAGCCCGCTCCATGCTTACAGCACCGCCCTGCCGGATCAGCCGCCTTCCGAAAAGAAACGAAAAGCGCCGGGCAAAGCCGTGTTCAGGTTTTTCACCTGATTCCCTTGTTCAGCGAACAAGAATACGTGCCTTATATTTGAGGTCGCGTATTTGCCACAAAAGCCGGAGCATATGAAATTGTGCCTCCATTCTATACCATAAAAATCACTCTGTCAATGGATATCACGCTTCTTTTTTTGAAAGCTGGAAAGGTTTTGAAAAGTCTGGCCGATACCAACGTGAAAAGCCTGTGATTTATTGAAGTTTAAAAAGCGGACCAGAAGCCTTTCGAAAGGGGATGAGGGGGCGGGAACGTGTTTGCAGCAGATACAGATATCAAAAAAATGATATTTTTAGGGGCTTGCATTTTGAAAACCGCTGTACTATACTGTTGGCAGATACGGCGGGCTGTCGCCGTATCGGTACCGTAAAAACGGAGATCGTCGCCGCTGCCGTACCGCTTTTGAGAGATCGCCGATCTGCCGAAAGCCAGGAGCTGCGTAGATGGAATGGGGTGAAAAGCCCCGCGCGACCGGCGCTGTAAGCGCGAGACCGTTCCGAAGCATCCATATGATGTGAGCCGAAAGGCCGCCACTGCGGCTGCTGTAAAAAGCGCTGTGGGAAGGTAGGAAACGGACGCAGAAAAGAGCTCTCCGCCCTGGAGGACGCTTTTCCTAGCGTGAGTCAGAAGACTTACGATCTCCCAATGTTCCGGCAGGCCGGGAACGAAAGGAATGCACAAACACGGGTGCATCGATTTGTCATGCGAATTTGTCATGCAAATCGGTGCGCTTTTTTGTTTTTCGTGCCCTGTGGTTCCTCTTGCCCTGCCTTGATCCTGCAGCCGAGTTCGCTGCCAATGAAAAGAGGAGAACATGAAAATGAAACAGAAAGTCCTGTCCCTGCTGCTGGCGGTTTTGCTGGTGCTGGGCGCTTTTCCCATGCCCGCGTCCGCGGCGGGAGAAGCTTCGTTCGAGGATTTTTTCAACGGTCTCGACAGCATCCTGACCGCTGAAAATGACGGCGCGTATCCCTTTCTGGTGGATACAGAAGCCGCGGATGGTCCCTTCTTGGGATCGTCCAACGCCAAAAAGGGGTCAACCGACCCCGCCATTACACTGACCTTCCGGCAGGCCGCCGCGCTGACCTTCGATTGGCGCGTCAGCTCGGAAAGTAATTACGATGGCATGCTGGTGAAAAACGGAAGCACAGTGCTTTATACCTACAGCACCAGCAGCTATGGAACGCCCGCGAGCGCCGTAAAGGGGTGCAGCGGGGAAACCAGCGGTACGGCTGCTGTCAATGCCCAGGCGGGAGATGTGGTCACCATTGTCTACCACAAGGACTCCAGCGGAGACATCGGCAGCGACCGCCTTTGGGTGAAGAATTTTCAGGCTTCTCTGCCCAGCCAGGTGATCTTCCACGCCAATAACGGCACAGAGAATACAAGCGCCCAGGGAATTTTCGGCACAGGGACTTTGGAAGCAAACAGCTTTTCCTATGCCGGGCATACTTTTAAGGGCTGGGCCACCGAAGCCGGCGGCGCTGTGGTTTATGAGGACGGCGGCGAGATCACCATCACGGAGGATACCGATCTCTACGCGGTGTGGGCGGCAGTTTATCCCCTGCGTTTTACCGTTACCCCGGCAGATGCGGTGTTCGGCGTATCTCAGGTGACCGACGGCAGCCCGGTCCTGCTGACGCCGGACAGCGGCACGAAGTATACCTATACAGTGGAAAACGGCGATTACATCTGGGCCGCTTCCGCCTTCGGCTATGAGGACGGAGGCGCTCTTGTCACGGTAAACGGCGCCGCCCAGGCGGTAGACGTTTCCCTGAAAAAGAACCCGGCCCATGAGATCACGTTCTCTTATGCCCCTCATGAGGGCGAGGTGGAGAACGGCAGCCTGACCGTTACCACGGCGGATGGTGAGCACACCATGTCTCCCACTGTGGAGGGCGGGCTCAGCTATAGCCTGCCTGTGGGCTATGATTATAACTGGGTGTTCAAAAGCGCCAATTTTGCAAAGCAGAGCGGCACCATTTCTCTCAGCGGCGAAACCGCCGAGGGCAGCGGCACTGTGACGCTGCCCATGGTAGTGAAGACCGCCTGGGGCGGCGCGGACGATATTGCCGAGCCCCGGGAGAGCGACGGCGTGTACCAAATCGGCAGCGGCGCGGAGCTTGCCTGGCTTGCCCAGGAGGTCAACGCCCGGCGGGGAACGAAATACTCCGCTGTGCTGACGAAGAATATCGATCTGGGCGATGAGGAGTGGACGCCCATCGGCCAGGCGTATGGCACCCGGTATTCCGGGGTGTTTGACGGCCAGGGCTTCACGGTATCCGGGCTGCGCATTACCGGCTCGGTAAGCGGCAACTACGGCCTGTTTGGTTACGTGGAGGACGGCACGGTGAAAAACCTGACGGTGGAGGGCCAGGTCTCCCTGACCGGCAGCGGCGGCACAAGCTACGGCATTGCGGGCATTGTGGGGCAGCTTTCGGGGAACTCCGGCAGTGTTGAGAATTGTGCCAACATTGCCGCCGTCAGCGGCGGACAGAATGTAGGCGGTGTGGTGGGCTATGTTTCCAGCGGATATTCCACCGCCACAAAAGCCATCAACCGCTGTGCTAACCTGGGCACGGTTTCCGCCACCGGGAACAACGCCGGAGGCATTGTGGGCTCGATCAGCGGTCAGGTCACGCTGGAAAACAGCTACAATACCGGCGCGATAAGCGGCGGCGGCTGGCGCTCCGGCGGAATTACCGCCTATCTTTCCAGCAGCTATGCCGTTGTCAGAAATTGCTACACCGCCGGGGCTGTGACCGGCAGCCGGGATGTGAACCCGGCCTTCGGCAGCAAGAGCAGCGGTACGGTGGAAAACAGTGTTTACTACCTTTCCGACGGTTCCGTGACAGACGCCAACGCCACGGCAAAAACGGAAGCGGAGATGAAAGCTCCCGAATTTGTTGTGCTGCTGGGGGCGGATTTCCAGCGGGATTCCGCCGTAACCCCGGTTAACCGGGGTTATCCGATCCTGACCTTCCAGGATCCTACCCCCAAATATAACGTGACGATCACGCTGAGCGTGGAAGAGGCCACCCTGACCCTGACAGACGGGGAGGGCGGCGCTGTGCCGCCGGTATCGGCGCAAAACGGCGTGTATGCCTATCGCCTTCCCGATGGGGAGTATTCCTACACCGCCGCCGCCTTCGGCTATGAGGAGGCGCGCGGCACGATCACGGTAAACGGGCAGGCGGCCGCTGAAACGGTAACGCTGCGGGAGGCCGGCCGGCGAACGGTGGTCTTTTCCATTGCCCCCGCCGGCGCTCAGGCGCAGGTCACCGTGACCTATACCGCCGATGGGCATACGGTTCCCGCTCAGTCTGAACATACCTACAGCCTGCCCTCCGGCGGCTATTCCTACACGGTAAAGGCAAAGGGGTACGCAAAGGAAACGGGCAGCTTTACCGTGGATGGCGGCCAGAGCGGCACACAGAGCATTTCCGTAACCTTGACGGCCAGCACCCAGTGGGATGGGGAAAGTAGGGAAGAGGTTTCCCCCAATGGCGACGGCGCGTATGAGATCGGCAGCGGCGCGGAGCTTGCCTGGTTTGCCGACATGGTAAACAGCGGTACGGGGGCAAATTACGCCGTCCTGCTGACTGACGATATCGACCTGGGCGGGGAAGCCTGGACGCCCATCGGGAACAGCTCAAAGCCTTTTTCCGGCAGCTTCAACGGCGGCGGCTTTACCGTTTCCGGTTTGTCCGTCAGCGGAGTCAATTACGCCGGGCTTTTCGGCTATTTGAAAGGCAGCTCCGCTCAAAACGCCGTAGTGAAAAACCTGGTGGTGCAGGGAACTGTCAGCGGCACCGACGATGTGGGTGGAATTGCGGGCAGAGCGGACAATACCACTTTTGAAAGCTGCGGCAATGAGGCGTCTGTCACCGGCGGGACAAACGCCGCCGGCATTGTGGGCAGGCAGTTCAGCTACGGCTCGCCCCTGCGCATTACCGGGTGCTATAACACCGGGGCGATTTCCGGCGCCCGGGCCGGCGGCATCCTGGCCTATATCAATGACGAAGCTGCCGTGGAGCGCTGCTATAATACCGGTACGGTTACCGGAAGCGGCTATGCAGGCGGCATTCGGGGACAGGCGGGCAGCATGATCGGCGCCATCACCGGCTGCTATAATACCGGCACAGTTTCCGGCAGTACCTCCGGGCCCATCCAGGCGGGCGGCAGCGAGATCGACGGCAGCTATTACCTGGGTGAAAGCGGCAGCGGCGCCATGACCCTGGCGGTCATGCAGGCGGAGCTGCTGGGGAAACTGGGGGAGGGCTGGAAAACCGTTCCCGGCGTGAACCAGGAGCTTCCCATTTTGGTATGGCAGAAAACCGAGGAACCGGCGGGAAAGCTGGCCCTGGCGGAAAACGTGGAGTTCGGCCGGGAAATGGCCCCTTCGGCTGACGAGGACAACCTTATTGACGTGCCTACTCCGATTCTTTCCTGGGAAGCGGTGGAAAATGCTTCCGCCTATGTGATCGCCCTGTGGCGCTGTGATAAGGTGTGGCACGAGCTCACCGCAGAGGAAAAGCTGGAATTCGACAGCGAAAGCGACCCCGTGCGGAAGATTATGCTGATCGACAGCGATGCCCTGATCGCGGCCATGAGCGCCGGGCAGCGGGAACAGCTTGCACCCCTGGAGGACATGCTGGCGCAGAAGAAGGCCCTGGCAAACCAGGCCACGACGCTTGAGGAATTCAAGGAAGCCGACAAGCAGGTCCAGGAGGCACAGCGGGCAAGAGACAGCTTTTTGGCAGCGGAGATCGCAAAGGGCGGCCTGCCGCTGGGGTACTATGTTTCTGAGCTTGAGCAGGCGGGGACGATCCCCAATGTTTCCGGAACTACTTATGACTGTACAGAGCGGCTTTCCGCCATGGAAGAGGGCGTGTATTTCGCCACCGTTTCAGCGGTGGACGAGGCGGGAAAATTCTCCCTGCCGGATGAAAAGTACGTACAGGAAAACGTGTACGGACTGCAATCCCCCTATAACCGGATGAAGCCCGTGACCGGGCTTGCCTTCCACGGCGCCACCGCCGTGTGGGAGGGAAAATCCGGGCTTACGGAAAACGGGTATTATCTGCTCGATCTTTACACGGTGTCCAAGGGGAACTATACGCTGTCTCGCCGGTTCCTGATAGGCGGGACAGCTACCTCCGCGCCGCTGGGCAATGCCTTTGCCGCCGGGATGAGCTACGCCTTTACCGTTACGGCGGTGCCGGACGGCTCCTTCTTTACCGACAGCCTGCCCTCCGGCTACAGCCCGGTCTATATCCCCTCCACACAGAGGCCGGAGGATAAGGAATGGGTGGATATTTCCTCTGCGGAGGATTGGCTGGAGCTGGCAAACGTGAAGGATACCCCTTCCGCCGGGGTGGATTCGGAGAGCCAGCAGGCCGTTGAGTGGAGAAAGAATTACCGGCTGACAAAGGATATTGATTTCTCCAACCTGTCCGCCGCCGACCAGGTGCGCACGAAATCCATTGGAAATGTGATGAACCGCTTCATGGGCGAGTTGGACGGACAGGGCCACAGGATCCTGGGGCTTACCCTGAGCAATCTGGATTCCGGCCTGTTCCAATATACCGGCAGCACCGGCTATGTGCACGACCTGGTAGTGGAAAACGCCAACGTGCTGTTTTCCGATAACGCCGCAGTGCTGGTACACAATAATTTCGGAACGGTGGAAAACTGCGGGGTGATAAACTGCAATATCACCGCCGATACCGGAGCGGTGCTGGGCGGCATGGTCAGCCGGAATTACGGTGTGATCCGCAAAAGCTATGTACAGGGCGGCAGCCTGATTTCCAATTCTCCTACCGCCACCGGGCACGCGGGCTTTGTGGGATCAAATGAGGAAAACGGGCTTATCGAAAGCTGCTGGACCTCCATGGAGGTCAGCACGCAAAGCGAGTATTCCGGCGGCTTTGTGGGCCTGGGCTATGGCGGGGCCATACGGAACTGCTTTGCCCTGGGCAATGTGTCCGCCCGGGGATATTCCGGCGGCTTTGCGGGCCGTTCTGTGTTCTCCGGTAATGTGTATGAAAACTGCTATGCCGCTGGAACAGTTACTGTCACGCAGGAAGAGGGCAACGGCTTTATCGGCGGAAACCAGCCCGATTCCGGGTTCCAGTACGACCAGTCCGAAGGGGTGCGAAACTGCTATTACAACGCCGAAACCGCCTCTTCTCACGACTACGGCGCCAAGGGAAGAACCTTGGAGCAGATGAAAACGGAAGACTTTTTGAAGACGCTGGGCCTTGTGGATGTGGTATGGACGCGTTCCGAGGAAAAGAACGGCGGGCTGCCCTATCTGGTGGGAATGCCGGCACCGCAGGCTCCGGCTTCGGAACAGCTTACCGCCACCATTCTGCTGGCGCGGTACGATAAGACAGAGTACCGCTTCTACCCGCTGGGAGAAAAGCTTACCGTCACCATGGAAAGCACCGGCAACACCCGCCTGGTAGACCTGATGGACGCCGCTGCGGAGCAGGGGCTTCTGAGCTACTCCTTTGATACCACCCCCAGCTTTGGGCGGTATATCCGCACCATCAACGGCTATTCCGTGGATCCTCCCGATGGCTGGATGTTCACGGTGAACGGGGAGCTTTCCAATGTCAGCGCCTCGCTGGCGGCGGTGAAAAACGGCGACAGCATCCTTTGGTTTGAGGGCACAACGGAAAACCGGTTCCTGCCTCCCACGGAAGAGGAGCTGTCCGGCACGGAAAACGTGTGGATCGAGATCGATTCCGTGGAAAAGCTGCTAAACTTGACCCGCCCCGGGGCCGATCTCTCGGCAAATTACCGCCTCACGGCGGATCTGGATCTTGCGGGGATATCCTTTGCCGGCATCGGCTCTGCCGAAGCTCCCTTTACCGGAGTGTTCGACGGACAGGGCCATACCATCTCCAACCTGAGCATGACAGGCACTTCCGACAACACCGGGTTTTTCCGGGTGCTGCGGGGAGCCGTTGTGAAAAACCTGAACTTGAAGGATTGCTCTGTTTCCGGTTCAAAAAATGTAGGCTGTCTGGCAGGCTGGGCCCAGGCCGCGCTGGATACGGAAAACATGGGGGACAATGTGGCAAGCCTGATCGGCGGCTGCACTGTTTCCGGTACGGTATCCGGCAGCTCCTCCGTAGGCGGCCTGGTGGGCCTGAACGATGGCGCCTATGACAGCGATACCCTGTTCTCCATTTCCTCCTCTATCGACAAATGTACGGCAGATGTGGCGGTTTCCGGTACCGATGCCAACATTGGCGGCCTGGTAGGAGAAAACAACGGCGTGATCACCAGAAGCAGCGCCCTGGGAACAGTGAGCGGGGAAAACGCCGTGGCGGTAGGCGGCTTAGTGGGAAGCTCCTACAGCGGAAGCATCTATGAAAGCCATGCCGAAGGCGATGTGGCAGGAAAAAGCACCGTTGGCGGCTTCGCGGGAACCAGCGGCGGGGTGATAAAAGATTGCTACAGCCTGGGAGATGTTTCCGGAGAATCCTATACAGGCGGCTTCGCGGGTTCCATCAGCCAGGCGGAAAACGTGGCAAGCGCCGGGCAGGTTACGGTCACGGGCAGCAGCTCCACAGGCTATAACGGCGGCTTTGCCGGGCATTTGAACGGCACGCTGACCGGGGTAGACAATCAAATCACCATCCGGAATGCCTATGGAAACTGCACACAGCCCGATGGAAGCCTGATAAACTTGATCGGCAACGCCACAGAGTATCCCAGCGACGCGCAAAAAGCCGTGCTGGAAGAGATGGTTCTGAAAACCTGGAGAGAAACCGCCGATAAGCTCTTTGAAATGTTTGGGGTAGATTTGCCCGTTTCCGAGGAATTGGCCCAGGAAGCCGCCAAGTACGCGGACACCGTGCGGATCGCCCCCGATACCGCGGCGGGAGATGTGATCTCCCTGCTGAAGCAAGGAGAAACGGCGAATGCCGATATTACGGTAAGCATAGAGGCGTCCGATGAGTTGCTTACCGGCGGAAGCAGCCTGACGCTGGCAGAGGAAAACGATACGGCGGCAACCCGTTCTATCCCGGTGATAATCACGTTGACAGACTCAGAGGGGAACATTTGCCATAAAACGGTGACCGTGCTGCTTCCCGCCAACCAGGCGGCGGTCTCCGACCTGATGGACGCGATCGCGGCCTCCTGTGTGGAAAGCAGCGACAGCTGGACGGTTATGGATATGGCGGTATATGCCGGTCTGCCCGGAAAGACGGCGAAAACCTCAAAGGAGGCATGGCAGAACGCCTTAAATCTGCTGATTTCAGAGGCGGCAAAAACCACCGCCTCCGCCAGCGATCGAGCCCGCCTTGAGATTGTTTTACGGGCGATGGGGATCGACAGCACCAGGCTGTATCCCGCTAACAGCAACACCCCCATAAACAACGCGGAAAAGCTTGCCGGTATGAATTTGACGGCGGGCGGATATTACGGCGCTCCCTGGATCCTGCTGGCAGACCAGCAGCGGGATGGGACCCTGCGGGAAGCGCAGAGAAGCGCGCTGATCGATTTGCTCGGCAGCAGCGTGGGAGAGGGGCTCTTCGGCTACACCTATGGCGGCGTCACCTATACGGACCCCGATACCGCCGGAGCCGCCCTGGCCGCGCTGGCCCGCTTCTGTGAAAACAGCGAGGAGGCGAAGGCACTGGCCGATAAGATCCTGGCCGCAATTCCGGATGCCCTGGATGCCAACGGCTCTCTGGGCAGCGCCAATTCCAACGCTATGGCGATCCTGGGTCTGCTGGCGCTGGGTGAGGATCCTGCAGAGTACCGCAGCAGCGTATCGGGAGCCTCTTTGATAGATGGGCTTCTATCTTATGTAAACCTGGAAACGAGCCGTTTCCAGTTTGCCGGGGAAGACAACGCCCTTGCCACAGAGCAGGCTTTTCGGGCCCTGGTCGGTCTGGCAAAGTTCCAGGGCACGGCCTGCAATATTTACGATTTCAGCGGGAACCAGGCGGTTCCGGGCCGCGCTACGGGAGAGGGCCAGGTGGAAAAGCCCGCCGATCCGAACCCCGGAAACCCGGATATCACCGTAACGGTGAGCATCCAAAGCGATGCCGGTTCCTGGCTCAGCGGGAAAAGGGTCGCTGTAAAGCAGGGCTCCACGGTTTACCACGCCTTTATCGAAGCGCTGAAGGACAGCGGGATCACCCAGGAGGGGGCCGAGCAGGGATATGTAAAGGCCATGACCTATCAGGGCACGACTCTGGCGGAATTCACGGATGGAAAAAATTCCGGCTGGCTCTATCAGGTCAACCGGGTATTGCCCAAGGTGGGGATCACCTCTTATACGATTGCCCAAGGCGATGAGATACTCTTCTATTATACGGCTGACTGGACAAAGGACCCCAGTGCCGGAGGCGGCCTCATTTCGCCGGACCCGGAGCTTCCCTTCGTGGATATCGAAGGCCACTGGAGCAGGGAAGCGGTCCAATATGTCTATGAGAACGGCCTGATGGTGGGAGAATCCGCCACCCGGTTCGTGCCGGACGGCCCCATGAACCGGGCCATGCTGGTCACGATCCTGTGGAGAATGGCAGGCTCGCCTGCAGGAAACGGTAAAAGCGGGTTTACCGATGTGCCGGAGGGCAAGTGGTACAGCGAAGCCATCGCCTGGGGGAAGGCTAACGGCATTGTAGCCGGTATGACCGCCTCCACCTTCGCGCCGATGACCCGCATCAGCCGGGAGCAGGCCGTGGCCATGCTGCGCCGCTATGGCCGGCATTGCGGCTATGATATGAGCGCCAAGGGCGGCCTCGGCGGCTTCTCCGACCAGAATAAGGTGAGCCGCTGGGCCCGCGCGGATGTGGAATGGGCTGTGGGCGAAGGTCTGATGGTAGGGCGAACTGCCACGACCCTCGTACCGGGAGGCAGGATCACCCGCGGCGAAGCTGCTTCCCTGATCAAGCGCTTCCAGGAAGCATACAGCAAAGCAGAGTAAAAAAACTGATTTTATTTCAGCAGAGCCCCGCCCCCACGCAATTTTGCCGTGGGGGCGGGAACTGTTTAGTTGTTAGTGGTTAGTAGTTAATTGCTTAGAAAAGAGCGTAAAAGAAAAAGGTGCACGCCCCTTTTGGGACGGTCTTTGTCTAACAACTAACTACTTATAGCTAACAACTAGCTTGCCAAATAAACCGGAATGCAGTATGATAGGTTCCAAGAAAAAATCTCATGGAAAACAGGAGGAAACGGAGATGGCTGAGCTTTTATCCATGGGGGAGCTGCTCATTGACTTTACTCCCGCGGGAACCACAGAGGACGGCAGGCTGCTGTTTGCCAGAAATCCCGGCGGCGCCCCGGCCAATGTGGCGGTGCAGGCGGTGCGGGCAGGGGTAACAGCGGGCTTTTTGGGCCGTGTGGGAAAGGACATGTTCGGAGATTTTCTCGCTTCCACTTTAACAGAATGCGGCGTGGAAACGGCGGGGCTTTCTCAGGATGAAAGCTATGCCACCACCCTTGCCTTTGTACAGCTCAGTGAAACGGGAGACCGGGATTTCAGCTTTTACCGGGATCCCGGCGCGGATACCAGGCTTTCCTTTGAAGAGACCGATCTTTCTCTCATCGACCGCTGCAAGCTTTTGTGCTTTGGCTCCCTTCTGCTGACTGCGGAGCCTTCCCGCTCGGCGGTGGAGAAGCTGGTGGCATACGCGAAAAGCCGGGGGAAGATCACCGCCTATGACCCCAACTGGCGGCCGCCGCTGTGGAAGGATCAGGCGGAGGGGATCGCCAGAATGCGCAGTTTAGTTGGGCAGGCGGATATCATGAAGGTATCTGAGGAGGAGCTTTTTTTGCTGACAAACCGGGAAAGCATGGAGGAAGGAGCCGCCGAGCTCCTCTCACAGGGCGTTTCCCTGGTAACGGTCACACTTGGACCGGAGGGCTGCGCCGCGTTTACGAAAGAGTTTTCTCTGCGAAAGCACACCTATGATACTAAGGTGTGCGATACCACCGGCTCCGGCGACAGCTTTTTCGGCGCGCTGCTGTCAAAAATCGTGGCCTCCGGGAAGCACCCTGCAAAGCTGACAGAGCAGGAGCTTTCCGAATATGTGGATTTTGCCAATGCCGCAGGCGCGGTATGCGCCACAAAGGCAGGGGCCATTCCCGCTTTGCCTCATACGGAGGCGATCGAGGCATGCAGAAAAAATATTCCGCTGCTGGAGCGGCAATTTTGATTCAAAAAAGGTATTTTGAAAAGCGCAAGCACCTGGAGCTTTGGGTGCTTGCCATTCTTTTTCGCAAAAAATTGACAAAAAAAGTAAAGTTTCTTGCGCAAAATTATTTTGCGTTGTAAAAAATTACGGCTCATCATATTTGATTAAAATCGCAAGATGTAGTGTGTCGAATCAAATCGAAATACAATATTCTCTGATTTTGGGCCAAAATTCTCCTTCTTTCGTCAGGATAAATTTCTAGATTTTTCCGCTAAACCTCTTGCGATACTCCTCATACTATAGTAAAATTTGCTCACGCCAATAATTTTTCAGGAGGTCGACATGGAAAAAGAAGCAAAAATTGTGATTAGTACGGAAGACGGCGAATGGAGCCGTGAACCGGCGCAAAAGCTGCTGCAGAAAAGCGGGAAGGCGATCGTGATCCCCAGAGACGGCAATCTGCTTTTGGAAAAAATCAAGGAAGAACGCCCTCAGATCGTGTTGATGGAATTATTTATGCCGGGATTGGATGCTATTGGCGTGATCCATGCCGTCGCGCAGGATCCTTCCATTGACAGGCCTATGTACATAGTTACGGCGTCCTACACCACCCCTATGCTGGAGCGGGAAGTAATAAACGCGGGCGCCTCCTATTTTGCCCTGACGCCTTATGATAAGGGCGAAATGATCAACCGCATGCTTTCCCTTTACTCCGCTCGGGGCAAGCACTTTGAGTCGGAGCCCTACCATCCCGAAATAAGAATGCAGGTCACGGAGATCCTTCATCAGATCGGCGTGCCTGCACATATAACGGGCTATCATTATTTGCGGGATTCCATTATTATGGCCATTGAAAATCCGGAGATCATCAATGCTGTGACAAAGCAGCTGTATCCCAATGTGGCAAAGCGCTACAATACCACCAGCTCCCGCGTGGAACGCGCGATCCGGCACGCCATTGAGGTCGCATGGGACCGGGGTGATGTGGATGTGCTGAACTCCTATTTCGGCTATACCATCCACAACACCCGGGGCAAGCCCACAAACAGTGAATTTATTGCCATGATCGCCGACAAACTGTGCCTGCAGATGGCCAGCGCTTCATGACAAGGCCAGTTTATCATGATTCGACAGAATATTTTGTCGAACCGTGACGTGATACCACAGCTTCTTGTAAATTAATTGTAAATGAACGCAAAATATGGAGAAAGAGGTTGGAATAACTTCCGGCCTCTTTCTTGTTTTTCTTGTCAAACGAACCCATCGCTGCCTCTTCCATAAATGCTTCTTCTCCTTATAAAATTCTTTACAAAGCGTCTGTTTTGAAGTACAAGGGCATACCTTTGTAACGGAAGAGCCCGGCTGCTGCGGAGCTCTCCGGGAAGAAAGGATGATTTCATTGAAGAAAAAGCTTTTGCTGCTCTTTCCGCTGCTGCTGGCGGTTGCCGTGCTGCTTCCCGGCATTTCGGTGCGGGGAGAAACCGAAACGGAGCAGACAGACGGCGCGCTGTCCCTTACCGCCCCGGCCGCGGTGCTGATGGAGGCCTCCACCGGCCAGGTGCTGTTTGAAAAAAACTCCCACGAGGTGCGGCCCTGCGCCTCTATTACCAAGGTGATGACCCTGTGCCTGACCTTTGACGCCATCGAGGGTGGTCAGCTTGCCCTGACGGATACCCTTACAGCCTCCGCCCACGCCGCTTCCATGGGCGGCTCGGATATCTGGCTGAAGGAAGGGGAAACCATGACGGTGGACGATCTGCTGAAGGCCACCGTGATCATGAGCGCCAACGACGCGGCGGTGGTGCTGGCGGAAAATGTGGCGGGCAGCGAGGCCGCCTTTGTGCAGCGAATGAACGAAAAGGCCGCGGAGCTGGGAATGAACGATACGGTTTTCAAAAACTGCAACGGCCTGGACGAGGAAGGCCACGTGACCAGCGCCTTTGACGTGGCTCTGATGAGCCGGGAGCTGATCACCCACGAGAAAATTTTCGATTACACTCTGACCTGGATCGACTATGTGCGGGATGGGGCCACCCAGCTGGTGAACACCAATAAGCTGATCCGCTCCTATTCCGGTATTACCGGCCTGAAAACCGGCACCACCTCTCAGGCGGGAAGCTGCATCAC
>JAETPP010000114.1 GCA_021771115.1 Bacillota bacterium | reverse complement strand
GGGGAAGGTCTCCGGTGGAGGCGCTGGTCTCCGGTGGAGGGGAAGGTCTCCAGTGGAGGCGCTGGTCTCCGGTGGAGACCGTTCAGCGCTGACCGAACCGACAGGTGAGACGTTCTGACCCGACCGAACCGACAGGTGAGACGTTCAGCGCTGACCGAACCGACAGGTGAGACGTTCTGACCCGACCGAGCCGACAGGCGAGACGAGGCAATTGGTGTGCTAAACAATAATTTAGCGAGCTACCCTCCTGTCATTCTGAGCCGAAGGCGAAGAATCTCGTCCTTCTTTCCCTTTTATTCGGGCATAAAAGGAGAGACCCTTCGTCAAGAAGGCGCGAAGCGCCTTTTTCCCTCAGGATGACAGACAGGGCCTTGCTTTTTCTGTCGAGATAGAGTCCTCTATTTGGAACCATCCTGCTTTTCCTTTTTAGAACCGGAAAACAACTCCCGAAAGCCGATGAACAGCAAAAAGACGCCGAACAGCCTGCGCAGCAGGGTCACATCCAGAAGGGATGCAAGGATCGCCCCCAGAATGCAGGCGGGAAGGCCGGAGAGGGTACACCACAGCACGGCCCGTTTTTCGATCAGCTTGTTTTTGGCGTGGCCCCATAAGGCCGGCAGGGCGCAGCAGATAAAATACAGGAGATTGATACCCCCCGCCTGCAGCTGCGTCAAATCGGAAACCAGAGTGAGCCACAGGATCAGCAGGGTGCCGCCGCCGATCCCAAAGCCGGAAAGCACACCGGTCAGCGCCCCTGTGAGAAGGGAAAGAAACCACATCACAGGGCCAGCACCGCCCGGACGCCGCCATAGAGAATCAACAGCCCAAAGGCGCGGCGCAGAAAGGTCATAGGCACCTTTTGAAAGACCCTTCCGGAGATCAGGCCGCCGATGCCGCCGCCGATCAGATAGGGCAAAGCGGCGGTGAGGTCCAGCGCGCCCTTCCAGAAATACACGGCTGCCGATACCAGCGAAAGGGGCAGGATCACCGCCACAGAGGTGGCAAAGGCCTTTTTCTGCTCAATTCCCAGCCATTTTGTGAGAAGCGGCACCAGAAACAAACCTCCGCCGGAGCCGAACAGCCCGTTGGCAAGTCCGCTCAGCCCGCCGATCACGGCATACTTTCCTTTTTCCTTCCTCATAAAAGCTCCTTTTGGTTCCCTGGAATAAAAGACTGCTGTCATTCAGTTTTCCCAAAGGATGCCAAAAGATTCCTTTTGTTTCATCGGCGCTTTCCGGAAAAAGAGCTATTTTGAGATTTGGGCCCTCCAGCGGGGAAGCTGCTTTTCCCAGGTTTTTTCCGCCTGACTCCGCAGAAACGCGGAAAGCGGCGCTAAATCCTGCTTTTCGTCCCATGCCTCCAAAGCGGCGTAATACGCTTTGCGGTCTTCTTCGTGAATGATGATGGGCGCTCTCCCAGCTGATACCGCCGGGTATCATAGGTGTTTCGCGTCAGGCGTTTTTGCAGCTCCTTCAAAAAGCTTTCCTGAAGGGGTGTTTTTCGGGAAAAAGAGGAGAGAAAGAATTCATAGGCCTCTTTGGCGTTGCGAATTTCAAAAAGCGTTCGCAGGTCGCCGGTGTAAGCGGTCACACCGTCATGGTCAAAAATTTCCCGGGTATCGTGATAGGTGATCCGCTCGTTTTCAAGCTTTCCGGAGTGATAGGCAAAAGCGATGCTGTGACCATTCAGCGCTTCGCTCAGCTCCGCGTCGGTAGTGATCTGCTTTTTTCGCCACAGGGCAGCGATCTCTTCATAGCTTGTCATGTGAGCTTCCCCCTTTCTGTCTGAAAAAAGCGGCGGTCATTTCAAGTGGATATAGTATTGCGGCGAGCCGTTTTCCATACGTTCCTCCTTGATCTCGAACATATCCAGGGAATCCAGGAAGGGGGTGAGCTTGGTAAAGCCATAGTTCCGCACGTCAAAATCGGGATAGCGCTTGCCCAGGATATTTCCCACCTTGCCGATAAAGATCCAGTTGTCCTCGTCGGAATTTTCCCGCACGATGGTGCGCAGCGCCCGGCGAATGGTATTGAGATTGGTTTTCAGCTCCTGGTCGGAGCCTTTCTTCTGCTCAGGTTTTCCCTTCGCTTTCTTGGGGGCCTTCTTGCTCTGCTGGGCGCTCTGAGATTTATGGGCGTCCTCCGGCTCCTCCTCCTCGGCGGCGGAGAGGATATCCAGGTATTTGAATTTGTTGCAGGCGGCGATAAAGGAATTGGGTGTTTTGCTTTCGCCCATGCCGATCACCGTCATGCCGGATTCCCGCAGCCGGGCGGCAAGGCGGGTGAAATCGCTGTCGGAGGAGACCAGGCAGAAGCCGTCCACCTGCTCGGAGTAGAGAATATCCATGGCGTCGATGATCATGGCGGAGTCTGTGGAATTTTTCCCGGTGGTGTAGCTGTACTGCTGGATGGGCAGCACGGAATTATCCAGCAGGGTGCTTTTCCAGGAAACGAGAGCGGGGTTGGTCCAGTCCCCGTAAATTCTTTTGTAGGTGGCAATGCCGTCCTTGGAGATCTCATCCAAAATGATTTTAATGTACTTTACCGAAACATTGTCCGCGTCGATAAGCACCGCGAACCGGGAGTCGTTGGCCATAGGGGAGCCTTCCTTTCTTTTTTATGCTACAGGAGCTTTCTGCTCCCAGCTTTTGAAGTAATCGCATTTCAAGGTGTCCCTGGAAGCGTTCATCCGTTCCTTTACCGCGGCGGTACAGTCGGCGATCTCCTGGGTGACCTTGCCCTGATAGCGGTCGGAATACAGGGTTTCCCCGTCGTACCAGGCGTAATTCGGCAGGGGGATCACGCCGCCCTTGTCACCGAAAATATCGTCTCCCACATAGTATCTGCGGTCAGCGGGAAGGTCATACAAATTTACAAGGGTGGGAACCAGGTCGATGGAGGAGGCGTATTTTTCCACCTTTTGCGGAGAAAGCCCGCCGCCGTACAGGAAGCAGGGCGTGCGGTAAAGAGAAGCCTCATCGTCCGGCACGCCTTTGATTTGCAGCAGGAATTCCTTGTCCGTCATATATTTCCCGTAGTGGTCGGCATAAAACAGCAAGGCGGTGTTTTCCAGCTTTCCGTCCTTTTTCAGGGCCTCTACCAGTTCTCCCACAAAATCGTCCGTTTCCATGGCATGGGCCACCGCCAAAGTGTATTCCTCCATGTTTTCCGGGCTTCCCGTGACCCCGGAGCGGGCCACTGTCTTTCTCGCCTCTTGAAGGTGGGGGTCGGAAATGGCGCTCATCTCCTCCGTGTAAGGCCCATGCCCGGAATAGGTGATGATGTAGGAGAAGAAGCTGCCCTCCGGCGCGATCTTGTCATAGCCCCGGATCAGCTGGGAATCCAGCTGGTAATCGTCCATTCCCAGCAGGGTGGAGTAATAATAGGTCTCAAAGCCCAGGTTCAGGTGAACGGACCCCCTGCTGTAAATGGAAGGGCTGGCGGAATGGAAGGAATTGGAGGTGTATCCCGCCGCTTCAAACTGGTTTGCCAGGGAAAGGGGAAAGCTGTTTTTCGAGTAGGCGGAGCTGGAAAGGCCGGAAACCGCGGGGAACAGGCCTGTCTGCGAAATAATCTCCGTGGTGAAGGTGGCAGCGGAAAGATAGGTGGGGGTGTAGAAATTTGTGAAGTCCACAGAATCCTGCTGCAGCCGGTACAGATTTGGCATATAGTCCGGGGTCAAGAGCCACGTGTCGGTAGATTCCATCATGACCATAATGAGGTTCTTTCTCTTGAGAGCGCCGGTCATTTCATTTTCTCCGCTGATCTCAGCGGCCCGCCGTTCATAAAAACCATCCAGCTTTTCGGCGCTGAGCTGATTTCCGCTGAGACCGAAGGAAACGAGGAAATCTCGGAAGGTATACTGATACAGCCCGGTCATGGTGAGGCACCGGACGGAATCGGTAAATTCACTGTACGCTTCAGGTTCCGCGGCCGCGATGGGATCGTAAGTGTTTCCCCACCACATTTTGTCCGCCCGCGGCATGGAGGCGTTGTGGGTGCAAAAGAGAACCACCAGGGAAAGCACCGCCCCGCCCAGAGAGGGCAAAAACCGTTTCCACCATTTCACGCCCGGCTTTCCCCTGGGGGCGAGAAAAGCGGCAAAAACCATGAGCAAAACGGAACAGACCAGACAGAGCAGGAAGGCCTTTCGCAAATTCAGGTAAGTCCAGCTGAAAAACCTGGCCCCGTCTCCGGCGAAATTCAGATCTGAGAAGGAAAACATTTTCCCCGTAAGGTGGAACAGCACCCCGTGTACCAGGGTCAGCACGGAAAAAAGAAGGATGAGCGCCATCATGGCGATCCGTCTTCCCAACCGGGGCAGCAGCGAAATGAGGGCGGTCAAAAGCCCCGCCCAGCCTAACGTAAACAAAACCGGCTTCCAGGCGAAAACCTCCGTATCACCGGCAAACTGGTAAAAGAAGCGGAAGGAAAAATCCAGCAGCGCAAAGCTGAAAAAGCACAGCGGCAGGCTGAGAAAAGAAAGCTTTCTGATACGGTCTAAAAAATTTTTCATAGCCAGGCATCCTTATATTCAAACGTTATAAGAGTAACACCTTAATCTTGTTTGCTGCTATTTTAGCACATTTTCGAAAAAAAGGAAACCGCAAAAGGATTTTGCGAAATCAGGCGGTACAGGCAGTTTCCGCGAAAGCCTTTCATACACATGAATAGGGATAGCCACCCCGAAAGCCTTGGGGCGGACCGTCCCGGTGAAATGGGGGAAACGCGTATGTTTTTAACACAGCTGCTGGACTTTCTTTCGGGGATCTTTTATCTGTTTCTGCATGTTACCGGCGGAGGGACCTTCCCGAAAGCGCTGAGCGCCCAGGAGGAGAAAAAATGCCTGGAGGAAATGGCCCGGGGCAGCGAGGCCGCCCGGCGAAAGCTGATCGAGCACAACCTCCGGCTGGTGGCGCATATCATCAAAAAGTACTATGCCAACCAGAACGACCAGGAGGACCTGATCTCCATCGGCACCATCGGGCTCATCAAGGCCATAGACAGCTTCAACGCCGAAAAGGGCATCAAGCTTTCCAGCTATGCCTCCCGGTGTATTGAAAATGAGATCCTCATGTTCTTCCGCAGCGGAAAAAAGAGCGCCCAGGATATCTCCATCAACGAGCCCATCGAAACGGACAAATCCGGCAATACCCTGACGCTGATGGATACCATGGCGGTGGACGATACCATCATTGACAATCTCGATACCAAAATGAAAAGCGAAAAGCTCTACGGCTTTATCGACAAGGTGCTGACCCCCCGGGAAAAAAGCATCATCCGCATGCGGTACGGCCTAGGAGGCGGAAAGCCCCTGCCCCAGCGAGTGGTGGCAAAGCGCTTGGGCATCTCCCGCAGCTATGTGTCCCGCATCGAAAAAAAGGCCCTGCAAAAGCTGCGGGGAGAGTTTGAGGAGGAGTAGCCGCCGGAAAGTTCTTCGGGAGAAGGCTTTGAAGCGTTTATTATGGTATCAACAGGCGCCGCCGGAAATCCGGTGGCGCCCTTCGCTGCTTGCTAGGAGGAGAATTTTGCGATATAATACAAAAAACGCCTGCAGAGCTCACGGCTTGGAGAGTAGAGTTGTTTTCGATCTGAAAATCCGGTTTTGTGTAAAAACAGGACAAGCCTCTTTTGTGAGAGATAAGCTGATATCCTGATACTCAGCCATTCCGTTACTCATATAGTTATCCTTGCTTTTTTCTCAAACCTTCTCGATTACTCGCCACAAAGCATCATAGGATCATGAGGCGCAATGATTATGTCCCGATTATCAGAAGGATTCCAGAACCGGTATTCGCAAACACCACCGTATTCTACTACTTCTTTTCGGAACTCGGAATATTTCAGAACAAATTCAAAAATATCCCGAATACTTTGATTCCTAATGCCGTTTTTTGAGATGTATACGCTGCCGAGCCAATGTCTGCCGCTTTTTGTGGAATAGAGTGAAGCGGAGCAGAGGCGGTTCTGCAAAATAGCGACAACATCTCTTTTTAAGGATTCGTATCCAGACTGACATGAAAAGTAGTGAGTGTGATTATTGATACAGGTAAGTGTGAACTCTCCAGCAAGATCAATGAACATCTTGTCATCTGAAAATGGGTTTTGAACGGTGATACAAGCGCATCCTTCTTCCAAATATTCGTATTCAGGTTCGGAAGGATAGTGAATAGTAGGATGGAAGCTCCTTAACAACTCGCACAGGTCGTATAATTGTGCAATAGGTTCAATATCCGGATCATTATAAATATTGTTCTGAATAGTGGTGTTCATGGCTTATAGCCTCCAATTTGTTTGTTTCATTCCATAGCAGTTACGCCTTCGTGCATAGAAACATGGAAAGCACATCACATAGAAAAAATACTTTTATACTTCCTATCGTCTCTCCCCGGTAAGAACACAGGCCGTTACCCGATCAGCGATGAGGCTGTGATCGCGGACGGGGTAGTATTCCAGCAAGGGAGCGGTCACGCTTCGTATTTCCTGTTCGGTCAGTTTTGGGAGTTCCAGTTGTGCTCCATATAAGCTATGGGCCGCATTCCTTTGTCTGGTAAAGGTGGTGAGGAACGGTCTGGCACGAAGGGAAGAAATCAGGGCAGTGGGGGAGATATCCATCTGTAAAAGCCGGGTGTTGGACAGAAGCCCGGCGCCGTTGTCAAACACCGGGCAGTAGCGGAATACACCGTCCTGCTCGATAACGGCAATGTTGTTCAAATGGCGGTCGTCGTTGCAGAAGAGAGCGTCAAGCTCAAAGAGCAGGGTCAAATACTGAGGGAACAGTTCCAACCCGGTGATTGCCGCTGTTTCCTCTGCCAGATAGGCGATCCGCTTCTTATCGCTGGAAAGCCGCGACAGTTTTTCCTTCAAAGGAAATCCCAGATGATTGGATAAGAGACGGTTCACTGTGATCAGCGACTGCCCCGGCTGCAAAAAATTCTTGCTGGAACAGCCCGTTCGTTCCCGCCCGTGGACCCGCAGGCGTTCCATGGAATAGCGGACAAAGGAAAAGGGAAAATCGGTTTCCAGATTGCTTTGCTCCAAAAGCGTGGAAATGACAGTTTCCGCCAAAGCTTCATACCCAAACTGATCCAGTTTATACCAGCGGCCGGTTTCTTTGTCGTACCACTTTTCCTGGTTTCCTTTGGAGGAGGTTTCGGCGATTTTCTCATCGCTTACAAGTTTGATTGTCATCACAGCACCTCGATGGACAGCCATTGCCGGTCTTCCGCCATGCGGCCGCCGGTTTTTTCGATGATTGCAATAGGGTCGTATTCCGCAAGCTCCAGCGCTTCCAAATACTCTCGCAGCCCGGCTCTCTGCCGGGGAACGCATCTTTCTTCCAGAAAATCCATGAAGTCTTTCCAATTCGGGAATTGGTTGTTCCCAAATGCCGTTTTGAGTAGAGGAACATCTTGGTTTTCCACAGTCAAGGTGTGTTCGGTAAAATCGGCATAGATGATGGAGCAGAGCGTTTCCTCATCGTAAAAGCGAAGAATTTTGACCCGGTGGCCCATGGCCAGCTGACGTTTTGCAAATCGTGCTCCATCGAGAGGACGGGATAAAACGATTTTTGTTCCGTCAAACTCCAAATGCAGTTCTCTCTGCCCCTCAGTGACGCCCATCTCTTTGAGCCATTTGGTAGGAAGCGTGACCTTATAGGTGCGAGAACCATTGGAGGCAGTCCCTCCGGCAGAGCTGATATTTACTTTTGCGTTGCGTTGCTCCATTTTCCCACCTCACTTCTATTGTATGCTATTCGGTACGAATAATCAAGAAAAATTCATGAATGAAGTATATTTTTATCCCGCAGCTGCCCATTGTCTCAAATTTCCTGCCGAACTGTTACCCGATACCGGCAGGGCTTCTTTTGTTGAAAGCGGGATGATTTTGCGGTACAATAGTAAAAATACATGGTAAAAAACGAAGAACTTCTTAGTGGAAGGGAAGAGAAACCATTGATCACCCTCAGGGAAATCACACCGGATAATATTGAGGATGTATGTAAGCTTAGGGGCTGTTTGAAAAATCAAAAACACCGTCTTATTGTCCAGAAGCAGGCGCTTCCCGTGCCAAAAATTCTCGAAAACCGAAAGGTTTTCTGCGATTTTTGTCTTGGAATCACC
>JAETPP010000113.1 GCA_021771115.1 Bacillota bacterium | reverse complement strand
GAACTTCGGCTGGCAGCGTGAGGATATCATTAAATTTCTGGAAATGATGTACGACAGCTCCTATACCGCCAAAACCTATGGCACACTGCTGCTGGAGGAATGCAACCAGCTTTACGGCGGAAAGCCGGGAGACGATACCACCGTGTGCGTGGTGAAGATCCGCAACCGTTCCCAGGTGAATCTGATGATCGGCCCGCCCTCGGACAGACGGGATGTAAATAAAATGCAGTCCCTGTTTTTCTCCAAAGAGGGAAAGCACATTGTCTGCGGGGGAACTACCTCCACCATTACCGCAGAATTCCTGGGAAAGCCCATGATCGCCAATTTGGATTATCTGGACCCGGAGATCCCGCCCACGGCAAAGATCGAGGGGGTGGACTTGGTCACGGAGGGCGTGATCACCATCAGCAAGGTGCTGGAATACGCCAAGGATTATCTTCAGGATAACGATTCCTACCGGGATTGGGGCTATAAGCGGGACGGCGCTTCCCTCATTGCCAGAATGCTGTTTGAGGAAGCTACAGATATCAACTTCTTTGTGGGGCGGGCGGTAAACCCGGCCCATCAAAACCCCAATCTTCCCATCAGCTTCAACATCAAAATGCGCTTGGTGGATGAGCTCAGCGAGTGCCTGAAGAAAATGGGAAAGCGGATCAAGGTCAGCTATTTTTAGTCCGGTCAAAGCCGGGCTGTAAAGCCAATTTCAAAAGGAGGGGGAAGCCGTGCCGGTAAAGCCCTTACAGGAAAGAAAATTTGATACGAAGGTGCAGTACCTGAAATACAAGGTGCTTCGCGCCGTTGCCCACTATGCCTTTGAGGATAAGCTGATGGACGCTTACGCGGAAATTCCAAAGCTTATCGTACAGGAGAAACCCACCATGCGCTGCTGTATCTATAAGGAGCGCGCCATTGTGGGAGAGCGGATCCGCATGGCCCTGGGCGGGGATAAGGAAAACCCCAATGTGATCGAGGTCATCGATATCGCCTGTGACGAATGCCCGGCCAGCGGCTATGTGGTCAGCGAGGCCTGCCGGGGCTGCCTTGCCCACCGCTGCGAGGACGTCTGTCCCAAGGGGGCCATTTCCTTTGACGAGAACCAGAAAGCGCACATCGATAAGTCAAAATGCGTAAACTGCGGGAAATGCGCCCAGGTCTGCCCTTACAGCGCCATCATCGACCACAAGCGCCCCTGTGAACGGGCCTGCAAGATCGGCGCCATCAGCATGAGCGAAAGCGGCGAAGCCCATATCGATAACGATACCTGCATTTCCTGCGGCGCCTGTGTCTATCAGTGCCCCTTCGGCGCCATCGTGGATAAGTCTTTTATCCTGGATGTGGTAGATCTGATCAAAAAGAGCGAACAAAACCGGAACTATAAGCTCTACGCGGTGATCGCCCCCTCTATTTCCAGCCAGTTTTCCTATGCGAAGCTGGGCCAGGTGATCACCGGCATAGAAAAGCTGGGCTTTTTCCATGTGGTAGAGGCGGCCCTGGGTGCGGATATGGTGGCCTATGCCGAGTCAAAGGAGCTTTCGGAAAAAGGGTTTTTGACAAGCTCCTGCTGTCCGGCGTTTGTCAGTTACGTGGAAAAGAAATTCCCGCAGCTGAAGGAGCATGTTTCCCACAACCTGTCCCCGGCGGCGACCATTGCCAAATACATCAAAGAGACCTCGTCCGGCGCGAAGGTGGTATTTATCGGGCCCTGTACCGCGAAGAAAATGGAATTCCAAAAGGAAGAGGTGCGGCCCTATATCGACAGCGCCATTACCTTTGAAGAGCTGCAGGCGCTGTTTGACAGCCGGGATATCGATCTTTCCTCCCTGGAGGAGGGCGTGCTGGATAACGCTTCCTATTACGGCAGGATCTTTGCCCGCAGCGGGGGCCTCAGCGACGCCGTGGCCCAGGGGCTGAAGGAGCAGGAGATCGAGTTTGACCTGAAGGCCGTTCCCTGCGATGGGATCGAAGCCTGCCGCATGGCGCTGCTGAAGGCCTCGAAAAACGTTCTGCCCGGCAATTTCATTGAGGGCATGGCCTGTGTGGGCGGCTGTATTGGCGGCGCAGGCTGCTTGACCCACGGGGAAAAGAACAAGGCCGATGTGGATCGATACGGCAGAGAGGCCTACGAAAAGACGATCAGCGACGCAATAGGCATTCTTCAGAAATAAAAGTCAGGATATGTTCCCGTGGGCGTTGACACGCGCCGGTTTGCGGAAACGCAGCTCCGCTTAAAGAAATGGACTTTTCGGAAGTCGGTATTCTGCCAGTCCGAAAACTATTGACAAATCCTCCTTTGCATGGTATGAATGAAAGCAAATACCGGCAGAGGAGGATCTTTTTATGAGAGCGTCATTTTTCCTGGGAAATAAAACCTTTGAGGTGCGGGAGCAGGAGCTGCCCCGTGCCGGAAAGGGTGAAGTTGTGGTTCAGAACATGGTTTGCGGTGTGTGCGGTACGGATGTGCATATTTACCACGGAGAGCCCGGCTCCGCCGATGTGACCCCGCCGGTGGTGCTGGGGCATGAGTATTCCGGGATCGTAACAGAAGTAGGAGAGGGTGTGACTTCTCTGCGCCCCGGCGACCATGTGACCATTGATCCCAATATCTACTGTGGAAAATGCGAGTATTGCCGTGTAGGCAAAAAGCAGCTTTGCGAGAGCATGGAGGCCATCGGCGTTACCAGAAACGGGGGCTTCGCCCAGTACAGCGTGGTGCCGGAGGCTCAGGCCTTCCTGCTTTCTCCGGAGCTGCCTCTGGAGTTTGGGGCCATGGCGGAGCCTGTGGCCTGCTGCCTCCACGGGATCGACCGGGCGGAGATCAAAGAAGGCGATACCGTTTGCGTAGTAGGCGGGGGAGCCATCGGCCTGATCATGGTGCAGCTTGCAAAGCTGGCGGGCGCTTCAAAGATCCTTCTCAGCGAGCCCAACGCAAAGCGCCGGGAAGCAGGCTTGAAGCTGGGTGCGGATGAAGCCGTCGATCCCACCATGGAGGGCGCTGTGGAGCCTCTGCTGGAAACAGCGGATGTGGTCATGGAATGTGTGGGAAACCTCCCGGCGGTAAAAAGCGCCTTCCGTTTCGCCAAAAAAGGAGCCAATATCGTGCTCTTCAGCGTACCGAAGGTGGACGCCCACTTTGAGCTGCCGCTTTTTGATGTGTATAAAAAGGAGCTGACCATCAAGGGCTCCTTTGTAAATCCCGATACCCACAGCCGGGCCGTGGCCCTGCTCAATGCCGGAAAGCTGGATTTTTCCGAGATCATCACCCACCGCTTCCCGCTGGAGCAAATGGCCGAGGCCATCGCCATGCAGATGAGCGACCAGTCCATCAAGGTTGTGGTTTGCCCGCAGGAGTAAGGAAATAAAGCTTATCTCATAAAAAACAGATCGGACAGCCTTGTAAAAGCTGTCCGATCTGTTTTTTACTGTCTATTCCTTTGCCGCCTTTCGTGTTTCCAGCCTTTTGGAAAAAAAGACGGTCAATAGTCCACAGGCGATCCCCAGCACCGCGCCCGCCAGTACATCGGTGGGCCAGTGGACAAACAAAAAAATGCGGGAAAAGGCAATAAGGCAGGCCAGAACTAAGGCCGCGATCCCCCATTTTTTCGAGAAACGGAACAGCACCGTGGCTGCCGCAAAGGAAGAGCAGGTATGCCCGGAGGGGAAGGAAAAGCCGGAGGGCGGGGAGATCAGCAGGGTGGTGTAGGCGGGAAAGGTCTGAAAGGGCCGCTCCCGGCAAACGGTGTTTTTCAGCAGGATCTCCCCCAGCAGAAAGCCCGCCGCCATGGCGCAGAGCACCAAAACGCCCTGACGCCGTGTCTTTTTCCAAAAAAGAAGAAACAGAGCGGCGATGATCCAAATCGCCCCCGCCTCTCCCAGGTACGTGAGTACGGGAAACACACTGTCTGTAACAATATTGTGGCAATGCGTCTGTATAAAGGCCATGACAGCGCCGTCAAATCCATTGATCCCGGTCAAGCGATCCTCTCCCTTCTAAAAAGCGGGGTTTCAGCCCATCCAATCATGTGGTTTTCAGTATAGCATATTTTGCTCCGGCTTTCATCCTTTTCCGCAGAACATAAAAATCTTTTTTTCCGCATATACATGCCAAAGTGAGCTTGAAAAACCGGGGAGGATGCAAAATGGAGCTTCATAGCGTAAGCTGGCGGGAAGCGGCCGAACGGCTGGAAACAGACAGCGAGCGGGGATTGAGCCGGGGAGAGGCCCAAAAGAGACTGCTGAAATTCGGAAAAAATGAAATTCGGGAAACAAAGCGAAAAAATCTGATCATCCGCTTTTTCAGCCAGTTTCAGGATTTTATGGTGCTGATCCTGCTGGCTTCCGCCGCCGTTTCTTTTTTTGTTTCCCGCATGCGGGGAGATAACGAGTTTATCGATTCCATCATCATTCTCGCCATTGTACTGTGCAACGCCGTGATCGGCATGGTGCAGGAGCTTCGGGCGGATAAGGCCATCGAGGCCTTAAAAAAGCTTTCCTCACCTCATGCCAGAGTGCTGCGGGAGGGGAGAAAGCACACAGTGGAAAGCTGGGAGCTGGTGCCCGGCGATGTGGTGATCCTGAAAGCGGGGGATCTGGTGCCGGCAGATATCCGGCTCACGAAAAGCGTAGAACTTCAGGCGGAGGAATCCGCTCTTACCGGGGAATCTGTTCCTGCGGAAAAAGACGCGAATGCTGTTTGTTCAGAAGACGCCACTTTGGCGGAACGGAAAAATATGCTGTTTGCTTCAACCGGAATTGCCTCCGGCGCGGGGGTAGGTATCGTAACGGCCACCGGTATGGATACCTCCATGGGGCAGATCGCAAAAATGCTGGAAAATGAAAAGGCTCCCATGACGCCTCTGCAGCAGAAGCTGAAGCAGACGGGAAAGGTGCTGGGGATCGGCGTAGTGGTTATTTGCGCCGTGATTTTCACGCTGGGCTTGATCCAGAAAATAGAGCCCCTGGAAATGTTTATGATCGCCATCAGCCTGGGCGTGGCGGCAATTCCGGAAGGCCTTACGGCGGTGGTCACCATCGTGCTTGCCATGGGGATCAAGCGTATGGCCCAGAAGCGGGCTATCGTGCGTCACATGCCTGCTGTGGAGACCTTGGGGAGCACTCAGGTGATCTGCTCCGACAAAACGGGGACCCTGACACAGAATAAAATGACAGTAACAGCTTTTTCCGGGGCCTATGGGGAAGAAAAGCTGGACACCCCCGCCGCCCAGTTTGCTTTAGAGCTTGCCACCCTTTGCAACAATTCCGAAGACCAGGAGGGTAAGCTTTTCGGCGACCCCACGGAAACAGCGTTTTTGCGGGCCTGCCATACGGCAAAATCTACCCTGGAGCAAAGCTTTCCCAGGGCGGGGGAGATCGCCTTTACCTCAGCGAGAAAAATGATGACTACCGCCCACCGTACTGCCGATGGGTATCGAATCATTTCCAAAGGCGCGCCAGATGTGCTCATTGCCCGGTGCAGCCAGATGAGGAAGGGAAGCACCATCGTTCCGCTCAGCGGCTCTCTGAAGGCAAAGCTGATGGCGGATAACAGCGCCCTGGCGGAGCGAGCCCTGCGGGTGCTGGCGGTGGCCTATAAGGATGTTTCCTCTCTGCCGGGAGACGATAACGAAACGGAAAGCAATCTGATTTTCTGCGGGCTCATCGGCATGGAGGACCCGCCCCGGCAGGGCGTGAAAGCGGCGGTTGCCGAGTGTAAGCGGGCGGGGATCCTTCCCGTGATGATCACAGGCGACCATGCCGCCACGGCCCTTGCCATCGGAAAGCGGATCGGCATTGCGGACGATACCAGCGGCGTGATCACAGGCGCGGAGTTAGACCGCCTCAGCGAAGGGGAGCTGAGCCGCCGGATCTTTGAATACCGCATCTTTGCCCGGGTCTCTCCGGAGCACAAGGTAAAGATCGTGAAGGCCTTCCAGCGCCGGGGCATGGTGGTGGCCATGACCGGAGACGGAGTCAATGACGCGCCTGCGCTGAAAAGCGCGGATATCGGGTGCGCTATGGGAAAAAACGGTACCGAGGTGGCAAAATCCGCCGCCGATATGGTGCTGACAGACGATAATTTCTCCACCATCGTCACCGCGGTGCGGGAAGGCAGGGGGATCTATAAAAATATCCGGAAAACTATCCATTTCCTGCTTTCCTGCAATATCGGAGAGATCCTGGTGGTGTTTGTCGCCTTCCTGCTGCGGGCTCCGGCCCCGCTCTTAGCCATTCAGCTGCTCTGGGTGAACCTGGTCACAGATTCCCTGCCTGCCCTGGCGCTGGGGGCCGATCCCATTGAACGGGATGTGATGGAGGAGCCGCCCCATCGGAAAAACGAGGGTATCTTCTCCGGCGGTATGGGCTTTTCCGTGGCGGCGGAAGGCTGCCTCGTTGGGGCGCTGGCCCTGCTTGCCTATACCATAGGCCGCGTGTGGTTCGATACCGACCCCATGGAGCCCTGGATCGGGCGCACCATGGGCTTTGCGGTGCTGAGCCTTTCCCAACTGATCCACAGCTTCAATATGCGCTCGGAACATTCGGTACTGAAGCTGGGGCTTTTCTCCAATAAAAAGCTGCTGGCAGCCTGCGCCCTTTGCTGCGCCCTGATGGTCAGTGTGATCCTGGTACCCGCGCTGTCCGCCATGTTCAAAACAGCGGCCTTAAACGGCCTTCAGTGGCTGATCGTCATTGGCCTGTCACTGTTCCCGCTGGTTGCGGTAGAGGGGGAGAAGCTTCTGCTGGATCACGTTCCCGGCAGAAAGCGTGATAAAAAAGATCCTCGTTCCCGCTGAGTATGAACGCTTTCGCATTTTTTCTGTTGCAATCAGTTCTTTTCTCGCAATTCGCTCTTTTCATAGAATAACAAAGCAAGGCAGAGTCATGGAGAAGCTACCATGTCTCTGCCTTGCTTTTTATCGAAAATTCCGGATAGTAAATTTTAAAAAACTTTTTGTAAAATATATTTGACTTTTAGACTGACATGATTTACAATATGGTCAAAGAGGTGGTGAGATGGCAAAAAATCTTTTGTTAAAGTCTGCACGGGCGGCCAAAGGGCTGACCCAGCAGGAGCTTGCCGATGCGGTAGGCGTTACCCGGCAGACCATTGTGGCCATAGAGAAGGGAGATTATAACCCTACTGTAAATCTGTGCATACAGATCTGCCAGGTGCTGGACAAAACCTTGAACGATCTGTTCTGGCCGGAAAACAAGATATGAAAGGAGAAAACAGAAATGAGATGCAAAAATCAGTTGGATGAACGCCAGCTGCTGCAAAGAGGGAATGTGTTTCAGCATGGAATGATCCTGTTTTTCATACTGCTGGCGGCAAACGCTTTCCTGAAAGAGGAAGGGATCATATGGGCCGAGGGCATGTGGGAAAATATCCTTATCATTTGGGCGGTTCTTGCGCTGTGTTTGGGTGAATTCGCAATACTGGAGATCTACCCCATCGGCGGTGGCATGAGCGTGATCTACATTGTAGAGGGTGTAGCCGGTATTTTCCTGTTCAGTATGAGCTTATTTGATGTGCTGACCGGGCGAGAAGCTTTTACAGTCAGCCAAACCCTTACGCATAGTGGCGCACACATGATCCAGAGCGCCATGATGGTACTCCTGCTTCTGGTTTTTGTGGGTAAAAAAGTATACAATCATGTGAGGAGGGACGAGGATGAAGCCTAAAGACAGTGTGTTCCTGCGGTATTGGCCCTGGCTTCTGCCCATCGGTATTGCGGTTGCCTCAGCTGGAGCAATTTTAGGCGGCACAGGCGTTTTAACAGACTATTGGTCCGGCTTCGCGCTGGGCTGCGGCGGCTTTCTGGCCATCATCGGCCTGGGAATGCTGATCGCCAGGATATACCGCCATAGAAAAACGGACTGAACCACCGGCCGCTTTTGATCAAAATCCTTCCCGAAGAAGCCGCGCACCTAAAAAGATGCGCGGCTTTTAGTTGTTAGTTGTTAGTAATTAGTTGTTAGAGAAGGAGCGAGCGCGTCCCGGTGGGGGAGAGGTCAGTACGCTAAATTGGAATTTAGCGGCGAGGCGCCGCGGCCACTCGTGAAGATAGCAGGCGGTATTTGTAAGCGTGCGGCCCGACCGCAAGTAATATTGACCTCTTCTTCCCACTGTCATCCTGAGGCGTGCAACGCCGAAGGATCTCGATTTT
>JAETPP010000112.1 GCA_021771115.1 Bacillota bacterium | reverse complement strand
AATGCGGAGGAAAGCTCCCCCTGTTCTGATATTTATTAGACGGAAAAAGGAAACACTTGGTGCCTGGGCAGAAAAATTTTTCATAAAAAGGTATCAGGAAAAAGCTCTGCCTGCCTTTTTTGTATCAATAGAACGAACAGGCGCGCCGCAATTTTCTTAGCGGCGCGCCTGTTCTATTTATTGTTTCCAGTTTGAAAGTCCTCCTTTTGCAGCAGAGCTGATTTTTGAAATCTGTGTTTCAATAATCAGCTCTGCTTCCTCTGAAAATGGTACAGCGCGCCGATCAGGCCCGCGTCGTTTCCGTGTTCCGCAAATTTTAGCCGCAAAGCCTGATACACCATGGGCCGAAGGTATTTTTGCAGCGCCAGGCGGATTCGGGGCTCCAGAGCCTCTTTTTGGGCCATGATCCCTCCGCCCAGCACCACCGTATCCGGGTTCAGCACGTAGGAGATCGCGGAGATCCCCTTCCCCAGCGCCTGACAAATGCTGTCGATGGCTTCGCGGCAGACGGCGTCTCCCTTTTGGGCTTCGGCAAAGATGCGCCTGCCGTCCCATTGCTCTACCGGCTCTTTCTTTCGGGCGGCCACTTCCCGGCAAAGGACGCTGGCTGCTGCCAGCTGCTGAAAATCTTTTCCGTCTACCGGCAAATATCCTATTTCCATTGCACTGCCGGAAGCTCCGTGCAGCACCTTGCCGTCAATGACCGCACAGCCGCCGATGCCCGTTCCCACAGTCAGACAGACCATAAAGCGGCTGCCCTGTCCCGCGCCGCTGACATATTCCGCCAGGCCGGCACAGTTTACATCGTTTTCCACTTCGCAGGGAAGCTGAAACCGTTCCTCCACAGCTTTTTTAAAGGCGGTTCCGGCAAAGCGGGGCACCGTTTCTCCCGCGTAGATGATTTCCCCTGTTTCACAGTCCACCACGCCGGTGGAAGAAATGGGAACGCCGCAAATCGGGTATTTTTCCCGACAGGCGGCGACAATGCTCAGCGTTTCCCGGAGGATCCCCGCGCCTCCTTCCTGAGCAGGTGTTTTGCGAGATCCTTTTTCCAGAATGACGCCTGCTTCATCCAAAACGCCGTATTTGATTTCCGTTCCGCCTACATCCAGGGCGGCATACCGCTTCCTCATCATTCCTCTTCCAGCACTTTCGTGAAGGATCTTGTGATCAGCTGGGGCCTGGTAATGGCGGAGCCCACCACCACGCTGTACACCCCCAGCTCCATCACCCGCCTGACCTTTTCCGGAGTGTCGATGTTTCCTTCCCCAATGACCGGATGCTTTGAACGCTTCACCAGCTGCCGGATCAGCTCAAAATCATCTGCTTCGATTTGAGCCCCCCGGCTTTCTTCCGTGTATCCCACCAAGGTAGTGCCGATAAAATCGAACCCCAGCCGGTCCGCATGGAGCATTTCCTCCAGTGTGGCACAATCGGCCATCAGCTTCTGTTCCGGGTATTTCTCCCGAATCAGCGCATAAAATTCCTCTAAAGTTTTCCCATCCGGGCGCAGCCGGCAGGTAGCGTCTGTGGCGATCACCTCCGGCTTTACCTCCATCAGCCGGTCTATCTCCCGCATTGTGGGCGTGATGCGCACCGGGCTGCCGGGATAATCCCGTTTGATGATCCCGATGATGGGGAGATCCACCATTTTTTGGATCTCCGCAATATCTTCCGTGGAATTTGCGCGGATCCCCCGGGCCCCGCCCTCCTGGGCGGCTAGGGCCATCCTTCCCATAATAAAGGAGGAATGCAGCGGCTCCTCAGGCAGGGCCTGGCAGGACACGATGAGCTTATGATAGGCCGTTTCCATAGATCTTCCCATGAAAGCGCCTCCTTTTCTTCCAAAACAAATGATTTGCCCTTTCCGGGCGTCTTCTCTATTTTCAAACAGCCCCTAGTCCTGAAAAGCGAAGGTTTTCATGGCGCTTTTTACATTTTCCTTCATTGCGCTTCTTGCGGCCGCGGATACGGAAGAGAAGAATCTCGGTTCCTTGTTCAGGTGCTGCAAATATTCCTCCGCAGCGCCTCCGCCTGCTTTATCCATATAAGTAAAGTAGTTGATTTTCCGCACACCGGCCTTGATCGCTTTTTGAAAATCCTCCCGGCCTATGCCGGAGCCGCCGTGCATGACCACCGGGATATTGCCGGTAAGCGCCCGTACTTTCTCTACGATGCCGAAATTGAGCTTGGGCTCGGAGAGATAAATTCCATGGGTCGTTCCAAAGGAGCACGCCAGCGCGTCGATCCCGCTGTCGCGCACAAAGGCCTGAGCCTGCTCCGGGTCGGTGTAGATCTTTGTGCTGTCCGCTTCGCCGCTGTTCTCTCCCTCGCCGGATTCCCGTTTCCCCATGCTTCCCAATTCCGCCTCTACAGACGCCCCGGCCTTTTCCGCCATGTTGACCGCTTTTCGGGTATTTTCCAGGTTTTCCTCGTAAGGCAGGGTTGAGCCGTCGTACATCACGCCTGTAAAGCCGAGCTTCAGCGCCGCTTGCAAATACTCCAGGGTCTCCCCGTGATCCAGGTGGACGCAGACAGGAACAGAAGCCTTCCTTGCCGTTTCCACCATGACCGGCCCGATCAGCTCCAGGGGCACCCACGGCTCATGGCACTGCGCAAACTGGAGGATCACCGGAAGCGCAAGCTCCTCCGCCGCCTCCATGATTGCCCGCAGGCTTTCCAGGTTTGCGGCATTAAAGGCGCCTATTGCAATTTTCCTTTTTTCCGCTGTCTCCAGTATTTCTTTTAATGTTATCAGCATTATGCTTCTCCTTTGCTTTCCCTCTTTTTCCACCCATTTTGTATTTTCGCATCAAGCTCTTCAAAAGTTTTCAGTCCGCTGAGCGCGTCGTAAGCGGAAACACAGCAGGCTCCGGTCGCCGCCGCGTACCTTGCACAGGCTTCCGGAGTGCAGCCCTTTAACAGCGCTGTTAAAAAAGCGGCAATGCTGGTATCCCCCGCTCCTGTTCCCGAAAGAAGCCGGTCCGGCACATAGCTTGCCTCAAAGCCTTCCTTTTCCGCCCAACCGGCTTTGTTCAGACCGAGCGCATCGCTGATGGGGGCCAGATCTTCGGCAGAGGCGGTTTTATAGTACAACCCCGGCGCGCCGCACTTGATCAAAAGAATTTTCGCACCCATTTCCAGGCAGGTTTCCGCCAGCGGGCGAAGGTCTGCTTCCACATCTACAAATTCACAGATATCTCCGGCCCCAGCCTTTTTCCGCAGGCTCTCAAATTTTTCCCGGTCCAGCATATAGCAAAGCTCTTCCACGCTCGGCACAAAGATATCCACCAGGGGGAGCGCTTTTTTCAAAATGCTTTTCCAGTCCGCTTTTCCCGCGCCGGAATCCGGATCGACCATCGAAAGATCCAAAGAGGTGACAGCCCCGGCGGCTCTTGCCTTTTTCAGCACGGAGAGCAGTCCCTCTCCATCATTTTCGTACATTCCGCGCATCAGGGGCGGGTATCCAAAATGAAACAGGGCCGCTCCCTCCAGAAGCTCATGGGACAGATCCTCCGCGGAGAAGGTGTCGTTTGCTCCCGGGTGATTCAGCAGTATCCGATCGATGCCGGGTACGGCAAGCGCCACCGTATAGGAGGTGGTCTCCCCCTCTTTGCGGATCAGCCACCGCTCCGCGCCCCGGCGCGCAAAGGCAGAGGCGATCATATCCCCGAAGGGGTCGCTTCCAATTTTTCCCGCCAGGGCCACCTTACCGCCGAAAAGCTTCATGGCAAGCCCGGTATTGGCCACAACGCCGCCGGGATGTACCGCCGCTTCCCCTACGCTGAACAGCTTTCCGGGGCGAAGCAGCTGCCCGATTTCAGAAACCCTTTCTTTCCCCAGTGGCAGTGTGATATCCATACACACATGTCCTGCAACTACAACCTTTTTCCCCATAGCTACTGTACCGCCGGGTACTCTGTGCAAAGCAGGTATTCCGCGGGAACATCTTCTTCCACTTGGGGGAACCGCCCCGCCTCTTCCAGGAATCGGTTATCCTTGGAATCGTCATTGCACTGTGAAACCTCGACCACCATGGTTTTTCCGCCTTCCGCCCAAAAGCTGTGGTACTGCCCCTGGTGAACGGTGATGCTTTCGCCGGGCTGCAGACGCACCTTTCCTCCGGCCGGGATCGTGTAAACCCGCCCGTCAGAGTGAATGGTCACAGGAGATTCCCGATCCAAAAGGTCGGTTTCCGGGTGGCTGTTGTACATTTGAATGACCAGCGTACCGCCGCCCCTATTGATGATATCCTCCATTTTGTACCAGTGGTAATGATAGGGCGTTATTTGGCCTTCCTCTACCACCATCACCTTTTCCGCATAAACCTTTTTGTATTTCTCCGGCAGCTGCTGGTTGCCGTTGCGCAGGGTAAACAGGAAAAGGCCGATCTTCCGGAAATCTCCCGAGCCGAAATCCGTGATATCCCAGCCCAGGCAGTTTTCCCGTATTTCATCGTACTCGCGCCCCTTTTCCGCCCACTCCTCAGGCGTGAAAAAGGCAAAGGGCGGCAAATGGAAGCCCTGCTTTTTCAGAAACTCAATATTCTCCCGAATGATCTCATTGATCGTAGAACGCTTCATAGCTTACCTTCCTTTTTTACAATACAGAAGTGCCAATATCCGCAAAAGAGCATAGATATCAGCACTTTCCGTATCACTTCAATTTAGGGGATCACTTTACATACTGGCGCTTGTAGGCCAAGTCATAGAGTTCGATCATTCTGCTCAAGCCGAGGCTCTCCAGCTGCTGCAGATAGGTATCCCACTGTGCATCGATATCCTGCTGACCGGTGATAAACAGAGCTCTCTGCTCGTCCACAAACTTCTTCACGTCAACCTCGATATCGGCCACTTCGGAGTTTTCCTCATCGGTAAAGACGATAGGCGGCAGAGTTTGTTCCGGCTCATATCCATCGTACTTCTGCGTCTGGAGGAACAGGAACTGCTCAAAGTAGTTGGAATCACGCATATCGAAATCTTCCGGAGTTGTCCACAGGCCCATGAACTGATCATTGGTCTCTGCCCACACGCCGTTATTGTCAACATGCTGGTTCTGCTCAATGTTTCCGGCTCCGGAATAGTCAGACAGCGCCTTGTATACCGCGTCTCTGCCGTCGCAGGTCTTTTCGCCTTCCTCGGCATATCCCCAGTCCACGCCGAACTCACCCTTACGTGCTCTCAGGGAAGAATCAACAGAGAACATAAAGTCAATCAGCTTAAAGGCAACTTCCGGATTCTCACAGGCGCTGGTGATAATAGCGCGAGAACCTTCCACGACGGTGTCTCCGTAATAACCGCAGGTCTGCACACCGTCGGGCCCCTTCAAAGGCGGCACCACTACGCTGTTCTCAACAATATCGTGGCTCAAATCGGCACAGCCCAGAAGATGACCGCCGGAGATACAGCCGATCGTATTCTGTGACGTCAGGTTCTTGATCTGCTCGCCGGTGGAAGACCAGGATTCCGGATTGATCAGACCATCCGCATACATTTCGGCCATATATTTCAGGCCGTTCTTATATTCTTCTTTGTTGACAATGGTATCCACCGTATCGTCAACCACAGTCAGCCGCTTGTCTCCGTCGTCATAAATAAAGGAACACATCAGATAGCTGGAGAAATCGCCGTGCCAGTATTCGCTGATGCCTGTCAGGGGGATCTCATCATTGGGATCTCCGTTGCCGTTGGCATCCTGCTCTTTGAAGGCGGTGAGCACCTCACGGAATTCATCCAGAGTGGTGGGCATTTCCAGATTCAGGTTATCCAGCCACGCCTGATCGATCCACATCTTCTGCCCATAGGCAACGTGATAAATGCCGGAATAGTTGGGCACACCGTAAATATTGCCGTCAGGAGAGGTAGCCGCTCCCTCCATGAAGGGGATCTCATTGAACCAATATTTGATGTTATCACCGTACTGCTCAATGTAATCGTTCAGCGGAACAAAAACACCCGAGCTTCCGTACTTGCTCAAATTGGAATTGGAGATGCCGGTTCCGGCCGTCCAGTACATATCGGGGTAGTCGCCGCTGGACAGAGAAAGCGCAAGCTTTTGATCAGGCTCCACAGTGGCGGACTGATCAAATTCAAGATTGACGTTAGTTTCCTCCTCCAGCCACTGAACCCACTTGTTTGTTTCAAAGTCCTCCACGCTGGTGGGCTTTGATGTCCAAACCTTCAGCGTAACAGGGGTGTCTGTGATCCAGTTCGGGTGTTCTTCATTGGTTCCCGTGGCACTAGAAACGGGCGTGCTGCCGCTTTCCGCTTTTGAGGAACCGGGTTCACTTGTGCCCGAGCTCTGGCTGGGTGTTCCGCAGGCAGCAAAAACACTGATGCACAGCATGAGGCACAGAAGTAGTGCTACGATCTTTTTACTCATTTGGTTCTCCTCCAAACATTTAAAATTATCAAAAAAGGGTTATCCCTTGATTGAACCGATCATAACGCCTTTGACAAAATGCTTTTGTACAAAAGGATAGATGCACAGAACAGGTACGCTGGCCACCACAATGACTGCATACCGCAGCAGCTCGTACATTCCCATACGGTTGATTACAGAGGCCATAGATTGAGTGCCCATGTGTGTTTCCATCTTGTTCTGGATCAGGATCTCCCGTAAAACCAACTGAAGCGACTTCAGATCCGGATTTGAGGTATAGATCAACGGGGTAAAGAAATCGTTCCAATGGCCCACTGCGTAATAGAGCACCATAACCGCAATAATGGGCTTCGAAAGGGGCAGGACAATACGGAACAGAATTCCGATGTCGCTGCAGCCATCCAGCGACGCCGCCTCATAGAGATCCTCCGGAATAGAACTGGTCATAAAGCTGCGCATTACGATCATGTTGTAGATGGAAATGCCGCCCAGCAAAATGATGGCATAACGGGTATTCAGCAGCCCCAGGTTCCGTACCAGAATATACTGAGGGATCAGTCCGCCGGAAAAGAACATGGTAAACATAAAGATCCAAGTAAATACTTTCCCTCCAAACAGCTTTTTTCTGGAAAGAGGATAAGCTGTCAGAGTGGTCAGGATCAGGTTGACTATGGTGCCAAAAATCGTATAGATAAAGGAATTCATATATCCTGTCATAATGCTGTCTTCAGAAAAAATCGTTTTGTAGGCCTCTATGTTAAAGCCAATAGGTAAGAACCACACCTTTCCGGAAACAACCGCGTTTGAATCGCTGAAAGAAGCGCTGAGAACATAAAGCAGAGGGTAAGCAACTATCAGAAAAAAGAATGCTAAAAAAACATAATTAACGGCATTGAATACCTTATCTCCAAAGGGCTCTTTGATCTCTTTCCTCGATTTTTCTATTATCATTTTTCCTCTCCCCTCTTTTACCACAGGCTTGTCTCGCTCAATTTTCTGGAAACCGTATTTACCGAAGCCAGCAAAATAACATTTACAACGGAATTGAACAGGCCTACCGCTGTGGAATAGGCAAAATCCATATCCAGCAAGCCGACCTTATAGGTATAGGTGGCAATGATTTCCGAGGTCTGCTGATTCAGATCATTCTGCATCAAATAAACCTTATCAAAACCGATATTCATGATCTGACCGCAGTTTAGAACCAGCAGGATAACAATGGTGGGCAGGATGCTGGGCAGATCCACATACCAGATCCTCTTGAGCTTTGAGGCGCCGTCGATCTTCGCCGCCTCGTACAAGCTTACGTCCACCGAGGAAAGGGCCGCCAGATAAATGATGGAATTGAAGCCTGTAAACTGCCAGAGATTGGAAATGATATAAGTAGGCCGGAAATACGCCGCGCTGCCGAACAAATTGACCGGTTCATGCCCAAACAGGCCCAGAATATTGTTGAAAAGGCCGCCATTCACAGAAGACCACTGCATCAATAAAGAAACCATGATGACCGTGGAAAGAAAATAGGGTGCGTAGGTCACCATCTGCACCGTCTTGCTGACCAGCTTGCTTTTGCACTCATTCAGCGCCAGGGCCAGAAGAATTGGCAGAGGCATGCTGAAAATCAAATTACCAATACTCAGGATAAGCGTATTGGAAAGGATCAAGCTAAAGGAAGGGGACCTAAACAAACGGTTAAAATTCTTCATGCCCGCCCAGGGCGATCCAAGGATCCCTTTCCCCGGATTGAAATTCTTAAAAGCAAGAGTCGCTCCGTACATGGGGATATAATGGAAAATGATAACATAGATTAAGGGGATCAATAAAAGCAGATACAACTGCCAGCTGCCTTTCAAGCCCTTAATGATTCTTTTTTTCATGGTAAATTCACAGCTCCTTTCCAAATGTGCCACATTCCGAGTCAACAACCTCACTAATTTTCTTTTATTCTAGCCTGACTTTTTGTGGAAGACAATTTGTTTTTCCTTTGCGTTTTTATACTTTCCTTTCGACCTTTCAACCCT
>JAETPP010000111.1 GCA_021771115.1 Bacillota bacterium | reverse complement strand
AGAAGGGGAAACGTTGCTCAGAGAGCAACGTTCGGTGGCGGCCGTAAGGCCGTCGGAGGGGTTCTTGCTTGCCGCACGGAACCCTCCAGTCACGGCTTCGCCGTGACAGCCCCCCTTTCAGGGGGGCCAAGAATGAGTGCCAAACCATAATTTCCCGCTCTCTCCCTGTCCCCAACAGCGAAGCCCCTGACCGGAAAGGAAAATTTTATATGGAAAAGGAAGAAATCCTGATAGAAACAGAACGATTACTTTTACGCAGATACAGAGAAAGCGATTTACAGGATCTGTTTGAATATTTATCTGACCCGAAGGTGGTGGAGTACGAGCCGTATAAGCCTCTGTCCCTGGAGGAAACGAAAAGCAATTTGGAGTGGCGCATCGGGACGGAGGAAATGGTGGCGGTGGAGCAAAAGGCTTCCCACAAGATGATAGGGAATATTTACCTGGGAAAGCGGGACTTTGCATCCCTGGAAATCGGCTATGTATTCCACCGGGATCACTGGGGAAAGGGATATGCCCGGGAAAGCTGTGAAGCTCTCATGCAGCAGGCTTTTGCAAATGGGATCCACAGGATCTACGCGGAATGCGATCCGCAAAACAGCAGCTCCTGGAAGCTGCTGGAAGCCCTTGGTTTTCGCAGGGAAGCGCACTTTTTGCAAAACGTTTTCTTCTGGAAGGACCAAAACGGCGAGCCTATTTGGAAGGATACGTATGTATACGCGAAATTAGCGCCGGGCACATAAAGAAAACAGCTTGCCATAGCTTTGTCTAACAAGGGCAGCCTTGGCTATCCCTACGGACACAAAGCTTTACGGCTGGATTTAGATTGACATTTCCTCAAAAGGGGAGTAAAGTGAGTAATGGATTTGGAAAATTCAGGAGTTCTACGGCATGCCTGTAAAGCAGAAAGCATCCAATTTTACTGCTGTCGCAGGGCTTTGTGAGAATTTTACAGAGAAAGGAAGAAAACAGATATGGCTAAGAAAGCAGAAAAAGTAGACGCGAAGGAGCTTGCAAAGCAGCTTCTCAATGACCGCACCCACGGCGTGAAAAAGGCCGGGGCGGCAGAAATGAAAAAGGCAAACAAATTCGCCGAGGGCTACATGGCCTTTTTGGACCAGGCCAAAACGGAGCGGGAATCTGTGGATTACACGGTAAAGGCCGCGGAAGCCGCCGGGTTTGTCCCCTTTGATCCCTCCCACAAGTACAAGGCAGGCGACAAGGTGTATTACAACAACCGGGGCAAGGCCATCTGCCTGGCTGTGATCGGCAAGAAGGGTTCGAAGGAGGGCGTGCGCATTGCCGCCGCTCATATCGACAACCCCCGCATCGACTTAAAGCCCATCCCGCTGTATGAGCAGAATGAGCTGGCGCTTCTCAAAACCCATTACTATGGGGGCATCAAGCATTACCAGTGGACGGCCATCCCCCTTTCCATGCACGGCAAGATCGTGCGGAAGGACGGCACGGAGATCACCGTGAATATCGGCGATCAGCCGGGCGACCCCCAGTTTACCATCACCGATATCCTTCCCCATTTGGGAAGAGACCAAATGGGGAAGAAGCTGGGTGAGGCCTTTACCGGCGAGGACCTGAACATTCTCATCGGCAGCCTGCCTTTGGAGGACGCCGAAGGCGAGCAGCTCTATAAGCTGAACGTGATGAAGATCCTCCACGAGCAGTACGGCATTGTGGAAGGCGATCTGATCTCCGCGGAGATATCTTTTGTTCCCGCCTTCCGCGCGGCGGATATCGGCTTTGACCGCAGCATGATCGGCGCTTACGGCCACGATGACCGGGTGTGCGCCTATCCCGCTTTGGAAGCCATTTTAAACTGCAAAACGCCGGAGCATACGGTAGTGACCTGCCTGGCGGATAAAGAAGAGATCGGCAGCGTAGGCAATACCGGCCTGTGCTCCGAATATTTGAACTATTTCGTATCCGATCTGGCGGCGGCCGAGGGCCTGGAGCCCCGTCATGTGTGGTCTTTGAGCAACTGCCTTTCCGCCGATGTGACCGCTGCTTACGATCCCACCTATGCTTATGCTTATGAGGCCGGTAATTCCTGTTATCTGAACCGCGGCGTGGGTGTGGCCAAGTATACCGGTTCCAGAGGCAAGGGCGGCAGCAACGATGCTTCCGCGGAGTTCCTGGGCTGGGTGCGCCGTATCCTGGACGATGCCGAGGTCGTGTGGCAGATCGGCGAGCTGGGCAAGGTGGACCAGGGCGGCGGCGGAACCGTGGCGCTGGATATTTCCCGCCTGAATGCCGATGTAATCGATATCGGCGTGCCGGTGCTTTCCATGCACGCCCCCTTCGAGGTGGTCTCCAAGCTGGATGTGTATATGGCTTATAAGGCCTTTAAAGCGTATTTCGAGGCAAAATAAAGACGGCGGTTGCAAGGGCTTGTGTGTTACAACCCTGCCGCAGAAAAGAGCGGAGGAAGCATCATGGAGAAGGTATGTCAATTCTTAAAAGACGCTGGCACCTATTATCTTGCCACCGTGGAGGGAGACCAGCCCCGGGTGCGTCCTTTTGGCACCGCGCATATTTTTGAGGGCAGGCTTTATATCCAAACCGGCAAGGTGAAGGAGGTTTCCAAGCAGCTGGCCGCAAACCCCAAGGCCGAGCTGTGCGCCTTTTACAAAGGCACCTGGCTGAGAGTGGCCGGTACCCTGGTGGAGGACGACCGCCTGGAAGCCAGAGAAGCTATGCTGGAAGCGTATCCCAGCCTGAAAAACAGGTATGCGGCGGACGATGGCAATACCCAGGTGCTGTATTTTCAGGATGCCACCGCCACCTTCAGCTCCTTTACCAAGGAGCCGGAAATCATCAAATTCTAAAGCTCTGCCGGCGGGCAAGGCTTAGTAAAAAAAGGACAAGGCGAATCACAACGGTTTGCCTTGTCCTTTTTTGTGCTGTTGTTACTCTCCTTTGGGCTGTTCCCATATCCTCGGCCACATGGTGCCGTTGCTGTACACCGCAAAGAAAGAGCGAAATTGTTTTTTGTCAAATTCGCCGTTCCCGATCAGGATCTCTTGAACAATACCGTTCAGCTTCATCAGATATCCCGTTTCTCGGTATCCGTTTCGCAGATAAAAAGCTTTTCGCTTTCCTCTCAGCTCCCTGTCAGGGGCGTTGTTATCGCAAGGTTCTATGGAAACGATGATCTTTTTATCGGGATATTTGTTTTGTATCTCCCGTAATATGGCGCTTCCATAGCCTTTTGAGCGAAGCGTTTCCTCCACGGCTAAAAACATGACAAACACGATTTTCCTGTTGTGTGCCAAATATACAAAGCCACACGGTGTGTCGCCGTCATAGAACCCTAAGAATTCCGTGTTCCACAATTTAGACATTGCCACCATCATCGGAAAAGGCATGCGCTCATTTTTAGGAAAGGAACGAAAATAGATGTTTTTTACATCCGCGTTTTTGAGTTTCACCTTTTGATTTCGTATCTGCATACGCTTTCGCTCCCCAAATTGCAATTTGGCGTTATTCCTCCCACTCCCTTCCTGTCATCCTGAGCGAAGCGAAGGATCTCGCCCTTTGGCTTTTCACGTGGATTTTAAGACCGAGATCCTTCGTCACGAAGGCGCAAAGCACCTTTTGCGTTCCCTCAGGATGACAGGTGAGCACGCTCCAGTGGAGCGTTGACGCGAACTGACCGAGCCGACAGGCGAGACGGGGGAGTCAGTGCGTTGAATTGGAATTTATCTAACTAACGAATAGCACAAAACCCTTGCCTCCCCTGAAGAGGGGAAACAGTCTGCTTCGCAGCCTGCGAGGACCATGCTTTGCATGGTGGAAGGGTTCTAGCTCACTTGCAGACTGCATAAAGCCTGTAGTTTACCCACTTACCGCACGGAACCCCTCAGTCAGCCTACCGGCTGACAGCCCCCCTTTCAGGGGGGCCAAGGGTGAGCACTACACAATAATTTATCGAAGAAATCATGAAAAAGAAACGCCCGCTGAAAGGTAACTTCTTTTCAACGGGCGTTGGCTTTCTTACGGATGGCCGGGCGATAGCGTTACCCCCTGCCGAGCAGCAAAAAGCATCCCAAAAGCGCGGGCTGGTGCAAAAGATAGATCAAAAGGCTGTGCCGCCCTAAAAAAGAGAGGGGAGCAAAGCCGGGGCGCAGGCGCTCCATTGCCTTCTCGTGCCGGGAAAGGAGCTTCCAGAGAAAGTATCCGGCGGCATAGAGGAAAAACCAGGGGAGCAGCGGGAAGTAGTCCACGGAGAAAAAGGTGGGGGAGTGAAACCCCAGCACCGCAATGAGATCCGTTTGATAAAGAAAATCCGGCAGTGCGATGGGGCGGTCAAAGGGCAGGGATCCGCGGGATAAATTCCGTGTCAGGAAAAGCAGGAGCAGGGAAAGGCCCAGGCCCGCCGGGGCGGGGATGCTCCAATGCAGCCGGTCAAAGAGCCGCTTCAGCCCTGTGAGCAGCAGCGCCGACAGCCCCAATAACGTCAGCACACCGTACTGGATCAGCTCCGAGGGCATGATGAAATAGGTGATTAGCGTAATCGCAGACCCGCAGCCCACCAGAACCAGTCCATGGCGCAGCGGGTGGTGGGAAAAGCTCCAGCAAAAGCCGGAAAGGGCGATAAAGGTCCAGCAAATGCTCTGCTGCCAGAGGTAGCCCGGCGTATCGTCCAGCCACGGAGCAGGCACGCCGAAGATGTTTACCAGATCATACATTCCATGAAAGCCGATCATGCTCAGCAGGCACAGCCCCCGCAGGGTGTCCAGCGCGCCGTAGCGGCCCAGTGTTTTTGCGCCGCTCAATAGCCCAGTACGCCCCGAAGGGATTCGTCGTCCGCGATCCAGTCTGTCACCTGGATCACCCGGTAGTGGTCCTTATCGTCCCGCACGACCACCTTTTCAATGCCCGCGTTTATTACCAGGCGCTTGCACATGGAGCAGCAAATGGCATTTTCAATGTATTCCCCGTTATCCACATTTCTGCCTACCAGGTACAGGGTAGAGCCGATCATATCCCGGCGGGAGGCGGAAATGATGGCGTTGGCCTCTGCGTGAACGCTGCGGCACAGCTCATACCGCTCCCCTCTGGGAATGCCCATCTTTGCCCGCAGGCAGTAGCCCAGATCAGAACAGTTCTGCCGCCCTCTGGGCGTGCCCACATAGCCGGTGGAGATCACCTCGTCGTCCTTTACGATCACAGCCCCGTAATGCCTTCTCAGGCAGGTGCAGCGCTGAGACACCGTTTCCGCCAGATCCAGATAATAATTGGTTTTGTCTCTGCGTACAAGCTTTTCCATCGCAATTCCTCCATGCAGCTCAAGTTTCATTTTCCATCAGTATACAACAAATTTTCCTTTGCCGCAAGGGAGAGAGTCTCGCTTCCCGGGGAAGTGAGACTCACAGACTGTCGATAAAGTCACTAGCGAAAAAACACGGAGGGAAAGAGAGTTGTGAGAGAGAACCGTCAGGGTTCTCTTTCACTTTTCAATCGCAACATGTTGGGGAAATCGTAGATTTCCCCAACATGTTTGAGCGGGGCGAAAAAGAATTTTTCGACACGCTCAGAGCCTCACTTCCTGGAGAAGTGAGGCTCAGTGATATTCGGCTATGCCGAGTGATATTGCTGCGCAGTGATATTCGCCTGCGGCGAGTGGTATTCGGCTGCGCCGAGCTTTTTTAAAAAAACTTTCCGCAGGAAAATATCACTGCAAACGAAGTTTGCAATATCACTTTCTGAAAGGAAAATATCACTCCAAGCGAAGCCTGGAATATCACTGATGCAATTGTGCGGGATTGCCTTTACTTTTTCTCACAAAAATAGTAAGATAATAGCAAAGATACGGGCTTTGGGGAGGGTGGCATATGGCAGAGCTTTTGGGCGCGGCCTTTTTTCTGCTGTTCCAGCTGTGCGGCCTGTGCGCGGCCCAGGCCCTGCTATCGGAGGAAAGCGGCGGGGTCAGGCTGTTGTTCGGCAGCGTGCTGGGGAGCGTTATGCTTCAATGGTTTCCTGTGCCCTTTGCCTTTTTTCTGGGCTTTTCCAAGGCGGCCCACCTGTGCGCCGCAGGGCTTGCGTTGCTTTGTGCCATCGCTTCTCTGGCCGTTTTGCGGCGGAAAAAGGCGCTCCGGCTTTCCCTGGGCCTAACCGCTCTTCGCAGGAGAAAATTTCTGTGGATCGTGCTGCTTGTCACCCTGTTTTTCTGGCTTTTGGTGTGGCGCTCCTTCCGGCTGGAAAATGGAAGGATCTATTCCAGCCAGGCCACCTACGGCGATATGAGCATGCATTTGAGCTTTCTCACCAGCATTGCCCGGCAGGGCAGCTTTCCGCCGGATTATCCGCTGCTTCCCGGGTTTCTCCTTTCCTACCCCTTTTTAAGCGACAGCATTTCCTCGTCTTTGTACCTGTGGGGCATGTCTCTGAAATGGTCTTATTTCCTGCCGATGGCGGCGGCCGGGGCCCAGGTGTTTTTCGGGGGCTACCTCTTTGTTTCCCGTCTGCTGAGTTCCCGGAAAAAGGCGGCTGCCGCCTGGGTGCTGCTTTTCTTTAACGGCGGCTTCGGCTTCCTCTATTTTCTGGGAAGCAAAGAAGATTTTTTCCGCATTTTTACCGATTTTTACCAGACCCCCACCAATTACGTGGAGGGGAATATCCGCTGGGTCAATGTAATTGTGGATATGCTGCTGCCTCAGCGGGCCACCCTGTTTGGCTGGGCGGTGCTGTTTCCCACTTTGTACTTGCTGTATCGGGCGGTTTACGAGGGCAAAAAGCGGTATTTTCTGTATACCGGGGTGCTGGCGGGCCTGCTGCCCATGGTCCACACCCATTCCTTTATGGCGCTGGCTCTGCTCTGCGGGGTGTGGCTGCTGGGCTTTCTGCTGCGGGAGCTTTCCTGGGAGGAATGGGGTGCGCGCGTCGGAAAGCTTCTCATTGTGCTGGGGCTGCCTTCCATGTGGGGCCTGCAAAGCCTTCTGCGCCATACCGATCATCTGGATTCGCCTGCCCTGCTGTGGGTGCTCTGCGCTGCCGCCGGTTTGTTCCTGCTGCTTTTGGGGTGGCTGCTGTGGAAAGCGGCCTGGCGGGGAAAAGGGAAAATGCTCCTTTCCACCTGGGGTGTGCTGCTTTTTTCCGCCTGTGTGCTGGCCCTGCCCCAGCTCTGCTTCTGGACCTTCCGCCAGGCGGGAAGCGGCGGGTTTCTCCGGGGGCATTTCGGTTGGAGCATCGGAGAGGAAAATTATCTCTGGTTCTATCTCAAAAACCTTGGCTTGGCGGGTCTTTTGGCGCTGGGCGGTCTGCTTTCCGCGAAAAGCGGGGAGTTTTCCAAATACGCCCCGGCCCTTGTGATCTGGTTTCTTGCGGAATTCGCGGTGTTTCAGCCCAACCCTTACGACAACAACAAGCTGCTTTATGTGGCCTACCTTTTGCTGTGCTGTGCGGCGGCGGAATTCCTCTGCCGGGCGCTTCGGCGGATCAGGCTTGCCGGGCCGCGGCGGGTCACGGCCGGGGCCGTGGCGGCGGTATGCGTTTTTTCCGCTGTGCTGACTATGGGCAGGGAGTGGAACGCCCGGTATGAGATTTTTGGGGACGGGGCCATTGCCTTAAGCCGATTTGTGGAAGAAAACACGGAGCCGGACGCTTTGATTTTGACGGATACCCGGCACAACAATGAAATTTGTTCCCTTGCCGGAAGGAATATTGTGTGCGGCTCCTCTTCTTATCTCTATTTTCACGGCCTGCCCTATGGAAAGTGGGAGCACGCCGCAAGACTGATGTACGAGCAGCCGGAGGAAAATGAGGAATTGTTTCGGGAATACGGCGTAGAGTATATTTTAGTCAGCGATTTTGAACACTCCTCCTATCAGGTGAACGAGGCTTGGATCGCCGCGCGGTTTCCCAAGATCTATGACGACGGCGTGCGTGTGCTGTACGACGCAAGGCAGTAGGCTAATTTGCTAAGAAAGGAGCGGCTATGAGCAGGCTTTCGGATCTTTCCTATATCAAAGAGGTTCTGGCCCGGCACGGCTTCCATTTTTCCAAGGCCATGGGACAGAATTTTCTGATAAACCCCGGCGTCTGTCCCAGAATGGCGGCGGAATGCGGGGCGGATGAAAATACCGGCGTGATCGAGATCGGCCCCGGCATGGGGGTGCTTACCTGGGAGCTTTCCCAGGTGGCCAAAAAGGTGGTGGCGGTAGAGCTGGACCGCCGCCTGTTTCCTGTGCTGGAGGAAACCCTGACCGACTGCCCCAACGTGGAGCTGGTGGAGGGGGATATCCTGGAGCTTGACTTACAGCAGCTGATCCGGGAAAAATTCGGGGAAGAAAAGGTGTGCGTCTGCGCGAACCTGCCCTACTATATCACCTCTCCGGTGCTTATGCGGCTGCTGGAAAGCGGTCTTCCTTTACAGAGCATTACCGTCATGGTGCAGAAGGAGGCGGCAAAGCGGATCTGCGCTAGGCCCGGCACCCGGGAATGCGGGGCGGTCAGCGCCTCGGTGTGGTACCACAGCCAGCCGGAAATTTTGTTTTCGGTGAGCCGGGGAAGCTTCCTGC
>JAETPP010000110.1 GCA_021771115.1 Bacillota bacterium | reverse complement strand
TAGCCACTGGCTGGGATATGGCCGAGATTCTTCGCCACCTTCGGTGACTCAGAATGACAATAGGAGGATGAGGCCGGTTTTACTTCCGGTCGGGCCGTACGTTTGCAAATGCCGCCCGCTATCTTCACGAGTTGGTGCAGCGGTACGCTGCTAAATTCCAATTTAGCGCACTGACTTCCCCACTGTCATCCTGAGTGAACACAAAAGGCACTTTGCGCCTTCGTGACGAAGGATCTCGTCTTTATTCCCTGGGTAAAGGGAAAAGGACGAGATCCTTCGCTTCGCTCAGGGTGACAGGAAGGGATTCAGGATGACAGGAAGGGGTTCAGAGATGACAGGAGGGAGCTCAGGATAACGGGAAAGAGGTTCAGGGCGGCAGAAAAGCCCTTGCTCTTCATTACTAATTACTAATTACTAATTACTAATTACTAATTGCTACTCCCCCAAAACCATCACTCCAAAGGGGGGCAGGACTGCTTCTCCGCTGTGAAGCTCTCCGGTAAGGAGATCGGTAAAGGGCTTTTTGCACAGGAAGGGCTGGGGCTTTCCTGTGTAGTTCAGCAGGAAGCGGAAGGTGTTTTCGTCTTTTTCTCTGGGGGCGTATTCGATTTCCGGGGGCAGGAGGAGATCGTCGCCGCAGGCTTCCGTCAGGCCCGCATAGCGCAGCAGAGCAAAAGCCGCTTCCTCGGAGAAGGCGCCGCCGAAATAGAGGGCCTCTCCCTTCCCTGTGCGCTTGCGCAGCACGGCGGGGCTGCCGTCATAATACGCGCCGTGGTAGCGGGCCAGCACCTCGCCGTCCGTTTCCTCCAAAACCTCGTGGAGCAGAGGCATGGGAAGCTCTTCTCCGAACAGGGTAATCGAGGCGGGCCGATCCTCCGGGACCAGGGTATATTCCCGCACAGTACCGCCTACGAGCCTGGCGGCGGCGCCGGGCGTGGGGCGCATGGGGCAGCGGCCGAATTCATCCTTAAACCCTGTCCGCGCGCCGAAGATCACTCTGCCCCCCTGGGCGGCATAGGCTTCCAGCAGCTCACACAGGCTGTCCGGCAGCAGCGCGATATGGGGAAGCACCAGCAACTCATAGCCTTGCAGCGCTTCCAAGGTCAGCTCCCGGTCGAGGCAAAGCAGGTCCATGGGGGTATGGCTGATCTGGCAGGCATAGAACCAGTTCATCACCGAGGGGCCGCTCAAGGGGCCGTGGAACACATCGCCTTCACCGTCCCATTCCGACTGGTAGTGGTACCCCACCGCCACCTTTGCCTTATACTTGCCGCCTGTCAGGCCGGAGAGCCCCTGAAGCTCGTTTTGCAGCCGCTTTACCTCCCCCAGCTGGCGGCTGTCCCGGTTATCCCAGGGCAAAATGCCGTTCCAGTAAATTTCCGTTCCCACCGTACAGGTGCGCCACCGGAAGAAGCTGATGAAGTCCGCACCGTGGGCGATGGACTGATAGGCCCAAAGCCGCAGCTGGCCCGGCAGCGGCGCGGGCTGGGTAAGCCTGGTCTGCCACCCTCCCCCGCCGGACTGCTGCTCCATAATGCCGAAATTCGGGGAAACCGAGCGCACCCGGGAAAGGCTTAAGCCGCTGGAACGATCCTTCAGCTTCCCGGCGGCGGAGGCGTTGGCATTGGTGGTTCCCATGGAATAGGCAAAGTTCGGGTAGCTGTCATAGGTGATAAAATCCAGCGCCTGCCGGTTCAGCTCCAGATAGTCCAGGTGGCCGAACATTCCGTTTGTGGTGATGAAATCCCCCGGCTTCCGGTATTTCTTCAGAATATCCGCCTGAAGCTTGAAAAAGGCAATAGCGCTTTCCGAAATAAATTTTTTCTGTTCCAGCAGCAGGTGGGGATTGGGAGAATCCGCCAGGGTGGGCCGGGCTACAAAGATCTCATCCCAGCTGGTGTATTCCTGGTTCCAGAACACCGTGCCCATGGCCTGGTTCAGCTTTTCCAGCGTGCCGAATTTCCGCTTCAGGTACTCCCGAAACGCCAGGGAATCGCTTTCCGAATGGTAGAGATTCGTTTCGCAGTTGATTTCGTTGTCGATCTGCCAGCCGATGATCGCCGGGTGCTTGCCGTAATGGGCGGCGATCTCCTCCACCACCCGGGCGCACAGCCTCAAAAAGACCGGAGACGTGTGGTTGCAGTGGCAGCGCATTCCATGGCGGACCAGGGTGCCGTCCGGAAAGGCGTTTAATACCTCCGGATATTTTTCCGTCAGCCAGGCGGGCGGCGTGGCCGTGGGGGTGCAAAAGATCACCTTCATCCCCTTTTCCTCCGCCAGGTCTAAAAAGCGGTCAAAGAAATCAAAGGTGAACACGCCCTCGGTTTTTTCGAACTTGCTCCAGGCAAATTCCGCCACCCGGCAGACGGTGATCCCCGCGGCAAGCATTCTGTCCAGATCCTCCGCCCACATGCTTTCCGGCCAATGCTCCGGATAATAGCACACGCCCAGGGTCAGATGATCCATTTGCATCGATTTTTTCATTGCAGCAGCCTCCCCAAAAGTACAAAAGATAGAGGGGCAAACTGCATTTTGACACCTGCCGCCCCTGTTTCCTTCAGTATAGCATAGAAGCGAAAGAATGCAAGCAAAACCTGACCGGGCATATGGCCCAAGGTCAAAATACTTGCACCGCAGGCAAAAAGGCTTCTTAAGGAAGAATTCTTCCTTAAGAAGCCTCCGGACTTCTGATATTTTCAATGATGATCCGCGCCATTTCTTCTATCTCCTCGGGGCCGCCGTGCCGCCCGGGCCGATCTGCCCCATGCACAGGCACATCCCGATTCCCATCACCAATGCGGAAACGATGCCGAAGGTATAGGCAAAAATCGTCGCGGGCAGCTTCGCTTTGGCGTCCAGCTTTTTCAGGGCTACCACCTTGGAGGCTTCCTTGGGGGCGTACTCGTTGGCCAGCTGTTCGGCATAGATCTTGTCGGTGTTCATAAAACCATCTCCTTTGTTTTTATGGCTTTATTCTACCGAATCCCTTTCCAAAGCGGAACAACACAGAAAGGCGTTTGTGTCGATTCTAATACACTTTTAAAAATAACTGGATCTCGCTGATTTTCAAAAGCCATGTCACAATTTGAAACAAATTGCAACAAAATGTTGCGTTCTCTTTTGAAATGTGCTATCTTGCTACTTATGTAGAAAGCGCACTTTTCCCACTTATGGCTTTGGTGAAGCTTCTATTCTCTCATTTTCCCTCAAGGGAGATTTAATTTTTGAAAACACCGGAGGCGGTTCGATGAAATATTACCTTGGGATCGACTTTGGCGGCACCAATATCGTCGCCGGAGTGGTGGACGAAACATACCGGATCATTGCAAAGCACCGGAACAGGACCCGGCGGGAAGAATCCTTTGAAACCATCGTGGCCGATATCGCCGAAACCGCTTACGCTGCAGTGTCAGACGCGGGGATGACGATCCGGGATATGGAAAGCGTGGGCCTGGGCGCTCCGGGAAGCATCAGCCCCCAGACAAACAAGCTGCTGTATAACAATAATCTGAACTGGTACAACGTCCCCTTGCCGGATGAAATGGCAAGCCATTTCCCGGTGCCTGTCCTGATTCGAAACGACGCGGACTGTGCCGCGCTGGGTGAGGCGCTGGCCGGCGCGGCCAACGGGTATGACCATGTGCTCACGCTCACCCTGGGAACAGGCGTTGGCGGCGGGATCATCGTGGGCAAAAAGATTTTCAGCGGCTGCGACCGCATGGGCGGAGAGATTGGGCATACGAAGCTGATCTTCGGCGGCGCGCGCTGCACCTGCGGCCAGCTTGGGTGTTTAGAGGCTTACGCCTCGGCCACCGCGCTGATCCGGCAAACGATCGAGGCGATGGAGGAACACCCGGAAAGCCTGCTTTCGGAGCAATGCGGCGGAGATCCGGCCGCGGTGGACGCCCAAACGGCCTTTGACGCCGCGCGAAGGGGCGACAGGACAGCTCAGGAGGTCGTGGACCGGTTTATCACCTACCTTGCGGCGGGCATTTCCTCCCTGGTCGCCGTGATCCGCCCGCAGATCGTTGTGATCGGCGGAGGCATCAGCAACGAAAGGGAATATCTGTTGACACCGCTAAATCAAAAGCTTAAGGAGCTGACTTACTCCGCTGCCCAAGCGGGAGTTCCCCCGGTGGTCTGCGCCGCCCTGGGAAATGACGCCGGAATCGTTGGAGCGGCCATGCTGGGACGCACTCAAATTTAGAAGGAGGAACGCTACATGATTGCCGCGGAGCGAAAGCGCTATATTCTGGAGGCCTTGAACAGCAGGGGCTGCATCAGCCTGAAGGAAGTGGCAAAGGCTTTGGAGGTTGCGGAAATAACCATCCGCAGAGATTTTGAAAAGCTGGAGGCGGAGGGAAAGCTGAAGCGTGTGCAGGGAGGCGCCGCCGCCTTGGAGGAGCTGGACGGAGCGGAGCTTGCCACACCGCAGAAGCTGTCTGTCAACAGCCGGGAGAAAAGCCTTGTGGCCCAGTATGCGGCCAGCCTGGTAAAGGACGGTGACTGTGTATTTATCGACAGCGGAACGACCATGTATCCTCTTGCGAACCTATTGATCCGCAAGCACATTCAGATCATCACCAACAACACTCTTCTGCTGAACGCGATCAAAAAAAGCACCGCCCGTATTTTTCTGATCGGCGGTGAATACGTGCCGAACTATAACATGAGCGTAGGGCCTTTCGCGCTGGAAATGCTTCGGCAGTTCTATTTTGACTGCGCGTTTCTAAGCTGCTCCGGGTTCGATGTTACCAATCAAGTCGTCTACAGCACCGAGCCCGAAAGCATGGTGATCAAGCAGACGGCCATGGAGATTGCCAGCAAAAATTATCTTCTTCTGGACTCTTCCAAATTTGAAAAGAGGGGCTTTTTGAAGCTTTGCGACGCCGGCCGGTTCGACGCCATTCTCTGTAATCAGTGCGGGCTGAACGGTCAGGAAACCGATAACATGGTTTTCGTCTCTGAGGATGGGCCGAAAGAACAAAAATGATAAAAAAAGTTATAAAATGATAAAATCGGCATTGAAAGCTTTCAAAGCTCATGGTATAATCATTTACTGGGAAATGTCTGAAATATTCCCGCGCTGTTTTCAGAACAGCCCTCTGTATTTTCAATACAAAGAGCCGCCGGCAGGCGGAAATCCGGAAAGGAAGCGTGGTCTGTGGTAGCATTTGATATTAACGGCGCTCAAAACGTGGAGGTCAGTCATGCAATTTCCTGTGAAAAGCCTCTTTCCGAGCAGTTGGAAATCATGGAGGCTTATACGGAAGCACACCGCTCCACCGCCGGTCTTTCCAAGGAGCTGAGAGAGATCGCCTGTCTCAAGATCCTCTATCCCCGCCTGTTCCGACACATGGAAAAGGGAGATCTGTTTGCCGGGCGGCTGGATTTTCTTCCCATCGGCTTCGGCAGTTGCACCTCCGTTGGCGGAGTGGGGCATTACTGCGTGTTCAACAAGCTGCTGCGGTTTCGCGACCAGCTCAGCTCGGAGGAAGAGAAAAGCCGGGTCGACGCGCTGTATCAGTATTGGGTAGACTACGACCTGAAAACACAGTACTGCCGCAAGGTGCTGACTGAGGATACCATCGGGCGCTTTATCGACTGTGATTATCCCCTGATCGCCACTGCAAGGCTTTCCGGCATGATGCTGGATTATCCCAAGCTTTTGGAGCACGGGATCGGCGGACTGCGGGAGCTGGTTTCCGAAAAGCTCCGGCAGAAGCCTGAAAACACTTTCTATGAGGCCTCTCTGGAAAGCCTAAACCTGGTTACCGCCTGCGCCGAAGCGCTGCGGGATATGGCCCTGCGGCAGGCCGGTGAGGCCGAAGATCCCCTGCAAACAGAGCAGCTGCGGCGCGCCGCCGGGGTGCTGGGCCATATCAAAGACGGAAAGCCTCAAACCTTTCCGGAAGCCCTTCAGCTCTTTTGGCTGTACGCCATGCTTGCGGGCGTTATCAATTACGGGCGGCTGGACGACTACCTGGGGCCCTTCCTGGTTCGGGATCTGCAGGCCGGAAGGCTTACGGAAGAGGAAGCCTTTGCCTATTTGAAATCTCTGTGGCGGATGATCGAAAACCGCCGCACCACGGTAAACGGCCGCATTATTGTGGGCGGGCAAGGCAGAAAGCACCCGGAAGAGGCGGATGTATTTCTGCGGATGGCGCTGCGGGTCGCGAAGGAATGCCATTATGTGGAGCCCCAGTTTACGCTCCGGGTAGACAGCAACACGCCGGAGGATATTTGGGACGCCGCCATGGACACACTGGGCACGGGGGCAACCTATCCCACGATCTACAATGACGATGTGAATATTCCGGCGGTGGCCTACGGCATGCGGATCAGTGAGGAGGACGCGCGGCAGTACGTTCCCTTCGGCTGTACGGAATTTGTCATTCAGGGAAAGAGCACCGGTACCCCCAATGTCTGTATGAATCTCCTGAAGCTGCTGACTGTCTTTCTAAACGGCGGAACAGACCCTATGGACGGTAAGTGCAAGGACGGGGGCGTTCCCATCCGGCCGCTGTGTGAATACACCTCTTTTGAATCGTTCTATGAAGATTATAAAAAGCTGCTGGATCACTATATGGATCTCTCCATTTCCGCTCAAATGGCATCCTATGAGGAAATGAACCGCCAGGTCGCCTTCCTGTTCCCCAGCATTCTGACAGACGATTGCCTGGAACGGGGAAAGGCTCTTCTGGACGGCGGCGTGCAGTATCTCGGAGGCACCAATGAAATCTACGGCCTGATCAACGCCTCAGACAGCCTTTGGGCCATCAAGGATCTGGTCTACGACCGGAAGAAGTACTCCCTGGAGCAGCTTCAAAAGGCGCTGCTTGCCAATTTCTCCGGCTTCGAGGGGCTTCGCAAGGAGCTGTGGAGCTGTGACAAGTACGGCAACGACCTTGACACCGCGGACGGCATGGCCTGCGACCTGTACGAATACGTTTCAAAGGGCGTGCGCGACCGGGGTATTGAAGCCGGTATGCAGTATTTTCTTGTGGTGATCAGCAACAACCAGCTGAATACCGAATGGGGCCGCCGTACCGGGGCTTCTCCGGATGGGCGCTACGCAGGCCAGTACATGAACCCCGCCAACAACCCCCAGGGCGGCGCAAACACCCACGGCCCCACGGCCATGCTGAACTCTCTTGCCAAGCTGGATGCCAAGTACCACGCCGGGTCGGTGCAGAACATCAAATTCACGCCCGAATTTTTCAATGAAAACCGCGACGCGGTAAAAGCGTTATTCCAAACCTATTTTCAAAAGGGCGGGTGCCATATCATGGTGACCGTTGTGGGACGGGGCGTGCTGGAGGACGCCGTAGAGCATCCGGAAAAGCACGCTGACCTGATCGTTCGCGTCAGCGGGTTCTCGGCGGTATTTGTGGATCTGGAGCCCGATATTCAACAGGAAGTGATGAGCAGGGTGCTGTATGACTGAATCAAATCGAACGCTTCATATTTTTGATATTCAACGCTTTTCTCTGCACGACGGCCCCGGGATCCGCACCAACGTATTCTGTAAGGGGTGTCCCCTGCGCTGCCCTTGGTGCGCCAACCCGGAGTCCCAAAAGGCAGGGCCCGATCTGCTGCATTTTGAGAACCGCTGCGTTCGCTGCGGCAGGTGCGCGGTGGTCTGCCCAGAGGCCGCCATCAGCTTTACCACCGCGGGTCCGGTTTTTGACCGCCGGAAATGCACCGGCTGCGGCAAATGCGCCGACACCTGCCTGGAAACCGCGCTGAAGCTCTGCGGCTATGACAGCACTGTGGAAGAAATTATGGCCATCGTGCGGCGGGACGCCGATTACTACAAGAACACAGGCGGCGGTCTGACCGTTTCCGGCGGAGAACCGCTGTGCCAGCCGGAGGCCGTGGCCGGGCTTCTTGCCGCCGCCAAGGCGGAAGGCTTTTCCACCGCGGTGGAAACCGCCGGAAATGTGCCGGATTCCGCTTTCCGGCAGGTATTGCCCCATACGGATCTTTTCCTTTTTGATTTAAAGCACGCTTCGGAAGAAAAATACGCGGAAGTGACCGGCGGCTCTTTGCAGAACATCTTAAATAACCTGACGCTGGCAGCAAAGCACACCCAGGTGATCGTGCGCGTTCCCGTTATCCCGGGATTTAATTTCGAGAAACAGGCACTGACCGGTATTTTCCGGGCGGCAGCCGAATGCGGCGCGCGGGAGGCGGATCTCCTGCCCTATCACATTTTGGGAAAGAGCAAATACGCTCAGCTGGGCTGCCGCTATCCCTATGAGGAAGAGACCCCTCTTTCCAAGGAAGCCCTTCTTCCGGCGGCGGAGCTCGGCACGGCAATGGGCCTTTCCGTTACGATCGGCGACAAAGAGCTTTCCGGCCTGCGGCAAAAGTAAGGCGCGGATGCCCGGAATCGGCGCACAGAAGTTTTTTTCCAATACAAAAAAAGGACGCGTTGCAGAATGGAGGTTTGCAATGCGTCCTTTTTTGGATTCCGGATTCAGGAGGACAGGCGGAGGTCAGGGATATAACCGATAAATTATTGTTTGGCGCTCACCCTTGGCCCCCCTGAAAGGGGGGCTGTCACGGCGAAGCCGTGACTGGAGGGTTCCGTGGCAGCAAGTTGATAAACGCAGGTTTTATGTGAATCGCAGCCGAGCTATAA
>JAETPP010000109.1 GCA_021771115.1 Bacillota bacterium | reverse complement strand
TGACAAACGAGAACGGTGCTGGGCGTGGTCTCGCTTTCAGCTCGGTCGGGTCAGAACACTGTCCACCGGACAGCTTCCCCCCACTGGGGCACAGTACCCGAGCCGACAGGCGAGACGGGGTAGTCAGTGCGTTAAATTGGAATTTAGCGGCGAGGCGCCGCGGCCACTCGCGAAGATAGCGGGCGGCATTTGCAAACGTACGGCCCGACCAGAAGTAAAACCGGCCTCATCCTCCTATTGTCATTCTGAGTCACCGGAGGTGGCGAAGAATCTCGGCTATATCTCAGCCGGTGGCTACAAATTCCCTTTATGCGCCGGTTAGTGCTAACCGAGATCCTTCACGGAAAGCAAAGCAAGCTTTGCTTTTGTTCAGGATGACAGTGTGTGGAGGTCGTTAGTGTGCTAAACAATAATTTACCGCTTTGCCCTTCCTGATATTGCTTTGCGGCAGCAAAGCCGCCACCGTCTAGCATCTAGAGTCCAGTATCTAGAATCCAGCATCTAGCATCCAGCATCTAAACGAACCTCTGCGCGGTTCAGATCTGCGGCAGGGAGGCAAGGCTTTGGGCCAGCTCTTCGTCGGTGGGGATGGTATCGGTCATGTTGCCGTCGTTATATTTCTGGTAGGCAGTCATATCGAAATACCCGGTGCCGGTCAGGCCGAAGACGATGGTTTTTTCTTCTCCGGTCTCCTTGCATTTCAGGGCCTCGTCAATGGCGGCGCGAATGGCGTGGCTGGATTCGGGGGCGGGCAGGGTGCCCTCTACCCGGGCGAAGAGCTTTGCTGCTTCAAAGACGGAGGTCTGCTCTACAGAAACGGCCTCCATCAGGCCGTCGGCGTACAGCTGAGACAGCACAGAGCTCATGCCGTGATACCGCAGGCCGCCGGCGTGGTTGGCGGAGGGGATGAAGTTGGAGCCCAGGGTGTACATTTTCGCCAGGGGGCAGACCATGCCGGTGTCGCAGAAGTCATAGGCGTATTTTCCTCTGGTGAAGGAGGGGCAGGAGGCGGGTTCCACGGCGATAAAGCGGTAATCCGCCTTGCCCTGGATCTTTTCTCCCATGAAGGGGGAGATCAGGCCGCCCAGGTTGGAGCCGCCGCCGGCGCAGCCGATGATGATATCGGGCTTGATGCCGTATTTGTCCAGCGCCGCCTTGGTTTCCAGGCCGATCACGGACTGATGGAGCAGCACCTGGTTTAATACCGAGCCCAGCACATAACGATAGCCGGGAGTGGAGGTGGCCACCTCCACCGCCTCGGAAATGGCGCAGCCCAGGCTGCCGCTGGTGCCGGGGTGGGCTTCTAAGATCTTTTTGCCCACCTGGGTGGTCTCAGAGGGAGAGGGGGTAACGGACGCGCCGTAGGTGCGCATGACCTCCCGGCGGAAGGGCTTCTGCTCGTAGGAGACCTTTACCATGAAGACCTTGCAGTCCAGATCAAAGTAGGAGCAGGCCATGGAAAGGGCGGTGCCCCACTGCCCGGCTCCGGTTTCGGTGGTCACACCCTTGAGGCCCTGCTTCTTGGCATAATAGGCCTGGGCGATGGCGGAATTCAGCTTGTGAGAGCCGGAGGTGTTGTTGCCCTCGAATTTGTAATAGATCTTGGCCGGCGTACCCAGTGCCTTTTCCAGGAAATAGGCCCGAACCAGGGGAGAGGGGCGGTACATTTTGTAAAACTGCCGGATCTCCTCCGGGATCTCGAAGAACCGGGTGTCGTTATCCAGCTCCTGGCGCACCAGATCATCGCAGAAAACAGGGGTCAGCTCCTCAAAGGTCATGGGCTGGTGTGTGCCGGGATTCAGAAGGGGAGCGGGCTTATTCTTCATATCCGCCCGCAGATTGTACCATGCCTTGGGCATTTCGCTTTCTTCCAGATAGATTTTGTAGGGGATTTTTTGCTCTGCCATGTTGATCCTTTCCTTTCAGAAAAAATTTTTAGAAAAGTAAAAGCCTTTCGCCTTTCTTGGAATTATCTTAGGACAAGGATGCAAAAAAGCATTTGTCCTAAAAAAACTTTAGGACAAATGCTTCTATCAGCATCTGCGGTGCCACCTAAATTCGCCGAAAATCAATCGCGGCAAGCGATCCATTTTTTGCGCGCCTCATTCGCGTACTGTCATACGCTAGCTGCTGTAACGGTCAGCCTCCGTCCTTCCTAACGCAGCGGGTTTGCCCTCTGCCTCGGTCGGCCCTCACAGGTCCATTCCCATTTCGCCGTATCGCCGTGATCCCACCGAAGGCGGCGTTTTCCGCCTTTTCACAGCTCTCTTTGGATACAGACCTGAAATGGTACTACTCCTGCTCACAGGTGTTTTACTATTCTAAAGTTGTAGCTACTATAGCACGGCGATTTCTTTTTGTCAAGGCAAAAATGCAATTTCATTCTAAAAAATTGCAAGGCTTGTAGAAATATGCGGAAATTTCTCTGCTGTTCAGCTGTTTTCTGACTGGTCAGGCTCTTTGTGCTGCAAATGCTCCTCCACCCGGTACCGGGGGCGGGCCTTGACCTCGCTGTAGATCTTCCCGATATAGCCGCCCACTACCCCCAGGCAGAGCATCTGCAGGCCGCCCAAAAGCCAGATGGAGCAGACGATGGCTGTCCAGCCGGACACCGCCCAGCCCGCGAAATAGGAGATCAAAGCATACAGCAGCCCGAATACGCTGAGAACGGAAATGAGGATCCCCAAATTGGAAATGAGCTTTAAGGGCTTCACGCTGAAGCTGGTGATGCCGTCCAACGCAAAGGAGATCATCTTTTTTAAAGGGTATTTGGATTCTCCGGCGAACCGCTCGTGGCGGTCGTAATACACATAGTCGCTGCGGTAGCCGATGAGCGGCACCAGGCCCCGAAGAAAGAGGTTTACTTCCTTATATTCCGCAAGGCCCTCCAAAGCTCTTTTGCTCATCAGGCGGTAATCGGCGTGGTTGAATACCACGTCCACACCCAGCCCCTTCATCACCTTGTAGAAGCCCTCCGCGGTGGTGCGCTTGAACCAGGTATCGGTTTCCCGCTTGTTCCGCACGCCGTATACCACATCGCAGCCATCCAGGTATTTTCGGACGAACTCGTCCAGCACCTCGATATCGTCCTGCAGATCGGCGTCCAGGCTGATGGCGCAGTCGCAGGCTTCCATGGCGGTCATCAGTCCGCAGAGCAGGGCGTTCTGATGGCCCCGGTTGTGGGCCAGCTTTACCCCTTCCACAGCGGGGTTTTCCTCGTGGAGCCGGGAAATCAGCTCCCAGGTTTTATCCTTGCTGCCGTCGTCCACCAAAAGCATCCGGCTGGCTTCTCCGGCAAGCCCGGCGCTCTGCATGGCGTGCAGCTTGTCCGTCAGCCGCCGTACCGTTTCCGGCAGGACCTCTTCTTCATTATAGCAGGGTATCACAAAATACACGGTGGGAAGCATAGCAGATCACATATCCTTTCTTTGCCTCGCCCCTCAGGCAGGGAAACCGGGCTGTTTCATCGTGCCGGGGGCGGTCAGTTTTCGTCCTCCTCAAAGGGCTCTTCCGGCTCGGAGGGCTCCTTGAAAGCAGGCTCCTCCAAAGGGGTCTCCTCTTCCGCCGGCGGTTCCTCCGGGGGCAGCTCCCCTTTCAGCGGCGCGATGGGTTCCCGGAAAAACCGGGGAGTCAGCGCGCCGGGGCGAAGGAAGGTGGCGTTCCGGCTTCTGGCGTATTCGGAGAACCGGCGGACATGAAGGGCGCCGGCAGGCTGGGGCTTGGGTCCCGGCGCCTTGATCCGGCGGACCAGCACCAGGTAGGCGATGAGCAGCATGAGGGAAAGCAGGGTGAGCAGAAAGCCGGAAAGCAGGCCGGGGGTGTGATAGGTAAATTCAATGACCACCTTTTCTCCCTGAGGCACCTTTACCGCCATGAAGCCCACGTTGGCCCGGTAGATCTCCGTATCCTCCCCGTTGACCTGGGCCGACCAGCCCGGCTCATAGGGAACGCTGAAGAACTGCACCGCCTCCCGGCTGGTGCTCAGCTCCGCGGTAAAGCCTGTGGAGGTGTATTGGAAGAAGGAGCAGGAGGTTTTTGCCCTGTCCCGGCAATCCTCCAGATATTTTTCCTCGGTAAAGCGACGGTTATCACTGGGCAGCTCCGCAAGCAGAGTGGAAAAGTCCTCCCTGTCCCCATCCTCCAGCACGATCGCCCGAAGCATGGCTTTCTCCCGGTCCGTCTTGCTCATGGCGTCGTAATCGCCGCGGGTCAGGTAGTAATCATAGGAGAAGCCCATGGGGATATAATACTCGTTTTCCCAGATATCAAAGCCATTGGCGTTTCCGTAGTAGACCCAGCCGGGCATTTGCGGCTCGGAGGCGTCTTCCCCCGCGAAATAATCGCTGTCGTGGTCGTCGTCAAACAGCCAGTGAACGGAGGTAAGCCCCCGCAGGGCGTAATGGGTGGTATCAGGCCGGGAGGCCACGTCCCGGGTCACGTCGATGGATTCATAGAATTCCATCACAGAGCCCGGTACGATGCTGTGAAAGGCCTGGATGGAGGGGATCTGCCAGAACATGGCGGAATTGTCTGTAGACTCATAAAAATCCGAACGGCATTCCTGCAGGTCGGGCAGGTCGATATCCTTTCCTCCGTTTAAGGCGTAGGGGATCAGGTGATCCCAGGTGTAGTCAGACTGTGTTTTTCCCAGGGCGATAAAATAGATGGAATAAAATACGGTGATCACCGCCAGAGAAGAGCTGAGCGCACGGTAAAAGGCCCGGCGGCTTTTGCGGCAGAAGGTGAAAACATAGATCAAAACCGCCAGAGAGATCATGGCGATGGCAACATAGGTCCAGAACCGGGTGGGGTACTGCTCCAGCCCCATGGACCAGACCTTTTCGCCGTCCACCGTTTCCGCATAGGGCATGAAGCCCACGGTGCAGGAAATGACCAGGGTGATCACCACGGTCCAGGTGATGGAGCGCTTCCAGTTGGTGCGCTCGTTTTCCAGGGCCATCACGGTAGCCAGGGCCATCATCAGGGTAAGCATATAGAACCAGCGGGCATAATAGGCGCTGTTCATCATTTGAAAGGCGGAATTGAGCCCCGGCACCAGAGCCATCACAAACAGGACCCAAAGCATTTTTTTCAGCCAGTGCTTTCTGCGCAGCTGAAGCCAGCCGATCACGCCGGTCATGCTGAATAAAGGCAGCCAGGCCCCCAAAGAGGCCCATTTGGATTCCGATTCCGGGGTGAAATTGGGCCGGGCGGGAAGATCCGGCGGGAAGAAGAAGCACTCCAGAATGTGGAGATACCGCTGGTTTTTGTTGTAGAGCAGGGCGCTCCAGCCGCTGATCAGGTTTTCCGTTCGGTTGTTCTGCAGCACGGCCAGCACGGAGGGGACCAGCAGAATAGAGGAAAGCCCCAGCCCCAGCACGGCCTCCAAGGCGAGGAACAGGAAATCCCGGAAGCTCAGCCGCCAGCTGCCGCACAGCAGCCGCAGGAAGAAATAGATCAGGGTAAAGGTGACCTGACCCACAAAGAAGTAGTAATTTGCCAGGCAGCAGAAGGCCACGGCCAGGGCGAAAAGGCCCCGGCGGCGGGTGGCCATGTATTCATCCAGGGCCGCCAGCAGCAGGGGAAACAGAATGATGGCCTCATGGAAATGGTTGAAGAAAATATTGTAGATGGAAAAGCCGGAAAAGGCGTAAAGCACCGCGCCGATCAGGGCGCTGTCCTTTGTTTTTGTGTAGCGGTGGATATAGACATAGCCGGTCAAGGTGGCGCAGGCAAATTTCAGAATGAATAGCGGCCCCATCAAAAATTGCAGCCACTCGGAGGGGAAGGGAATGGTCAGCCAAAAGAAGGGGCTGCCCAGGAGGTAGAAGGAATAGGAGCCGATAAAATTGGCGCCCAGGTCGGTTTTATAATTCCAGCCCCACTCCCCGGAGCGCACGGCGTCGTGGGCCAGGCGGTAAAAGGGGACCTGCTGGACGTTAAAATCCCCGTAAAAAAGGAACCTTCCCCCGTCCACCACCAGGAAGGGGAGAAAAATGAGAAAGGATAAGCCCATTCCCAGAAAAAAAGCCTTGAGAAAATAATTATTCCGCCAGCCCCTGTTTTCTTTCTGCTCAAGTCCGTTCATAAAAACTGCACCTTTCGGGTTCTGGATACTGGATCCTGGATACCGGATCCCAAAGAAAGGCCTGTTCCTGCATAATAAGAGCCGCCGGTCAGCCCGCCCTTTGCCCTTCTCCAGCATCCAGCATCTAAAATCTAGTATCTAGTATATCACAGTCCGCGGAAGGGATAAAGCATTTTTTGGCAGAAGAGGAAGTTTTTCTGCGTGAAAGTGAAATACAAAATCTTCTTGACAATATTCCACTTGTGGAATATTATGAAAAAATAATCGCAAAGTGATGATCAGTGAGAAGTCTTTCTTTACGAAAAAGCACCGGACTTCTCAAAGCAGTTGGCGCCTTCGGCGCTTTACATAATAGCAGGACCCGGCGGGGAGGCGGCAGCATGCTGAAACACGGCATTTTAGGGCTTTTGAAGTATCATCAGATGACAGGCTACGAGATCATGACCGCGTTCCGGGATTCCCTGTGTTTTTTCTGGAATGCCCAAACCAGCCAGATCTATCGGGAGCTGCAGGTTTTAGAGACGAAGGGCTGGGTGGAGAAAACCCCGGTGCCCCAGCAAAGCAAGCCGGATAAAAACATCTATTCCATCACACCGGAGGGCCGCAGAGAGCTTCTTTACTGGCTTTCCGAGGGAGAGCTGTCCCTTCCCTCCCGAAACCATATTCTGATGAAGGTGTTCTTTTTCGGAGAACGCAGCCGGGAGGAAAATATCCGCTATTTTGAAGGCCTAAAAGAATATTGTGAGATATTTCTGCAAAGCCTTGACGCGGCGCAGAAGCATATCAGCGAATACCGGGCTTTTCTGGACGCCCCGGAGCAGGCTGTCTATTGGGAAATGACCGTCGATTACGGCCGCCGGAATCTGCAGGGGTATATCGACTGGGCGCAAAGCTGCATCGATCGATTGGAGGAAATGAAATGAAGATCCTGGTCATCAACGGAAGCCCCAAGGGAGAGCGGAGCAACACCTACCGGCTGACGCAGGCCTTTTTAGAGGGAATGGGGGAAAGCGGGGAGGCCCTGGAGACCCGGGAGCTGGAGGTTGGCCGCCTGAAGCTGCGGCCCTGCCTGGGCTGCTTCTCCTGCTGGAACAAAACGCCGGGGCAGTGCTGTATTTCAGACGATATGGGCCTGGTGATCGAAAACCTGCTGTGGGCGGATGTGACGGTCTGGAGCTTTCCGCTGTATTACTTTTCCGTGCCGGGGCCGCTGAAAAATCTGATCGACCGCCAGCTGCCCATGGTCCTCCCCTTCATGGAGGAGGATGGCGGCGAAACCGGCAGCGGAAGCCACCCCGCCCGTTATGACATGAGCGGAAAGCGGACCGTGGTGATCTCCACCTGCGGCTTCTACACGGCGGAGGGGAATTATGACGGGGTCAAGAGCCTGTTTGACCACCTTTGCGGAAAGGGGCAGTATACCGCCCTGTTCTGCGGGCAGGGGGAGCTGTTCCGGGTGGCTGAAGTGAAGCGGCGCACAGACGAATATCTGGAATTTGTCCGCCGGGCGGGCCGGGAATATCTGGCCGATGGCATTTCCGCCGAAACCCGCGCCGGGCTGAATAGGCTGTTATTCCCGCAGAAGATATTTGAAAGCATGGCGGATGCCAGCTGGGGCGTAAACCGGGAAACGGGGAAGCGGGAATCGGATACCCTGATCTTTACCCGGCAGATGGCCGCCCTTTACCAAAAGGAAAGCTGGCCGGGGCATGACCTGGTATTGGAAATGTGTTACACAGATGTGAAGGAGCGGTATCAGATCGTTTTGGGCAGGGAGGGAAGCACTGTTTTGACAGAGGGCTTCCGTACCGCGGATACCACGGTGAGCACCCCCGTTACCGTGTGGCGGGCCATCTCAGAGGGAAAGACCAGCGGAAGCGAGGCACTGATGAAGCATCAGTACCGGGTGGAGGGAGACTTCGAGCTTCTGATCACCTGGGACAAGTATTTTGCCGGGGCGGAAAGCGGGGATGATGCCGGTGGGGGAGAACAGGCTGCCGGCACTGCCCTGCATATGCCCTCGAAGCCCACCGGCTTTCACATTCTGCTGCTTCCGTGGATCGTGTTCTGGGTGGCGGCCTCCGTTCATCCCTTCTGGGGCAGCCTGATAAGCCTTGCCGCCTGTGTGCTGGTCCCGCTGGTTTTTTACCGAAATCAGAAAACGATCTATGATGTGCTCTCCGTCGGGCTGGTCACAGGTTTTTCCACAGCCCTTCTTCTGGGCGCGCCTTCTCAGCTGGTGATCCCCCTGGCTTATCTGGCTTTTGGGATTATGTGGACAGCCACCTGCTTTTGCAAGATCCCCCTTACCGCCCACTATTCCATGAACGATTACGATGGGGAAAAGGCGCTGTCCAATCCCCTTTTCCTCAAAACCAACCGCATTTTAACGCTGGCCTGGGGCGTGCTCTACCTCCTTACCCCGATCTGGACCTATTTCATCCTCGGCACCGGGATCGGCGGCTGGGTAGGGGCCATCAATTCCGTTCTGCCGCTGCTTCTGGGCCTGTTCACCGCGTGGTTTCAAAAATGGTACCCCGCGAAGGTCGCAAAGGGATAAATCTTTTGTCATTACTGAGCAAAAAGCAAAGCGCCTTTTGCGTTCTCTCAGGATGACAGTGAATGGAGGCGGCTGGTGCGCTAAATTGGAATTTAGCAGCGTGCCGCTGCACCAACTCGTGAAGATAGTGCGCGGCATTTGCAAACGTACGGCCCGACCGGAAGTAAAACCGGCCTCATCCTCTCATTGTCATTCTGAACCGCGAAACGGTGAAGAATCTCGGCTATATCCCAGCCAGTGGCTATAAATTCCTCTTTATGTGCCGGTTGCTGCTAGTCGAGATTCTTCGTCACTGCGTTCCTCAGAATGACAGTGGGGGGAAG
>JAETPP010000108.1 GCA_021771115.1 Bacillota bacterium | reverse complement strand
CTGTTGGTACTGCTAAATTCCAATTTAGCGCTTTCTTTCGGTCGGCCGCACAGGGTAAAATACCTGTCACTGTCTTCACGAGTTGGTGCAGCGGTACGCTGCTAAATTCCAATTTACCCTATCGTCCTTGCCCTTCTCCAGCATCCAGCATCTAGGATCCAGCATCTAATAGAGCATCGTCCCGATGCCTTCGTCGGTGAAAAGCTCCACCAGGATGGAGTGGGGGATCCGCCCGTCTATGATGTGGGCTCTTCCTACGCCCCGGCGCACGGCGTCTACACAGCAATCGATTTTGGGGATCATGCCGCCGGAAATGATCCCCTCTTTTTTCAGGCGGTTGACGTCGCTGACATTCACCACGGGGATAATGGTGGCTTCATCGTCCTTATCCCGCAGCAGGCCCCGCACATCGGTCATTAAAATCAGCTTCATGGCGCCGATCTCCGCGGCGATGCGGGCGGCGGCGATATCGGCGTTCACGTTATAGACCTCGCCGTGATATCCAGCCGCCACGGTGGATACGATAGGCACATAGCCGCTTTTGGCGGCATTGTGGATGATTTCGGCATTGACCTCCCGAATTTCCCCCACAAAGCCCAAGTCCTCCTCCAGCATATCCGCTTTTAAGAGAGAACCGTCTAGGCCGCAGAGGCCCACCGCCTTACCCCCGGCATTTTCCAAAAGCTGCACCAGGTCTTTATTGACCTTCCCGGCCAGCACCTGCTGCACGATCTCTATGGTCTCCCCATCGGTACAGCGCATGCCGCCGATAAACCTGCTTTCCTTGCCGATCTTTTGGAGCATGGCGTTGATCTCCGGCCCGCCGCCATGCACCAGCACCACGTTGATGCCCACCAGCTGCATCAGCACGATATCGCTCATCACGGCGCTTTTCAGCTCTTCGTCCAGCATGGCGTTGCCGCCGTACTTGACCACCACGGTCTGTCCGGCGTACCGTTTGATATAGGGCAGGGCCTGTACCAGCACCTGCGCCCGATCGTTATTGGAAATTTCCATAGATATCACCCTGCCTTATTTTCAGCAAAATATCGGGAAGACTCCTGCTAACAGAACCTCTTCTACCGCCAGGCAGCCAGCATCAGAATGACTGCCGCGCAAAGGAATACCACGATAAGAGCATTACAGACAACACCGGCGATCAAAAGCCTTCGCCAGAGCTTTTTGACCTTCAGCCGTTTTGCCGGAAGCAGCACCACCAGCCCCAGGAGGAGCTCCACGCCGGTGAGAAAAGCCAGCACCGGATCAAACGCCATTCCAATGGCGGCGATACACAGGATACCAAACAGAAGGAAATTCAAAAGCAGCAAAACCGCCATCACCGCCGCTATGATATCCCATGGAGAAAACTGGCCCTTTCGTTCTATTTTCATCCGGCTTTCCTCTTTTCCGTCCCCGTCTTACGTTCTGTAATCTCCATTTATTTTAACATAATCATAGGTCAGGTCGCAACCATAGGCTTCCGCGGAGAAGCTGCCGCTGTGCAGGTCGATGAGGATGCCGATCTCCTTTTCCCCCAAAACCTCTGCGGCCTTTTCCTCGGAAAATTCGATCCCGGCCCCGTTTTTGCACACATCTACCCTGCCCTTTCCGGACTGGAAGGAAACATCTATTTTTTCCACATCCACCTGGGCGCCGGAATAGCCGATGGCGCACAGCACCCGGCCCCAGTTGGCGTCCGCGCCGAACATGGCGGCCTTTAAGAGATCGGAGCAGATCACGGATTTCGCCACGGTGCGGGCGGTTTTCACATCCTGGGCTCCGGCGGTCTTGCACACCAGGAGCTTGGTGGCCCCTTCTCCGTCTCCCGCCATGAGCCGGGCCAGCGTCTTACAGACCTCGGAAAGAGCCTCGGCAAAGGCCGTAAAATCCGCTCCCTCCTCTGTGATCTGTGGATTTTCCGCCATGCCGTTTGCCAGCACGGCGAAAGTATCGTTGGTAGAGGTATCGCCATCGATGCTGATCACGTGAAAAGAGCAGTCCGCCGCCAGGCGAACCGCCTTGTCCAGCATGGCGGGAGAAATGGCACAGTCGGTGGTGACAAAGCAGAGCATGGTGGCCATGTTGGGATGGATCATGCCGCTGCCCTTGGAAATGCCGCCGATCTTCACTTCCTTTTCTCCGATGGTCACGGAAACCGCCGCTTCCTTCGGGATGGTATCGGTGGTCATAATGGCGGCTGCGGCTGCGGGAGAGCCCTCCGGGCTGAGAGAAGATGCAAGCTCCTCCATGGCACCCTCAATGGGCTCGATGGGCAGCACCTGCCCGATCACGCCAGTGGAGGCGACGATCACATCCTCCGGGGCAATGTGCAGGGCATTGGCGGCAAGAGCGCACATTTTTTCCGCCTTCTCTATCCCGTCTGCATTGCAGGTATTGGCGTTGCCGGAATTGCAGATCACCGCCTGAGCCCTGCCGTTTTCCAGGTTTTTCCTGGTCACCAGAATGGGCGCGCCCTTGACCAGGTTGGTGGTATAAATGGCGGCGGCGGAACAGGGCTGGTCGCTGAAGATCATGGCAAGGTCGGGCTTTGTTTTGTTCTTGCGGATGCCGCAGTGAACACCCCCGGCCTGAAAGCCTTGGGCTGCGGTAACACCGCCGGAAATCGTTTCTATCATAAGGGACTCTCCTTTTGTTAAAATGCCGGCGGCACCAGCAGCAAACCGGCTGTTTCCTCGAAGCCGAAGGACAGGTTCATATTCTGCACCGCCTGCCCCGCCGCGCCCTTTCCCATGTTGTCGATGGCGGAAATTGCCACGAAGGTCCCGGTGCGGGGATCGGTAAAGAGGGAAACATCGCAAAAGTTTGTAAAGCGAACATGCTTTACATTGGCTGTCTCTCCCTGGGGCAGCAGCCGCACAAAGAATTCCTTCCCGTACCGCGCGTCATATGCTTCCCGCAGCTGTTTCTCTGTTACGCCGGGCATCAGCTTTCCATAGCAGGTGGCGAGAATACCCCGGTTGATGGGAAGCAAATGCGGCACAAAGGTGAGCTTGATCGCTTCCCCGGACAGCTTTGATAAGGTCTGCTCCATTTCCGGGGTGTGCCGGTGGCTTGCCACCTTATAGGCGGTAAAGCTTTCGTTTAATTCCGGGTAATGATTGGACTGCGTGGGCTTTCTGCCCGCCCCGGTCACGCCGGATTTACAGTCGGCAATAATGCCGGTGCTCTCGATCAGCCCGTTTTCCAAAGCGGGGGCCAAAGCCAGCGGCACCGCCGTGGTATAGCAGCCGGGGTTGGCGATGAGCTTTTTCCCCTTGATCTGTTCCCGGAAAAGCTCCGGCAGGCCGTACACCGCCTTTTCGTGCAGGGCCTTGTCCGTATATTCCCCGCCGTACCATTCCCGATACTCCCCTTCGCTTTCCAGGCGGAAATCCGCCCCCATATCGAGAAAGGCCTTTCCCGCGGTGTCGCATTTAGCGGCAAGCTCCTGGGAAAGCCCGTGAGGCAGAGCAGCAAACACCATATCACTTTTTTCCAGAACCTCGTCCTCTGTGCCGCAAACCAAATCACAGAAGGCCCGATAGGCCGGGTACACCTGAGAAAGGGCCATGCCCTCAAAGCTCACGGAGCTGATGGCGGCAAGCTCCGCCTGGGGGTGCCCCATGATCAGGCGGCAAATTTCCGCCCCGGCATAGCCGGTGGCTCCTACCACTCCAACCTTAAGCTTCATCCTTCATTCCCTCCAAAATCTCTAAAACCCGCCGGGCTTCCCGCTTTACATTCTCCGGGGCCGGGCCGCCGGGCACGGTCCTGCCGCTGACGCATTTTTCCAGCGCCACGGCATCGTATACCCCCTTGTCAAAGCCGGGGAACAGCTTTTGATATTCCGTGAGCGGCAGGGTTTCCAGGGTAAAGCCCCGCTCGATGCACAGGGCCACCAGCTCTCCGGTGATCTGATAGGCGTCCCGGAATGGGACTCCCTTTTCCGCCACCAGATAGTCGGCGCAGTCAGTGGCGTTGATAAAGCCCCCGGCCGCCGCTTTCCGCATGTTTTCCTCCCGCACGGTCATGGTTTCCAGCATGGGGATCAGCGGGGTGAGGCACAGCTTCAGGGTATCCACTGCGTCAAACACTGCCTCCTTATCCTCCTGCATATCCTTATTGTAGGCAAGAGGCAGGCCCTTCATCATGGTGAGAAGCCCCATCAGGTCGCCGAATACCCGGCCGCTTTTGCCCCGGATCAGCTCGGCGATATCGGGGTTTTTCTTCTGGGGCATAATGCTGGAGCCGGTGGCAAAGCCATCGTCCAGCTCGATAAACTTAAATTCCCAGGAGCACCACAGCACGATCTCCTCACACAGCCGGGAAAGGTGCACCATCACAAGAGAGCAGACAAAGGCAAGCTCCGCGCAGAAATCACGGTCCGCCACACCGTCCAGGCTGTTGTGGGAGATCTCTGAAAAGCCCAAAAGCCCGGCGGCGTATTCCCGGTCCAGCGGATAGGTGGTGCCGGCCAGAGCGCCGCTTCCCAGGGGCATGACGTCCATGCGGGAAAGGGCGCCCTGAAGCCGGGAAAGATCCCGCAGGAGCATTTCCGAATAGGCCATGAGATGGTGACCGAAGGTGATGGGCTGGGCCCTTTGCAGGTGAGTGTAGCCGGGCATTACGGTTTCGCTGTATTGCTCCGCCTTTTGGCACAGGGTCTTTGCCAGCGCGCACAAAAGGCTTTTCAACTCTTTGCAGTCCTTTTTCAGGGTCAGCCGCACATCCAGCGCCACCTGGTCGTTTCTGCTGCGGGCGGTGTGCAGCCGCTTTCCCGTATCTCCCAGCCGGGCGGTAAGCTCTCCCTCAAGAAAGGTGTGGATATCCTCGGCGTCCGGGTCGATGAGCAAAGCGCCGCTTTCCAGGTCTTCCCGGATCTTTTGAAGCTCCGCGCAGATTTTTTCGCTTTCGCTTTTCTCGATGATCCCCTGCTTCCCCAGCATGGAGGCATGAGCGATGCTGCCCTCAATATCCTCCCGGAACATCCGGCTGTCTATGGAAATACTGGAATTGAAATCGTTTGTTTTTGGATCTGCTTCCTTCTGAAAGCGGCCTTTCCAAAGCTTCATACAGCGCATTCCTTTCTTGGTTGTTTAGATGCTGGATGCTGGATTCTAGATGCTGGACAGTGGTTGACGCTGCTACGCAGCGCAATGAAAGAAAGGGCAAGGGCGGTTCATTGTCATCCTGAGGAACGTAGTGACGAAGGATCTCGACCTTGAATGCTGAGTAAAAGGACAAAGGACGAGATCCTTCGCTTCGCTCAGGATGACAGGAAAGAACCGTATTCTCCATTGCTAATTACTAATTGCTAATTACTAAAACGCTCTTCTCCAGCATCCAGCATCTAGCATCTAGAATCTAGTACGTCAGCCCCTTTTTCGCCTGCACTTTGATGGGGAGGCCGAAGAGGTTGATGAACCCGGCGGAATCCTTTTGGTCGTAGACCTGGTCCTCGTCGAAGGTGGCGATATCCTCATCGTAGAGAGAATAGGGAGAGCTGACGCCCGCATCGATGATATTGCCCTTATAGAGCTTCAGCTTCACATCGCCAGTGACGGTCTCCTGGGTGGAATCCACAAAGGCGGAAAGGGCCTTGCGCAGAGGGGTGTACCACTGGCCGAAATAGACAAGCTCCGCAAATTTCAGGGCCGCCTGCTGCTTGTAGTGATAGGTGTCCCGATCCAGGCAGATCTCTTCCAGCTTGTTGTGGGCGTGATAGAGAATAGCGCCGCCGGGGGTTTCGTATACGCCCCGGGACTTCATACCCACCAGCCGGTTTTCCACGATGTCCGCAAGGCCGATGCCGTTTTCGCCGCCCAGCTTGTTTAAGGCCTCTACCATCTCCACGCCGGAAAGCTTCTTGCCGTCAAGCTCGGTGGGTACGCCCTTTTCAAAATGGAGAGTCAGATAAGTCGGCTTATCGGGAGCCTGCATGGGAGAAACCCCCAGCTCCAGGAAACCGGGCTTTTCGTACTGGGGCTCGTTGGCGGGGTTTTCGAGATCGAGGCCCTCATGGGAAAGGTGCCACAGGTTCTTATCCTTGGAGTAATTGGTTTCCCGGCTGATCTTCAGGGGGATATCGTGGGCCTCGGCGTACTCGATCTCCTCTTCCCTGGATTTGATATCCCAGATCCGCCAGGGGGCGATGATCTTCATATCCGGCGCGAAGGCCTTGATAGCCAGCTCAAAACGCACCTGGTCGTTGCCCTTTCCGGTGCAGCCGTGGCAGATGGCGTCCGCCCCTTCCTTTTTGGCGATCTCCACAATGCCCTTGGCAATGATAGGCCTGGCAAAGGAAGTGCCCAGCAGATATTTGTTTTCATACACAGCCCCGGCCTTCACGGTGGGGTACACATAGTCCTGCACAAATTCTTCCTTTAAATCCAGCACATACAGCTTGGAAGCGCCGGTCTTTTTTGCCTTTTCCTCCAGGCCGTCCAGCTCGGTTCCCTGCCCTACATCTCCGGAAACAGCGATGACCTCGCAGTTATTGTAATTTTCCTTGAGCCAGGGAATGATAATGGAGGTATCCAGTCCCCCGGAATACGCCAGCACTACTTTTTTGATCTCGTTTGCCATATTGCTTCCTCTTTTCTCTCTATGAGATAGATTTTGCCCGCTCGTTTTGAATGAACACTTGCTATTATACACCCTTTTTTCAAAAAATCAAGGCTTTTATGAATATTTATGCATTTTTCTGAAAAAGCAGCGGGCCGGATGATTTTCTCTCCACCGGCCCGCCGTACGGCTTCTTTTTGGCTTGCCTTTCTTCCCCGGCGCTTTTTCGGACAGGGGAAGCTTGGCATAATATATGAAATTTTATGCAGCGGGCCGGTTCTCTTCCTCAGAAGCCGAATTTCGGCCCGCCTCATTGTTCGCTCTTTTTTCCTTCCTGCGCAGGACCGCCCGATAGCCAAGAAGTCCCAGGCCGCTGAGTAAGGCGGTGCCCAAAAACACCGCGACAGCAAAGCCGTAGTTCTGTGTTCCCAAAGCATCTCCGCCTACCGTAGAGGTGATCACAGAAGGAAAACGGGCGGTAAAGGTGAGAAAGATCCAGAAGGGCAGCTTCATAGGAGTCAGCCCCGCAAGATAGGTCATCACATCCTTCGGCGTGCCAGGGATCAAAAACAGAAGGCAGGCGATCAGATTCAGCCTTTTTTCATCCTGCAAAAATTTCAGGGAATTCAGCTTCTCTTCCGAAAGAAACAGCGTTACGAAAGAACGTCCCCATCTTTTGACCAGCAGGAATACGATCACACTGCCCACCAGCGCCCCCAAAAGGCACAAGAGCGTGCCCTCTATCGCGCCGAAGGCATAGCCCGCGCCGATCTCCAGCGGCTCTCCGGGGATGAACGCGGCAATGATCTGAAAGGCCATCATTCCCACAAAGGCAAGCCTTCCCCAAAGGCCGTGGGAATCTACCCAGGCCCGGAATTTCTCCGGCTGAGAAACAAATTCTATCATGGGCTTTCCCACAGCCCAGCAAAGCAGCGCGGTCAGCAAAAGCCCAACCGCCAGAACCGCCCACGCAAGCAGCTTTTTCCTTCGCTCCGGCTTCACAGCATTCCCTCCCTGCGGTTTTCTGTTTTTATGCTACACCGGAAATCTCAAATTTTCTTCAAGGGAACCTTACAAAATTCTGAGGAAACTTTTCTTTTTTGAAAAAAGGCTGTAATATTTTCTCTGAAACAGGTAGAAGCATGGTGAAGCACGATCGTGTGAAGCAAAAAGAGGAATGGGAAGGAGGCGGCTTTATGGAGGATTGGGAAATTGTGGCCCTGTACTGGGAACGCTCCCCCAAAGCCATTGAGGAAACCCAAAAGCAATACGGAACAAAGCTGCGCCGCCTGGCGGAAAATCTGCTGGGAAATTTTCAGGACGCGGAGGAATGTGTAAACGACGCCTGCCTGGGCGTGTGGGATTCTATTCCCCCCAACCGCCCTGACCCGCTGCTGCCCTATCTTTACCGGGTGGTGCGAAACCAGGCGATCAAGCGCTATCACCGGGAAACCGCCCAAAAGCGGGGCGGTGCGGGCTTTGATGCGGCTTTTGAGGAGCTGGAGGCCGTGCTGGCTTCTCCCGATGGCCCGGAGGAGGCGCTGGACGCAAAGGAGCTTTCGCAGATCATAAACAGCTTTCTCCAGAGTCTTTCCCACAAGGACCGGGTTTTGTTTTTGGGGCGTTACTGGTTCGGAGAAGCCTATGACACGCTGGCCCTGCAGCTGGGTCTTTCGGAAAACAACTGCGCCGTGCGGATCGCCCGCATTCGGAAAAAGCTGAAAAGCCACCTGATTAGGAAAGGAGTTCTTTAGAAGATGGATACCAGAAAATTTTTGCTTTCCATGAACGAGATCGATGACAAATATATCAAAGAAGCTGATATTTTCGGGCCGGTACAGCCGGTAAAGGTCTCTCCCGTCCTTCCCCTGCTGCGCTGGGCGGGCGGCCTGGCGGCCTGTCTGGTCCTGGTGGGCGGGCTCTGGTTTTTAGGCCGCAGCGGTCTTTTGCCCTTTGCCGAAACGGGCCCTCAGCCGGGAGGGGTTTCTTCCCTGAGCAACGCTGCCAGTGGTACGGAGGTACTTTCCGAGGGCACGGTCACCATGAATCAGGACGGCAGCCTGACTTTTTCGAACCCGGAATTTCAGGAAATACAGCGGGTGTTCCTGCGCCATGAGCCGGTGGTTACCGGCGAAATGCGGGAAGAACAGGGATCTCCCATTCTGGAAGCCTCCGACGGGACAAAATACGCTTTACCTGAAACCAAGGACCCTGTGGACCGCATTCTCACGCTGACGCTGCCCCTGTTCGTGGCAGACCGGTACACAGCGGCGGGCCGCACCAATCTGCTCTGTCAGCTTTTGGAAACAGATTACTATTTCTGCAAGCCGGAGGATGGCTCTCCCGCCTATCTGAAGTCCGTTTCCCGATTTGGCGGGCTGGCTGGAGTGATCGGGTACTATGACGAGAACCACACGTACCACGCGGAACAGCCCTGGTACGCCGAAGAAGATAACTATGCAGACCTCCTGCGGGAGTTTCAGGAAGCGGGATCGGAAAGCGGAACCGCACAAGACGTATCCGGCGAATCCGCAGGCCTGGCGCCGGGATCCCCCCGGGATCTTGAGGGCCCCTACGAAAAATGGGAAAGATACGGCGGCGATA
>JAETPP010000107.1 GCA_021771115.1 Bacillota bacterium | reverse complement strand
TTAGTTGTTAGAAAAGAGCAAGAGCACCCTCTTCTGTCATCCTGAACGCAGTGAAGGATCTCGCCCTTTTTCCCTTTTCCTCGGGACTTAAGACCGAGATCCTTCGTCAAGAAGGCGCGAAGCGCCTTTTTTCCTCAGGATGACAGGAAAGGTGGGCTTGCTCTTTCTAACAACTAACATCTAACAACTAACTACTCTTCCCCTGAAAGGATCTGATTTGATGCAGTATGTTCTCTATGTCCTCACTGCCCTGTATGCGGTTTTATGTATCATCGCCGCTGTTTCTCAGCTGAAAAGCGGGGCAAAGAGGGATACTCCCGCCATGATGCTTTTGGGAAGCGTTATCCTGCTTGCCGCCATTCTTTTCCAGGTGCTTTGGGGCGCTTGGGGATGGCTTTTTGTCATAGCGGGCGGCATTTTGATTTTCCTTGCCGCTTTCCAAAACGGCAGGCGCGGCGGAAATTTTCACATGCGCCACCACATCATTCGGGGCGTTTTTACCGCTCTTTTGGTTCTTGGCTTTCTTCTGCTTTGAACCGTCCGGCGGCTTTCTGCCGGGAAAACTAAGGAAGCTTGTGAAAAAGGCCCGGCGCTTCGGCGCCGGGCCTTTTTGATTTTCCGCAGCTCAGACGCCCCCGAATCAGAACCGAAAATAGATGAAGAACTGATACGTGGCGCCGATCACATAGATCACGCAGAGCACGGTGAGCGCGCAGTACAAAATATTTTCCGCTGCCAGCGCCAGCGTTCCCCCAACGCCTTCTGTCGGAACATGCTCCTTCAGCTTTTTCAAAAGGGGACTTGCCAGAAGCAGGCCCAGCGGCAGGTAAACCAAAGCCTTGAGAATGGAAACATCTGCCGCCAGCACTCTGGTAAAATCCGTAGGGACAAAGCCGAACATCACATGGAAAGCAGAGGCCATTTGGCCGAAATCGGTCAAATTGAAGATCACCCAGCCGATCAGCACAAAAAACTGAGCGTATCCCCATTGAATGATCTTGGGAAGCCGCTCCAGCAGCTTTCCCAGCCACAGCTTTTCCACCAGCAGAAGCAGGCCGTAATAAAGGCCCCACAGCAGGAAATTCCATTGGGCCCCATGCCAAAAGCCGGTCAGCAGCCACACGATCAGCAGGTTGCAGATCCACCGGCTTTTTTTCACGCGGTTTCCCCCCAGGGGAATATAGATGTAATCCCGGAACCAGGTGGAAAGAGAGATGTGCCACCGCCGCCAGAACTCTGTAATGGAACGGGAAATATAAGGGAAATCAAAGTTTTCCAGAAAGTGAAAGCCAAACATGCGCCCCATGCCGATGGCCATATCGCTGTAGCCGGAGAAATCAAAATAAATTTGCAGCGCATAGGCCACTGCGGCCACCCAATACATGGCGCTGCCGTACACCTGAGGGTCCCCGCTGTAAATGATCTTCGCCAGCTCCCCAATGCTGTCCGCCAGGATCACCTTTTTGGCAAGGCCCCGGACAAACCGCTTCAGGCCGGCCACCACATCCTCCAGGGTTTCCCTGCGCTCCAGGATCTCCTCCTCGATGGTTTGATATCTCACGATGGGCCCGGCAATCAGCTGGGGAAAGAAGCTTACGTACAGGGTGAGATAAAAAAAGTTCCGCTGCAGCCGGATCTCCCCCCGATACAGGTCGATCACATAGGAGAGGATCTGAAACGTGTAGAAGCTGATGCCGATGGGAAGGGCGATCTCTGGCAGGGAAAGAGAAATCCCCAGAAGCTTCAGATTATCGCCGAAAAAATTGAGATACTTAAAGAAAAAGAGGTTCCCCGTGAGAAGCACCACGCCTCCGAGAAACACCGCCCGCCGAAGGGCAGGCCGCCCCCGAAGCCGCTCCATCCACAGGCCGCAGAGATAGGCTGCCAGAGAGGCCAGCAGCAGCAGAAGGACATTTCGGGGCTCCCCCCAGGCGTAAAACACCAGAGAAAAGCAAAGCAGCACCGTGTTGCGATAGGTGCGGTTATTCCACAGATAGTAGAGCACCCCGCACAGCGGGAAGAAAAGATATAAAAAGCTCAGGCTGCTGAATACCATGCTCTACTCCTCCAGCAGAAATTCCGGTTTGGTATAGAAATCGCAATTTCCGATCAAAAGTACCGTGTCGATCTGATTCTTCTTCACATATTCCGAAAAGGAGAAGGGAACTTCATAGCTTTTTGCATAGTCCCGCAGGTCCACCGAGAAGGTCCTGTCAAAATGAGAGGCCAAAAGCTTCAGGATGGCGTTGTCAAAGGATTCCCCCAGCACCAGGAGATTCCCCCTGCCGCTGCTGCCGGTATCGAAAACGACTTCGCCCCAATCCCAGCCGTAAAAGCTGCCGTAATCCACAGGCGTTTGGGCCGTGCCGTCAAGGTAGGCGGTCTGTTCCCCGTAATCCTCCACCGCTTGCCCTTTTACGGTGATCTCCATGGGGGGATACGCAAAGCGGTACGCGGAAAATTCCTCGGTGACCACGCCCTTCATGCCGCTGCTTCCCGCCTTGGAGCCGCTGAAGCTTTTCCCTACCACGACCTCTTCCAGGGGCTCAAGCGCCTCTTCCGTGACCCCCAGCAGCTTTCGCACCTCCAGATAGCCTTCATAAGAGCCCTTATGGTTCCAGTGATGGTCGGTGCGGTAAAACTTTTCCTGAAATTCGGAGAAGCTGTCGATCTCAAAGCAACCGATGTGATCCTCCGGCAGCGTCAGATACCCCTTCAGCGCCGGGAAGATCCCGGGTTTTTCGCCGGTTTCAAAATTGATATCCGTATCCTTTTCAATATAGTAAACGTAAAAGTCCAGCTCCGGATGGGCGGCAAACCGGGCGTTCAGATTTTCCGCCTTTTCCCTGTGCCATTTCTCCACCCGCTCCATAGGGTAGGTGCCATAGACCAGATAGTCCCCGTGAAACAGCTTCGCGCCCAGCAAATTCACATAGTAGGGAGGCTTGCTCTCCAAAAAGCCCGATACGGCGTTTAATAAGGACTTGGAGTTGCCGTCGTTATAGACGCTTTTCATGGTCTGCGCCAGCAGCACCTGATCGGACAGGGCTTTTTCCACCGTCTCCTGAAAGGAGGAATCCCATACGGTTTCCGGCTTTGGAGCGGAAAGCCGGTTGGCCGGGCGGTTTTCATACAGGTTGTCCTCCTTTGGGAAAAACACGGTCTTGCAAAGCCCCGCCAGAAAGAAGAGGCCAAAAAACAAAAGAAAGCCGATATTCAGAAATTTTCGTGCCCTTTTCATCGAAACGCCCTCCTGCTTTTTGACCGAACCTCATCTATAGCATTTTTCTTCATTATATCCTCCTCCGAAAAAATGTCAACAAAGCAAACCAGATTCCGCTGTCAATGGGAAGCTTCCTGAAGCCTTTTCGCAGGAAATTATTGTTACAGTGCAGGAAGGACAGGTCGCCTGCCGCGGCTTCCTGTCCTCCCTTTATTTTATCTTCGATTTTCTCTTTTACGCCTCTATTTCCATAAAATAGAGGTCGTTTACGCCAAGCTCGGCAGTGACTGTGAGCACTCCGTTTTCCCAGGTAAAGGGCCATGACTCCCGGCGCAGGGCGGTTTTTTCCTTCAGGCTTTCGATTTCCCGCCGGTTCATATCCTGGGGGCTGCCCATTTCTTCCCATACCTTCAAGGGGTTGCAGTGCTCCTCGTCGATGCGGGAAACTGTGACGCGATGGGGTTTTCGGTCACATTCCAGCCGGACGGTGGCCCGCTCCTTGGGCAGGTCCAGGTTTTTCATCTTCTGGCGGAACAGCAGCACCTGGGTTTCCCCCGTTCTGCGGAAGGCGGCGATGCCGATCTCCCCCTTCGTTGCTTCCTCGCCCAGCTCCAGCCGCTCCTCCCCGGCCATGGCAAGGAGCTTCATACCGTAAAACACCGGCTTGGGAACGCCGTCCTGGGTGAGCATGCCGAACCCGCCGTGGAACTGCTGGGGGAAGGGGTGCAGCTCTTCAAAAATATCGCTGAAGCACCAGATGCTGGAGCCATCCACATGCTCCGCCACATCCAGGGCGGTTTTCACATCATACGCCGCCACCTTCCGGGTATCGTTGGTGTAGGAGGAGAACCCGGCGTTTTCGTTCCATTCGGTATAGTACACCGGCAGGCCTTTGGCCTGTTCCTTCACCACGGCGGAGTTTTTGATGAAAATATCATTGGGAATTTCCTTTACCTCCGACTGATCCGGCATGATGGCCCGCTGCCCCTGCAGGAAGGTTTTTTCCCGTACGCCGCTGAGATCGGGCAGCTCAAAGTGAAACTCAGGAGCCCGGCTTTCCATGTCTCCCTGATCCTCCACCCCGCCCAGGGGGTCTCCGGCGTACTGGTGGGTGGTCACAAAATCCACCGGCACCTGGTTTTTCTCACAGAATTCCACAAAGACGCGCACCCATTTGCTGCCGCTGGTGGAGGGCCCGCCTACCCGAAGCTCGCTGTCCACTTCCTTGATGGCCCGGGCCGTGACCTCATAGAGCTTAAAATATTCGTCTCTGGTACCGGAAAAGAACACGGGCAGATCCGGCTCGTTCCACACCTCGAAGGGCCAGGTACGCACTTCCTCAGGCCCGTACCGGTGCTCTAAAAAACGCACAAAGGCCTTGATGTATTCCGCCCAGGCCCCGTAATCGGCAGGCGGGGAAATGCAGGGCTTGTAGAAAAACATGCCCCGGTCGTCTCTTGCCGCCAGCACCTTCGGCAGAAAGCTCAGCTCCACAAAGGGCTTCATCCCCGCCTCCAGCACATTGTCGTAAGCCACGCCGCAGGCGTGAAAGCTTTGCTCTGTAAACTGCTCCGCGCCGGGGAAGGGCATCAGATCCGCCAGAGTGTGCATGGTATTCATATCGTCGCAGAAGATCCCATGAAACCGGACATACCGGATTCCCAGCTCGTCATGAATAAATTTCAGCTGCCGGGTATAATCGGTGCGCAACGCCAGTAACGCATGCCCGCTTCCCACACAGTACTGCCAATGCCTTTTGTGGGGATACGTTTTACAATTCTTCGAAATGGTAAATTCCATTTGATTTCCTCCATTCTTTTTCCTCAGTGATGACAGTGAGGGCAGTTCGCTAAATTTGGATTTAGCAAGATAGTTGTTAGTCATTAGTTGTTAGTCGTTAGAGATGGCGCTCTTGTCTGTCATCCTGAGGGCAGAGCCCGAAGGATCTCGTCCTTTTGCCCTTTTCCTCAGGCATTACGGACGAGATCCTTCGTCAAGAAGGCGCGAAGCGCCTTTTTTCCTCAGGATGACAGATAGGGGGGCTTTGCTCTTTTCTAACAACTAACGACTAAAAAGCCACTCCACAGCCTTTGGGGCGTATTCGCTCCAGAATTTTGTATCGTGGATCCCGGGGCTTTCGTGGTACTCGTGGGGAACGTTCTGCTCCTGCAAAAAGCGGTGGAACTGCCGGTTGTTTTCGATAAGAAAATCCTCTGTTCCGCAGCACAGATAAAGCTCCGGCAGCTTTTTTCCCGCCGCCTTCAGCTCCTTCACCAGGGTTTCCGGGTTGTTCCTGCTTTCCTCCACGGTCTCCAGGTCGCCGAAGCACTCGTGGTAATAGGCGTAATTTGCCATGGGGTTGCTTTCGCCCTCCTTCATGTGGGCGATTTCGTGAACGATCAGGGCGGAGGACAGCCCCGCCGCCTTGCCGAACACCTCCGGATAGGCCAGCGCCGTGCGGATCGCGCCGAAGCCTCCCATGGAGATGCCCATGATGTAGGTTTCCTCCGGCGTTTTTGCCAGACCGAAGGTTTTCCTCACATAGGAAACCAGCTCCTCCCCTACCAGAGAAGCGTAGTTGTGGCCTGTGGAAAGGCCGTTTAGGTAAAAGCCGTTTTCTCCATTGGGGCTGACCACGGCGATATTGTATTTCTCTATCAGCTCCTCCGGCACCCAGCTTTCCGCTTTTCCGGTGTAGCCGTGGAGGTGAAACACCGTTTTAATGGGCCGGCCGCTTTCATTGGGCAGGTCGTTTGGCAGGATCATCTCAAAGCTGCCCTGCCGGTTGAGGCTGTTTAAAAAAAGATCGATCTTCAGTTTTGCCATGGCTTTTTTCTCCTTTTCTTCCGGGAATCCGACGCTTTTTGGCTCCCGCTTTTCTCCCGGTTTCTGCAAAAAGCGGGGCCTCCTTTCGGCTGCCCCGCTTTGAAACCTTATTTATTCGCCTGCCGCAGCCTTTGCTTCCTCGATCACCTTCTGGGATACGTTGCCGGGGGCTTCCTCGTACCGCTCAAACTCGAAGGTAAAGCTGCCCCTGCCCTGGGTGCACTGCCGCAGGAAGGTGCAGAAATCGTGCATTTCCGCCATGGGAACTTCCGCTTCCACGGTTTGGCGGCCCGCTCCGGCGGGCTCCATGCCCAGCACGCGGCCCCGGCGCTTGTTGACCTCGCCCATCACGTCGCCCATGTTGGCGTCCGGCACAGTGGCCCGGAGGTGGCCGATGGGCTCCAAAAGCACGGGATTCGCCTTGGGAAGGCCGTCCCGATAGGCAATGGAGGCAGCTGTCTTAAACGCCATTTCGGAAGAATCCACCGGGTGGTAGGAGCCATCGTACAGCACGGCGGACAGGCCCACTACCGGGTACCCTGCCAGCGGCCCCTTCAGAATGCTTTCCCGCAGGCCCTTTTCCACCGCGGGGAAGAAGCCCTTGGGAACAGAGCCGCCCACCACACGCTCGCTGAACTCCAGCCCGTCGCTGTCGCAGGGGGAGAATTCGATCCACACATCGCCGAACTGGCCGTGGCCGCCGGTCTGCTTCTTATGGCGGCCCTGAACCTGTACCATTTTCCGAATGGTCTCACGGTAGGGCACCTTGGGAGTCTTCAGAGTGACCTCCACGCCGAACTTTGCCTTCAGCTTGGAAACCGCCACATCCAAGTGCTGTTCGCCCAGGCCGCCCACGATCAGCTCGTGGGTTTCGGAATTGTTGGAGAACTTCAGGGTGGGGTCCTCCTCGGAAAGGCGAAGCATGCCCTGGGCCACCTTATCCTCTTCTCCCTTATTTTTGGGAACAATGGCCATGGAAAGGGCGGGGGTGGGATATTCCACGCCCTCCAGCACTACCTTCCGGGTGGGAGAGCACAGGGTATCGCCGGTATTGACCGCGGCAAATTTCGGCACCGCGCCGATATCGCCTGCGCCGATGTACTTGACGTCCTCCTGCTTCTTGCCCATCATCATCACGGTTTTGCCCACCCGCTCTGTATTGCCGGTACGCATATTAACAAGGGGGGTCTCGGTGGAGACCTTGCCGGAAATTACCTTCAAATAGGAAAGCTTGCCGATAAAGGGGTCGGCCACGGTTTTAAACACCAGAGCTACCGCCGCTCCATCCTCATTGACGGAAAGCTCTACCGGGTTGCCGTCCACATCCATGCCGATCTCCGCCGCCTTTTCCTCGGCGGAGGGGGCCAGCCAGGCAATGCCGTCCATAAACTGCTCCATGCCCCGCATGAGCATGGCGTCGCCGCAGAACACCGGGGTGATCGTGCCGGACTTTACGCCCTTGCTGACGCCTACAATAACCTCCTCCGGGGTAAATTCCTCGCCGGCGAAGTATTTTTCAAAGAGGGCGTCGTCCGTTTCGGCAACAGCCTCGTAAATGGCGGTGCGCAATCCCTCCAGCCGGTCTCCCATATCGGGCATGGGAACTGCCACAGGCTTTCCGCCGGAATAGTCATAGGCCTTGTATTCCAGAAGGTTTATGTAGATATTCGCCTGTCCATCCTGAATAAAGGGCACCACCACCGGGCAGACAGAGGGGCCGAACTGGGCCTTCAAATCCTCAAAAACGCGGTAGAACCGGGCGCTTTCATCGCACAGGCCGTTGACGAAGAAAATCTTCGAAAGCCCCCGCTTTTCCGCGGCAGCAAAGGCCTTTTCCGTTCCCACGGAAATGCCGTCCTTGCCGGAAATGACCACCAGCACGGTATCCGCCGCCCGCATGGTCTCGCACAGGCCGCCCTCAAAATCAAACAGACCGGGAGCGTCCAAAAGGTTTATCTTTTTGTTTTTCCACTCCAGCGGAGCCACCGCCGCGGAAATAGAGGCCTTCCGGCGGATCTCCTCCGGGTCGTAATCGCACACGGTATTGCCATCGCCCACCTTGCCCCGGCGGTCGGAAGCGCCGCTGAGATACAGCATGGCCTCCGCAAGAGAGGTCTTGCCTGCGCCGCTGTGTCCCGCCACCGCAAGATTCACGATATTTTTGGCCTGGTACTGGTTCATATGTATTCTCCTTCCATATCCCGTCAGGGTCTGGCTCCATGGCCCAAGGGCCTGGCTTCACAGCCTCTTCCGCCGGATTTTCCCTGTTTTGCACAATTCAGCTTCAAGGGTATAGATAATTATATAACACTTTGCCGGGAATTACAATGGGGAATCAAAGAAAATAAATGAATTTTTTCTTTGCAATTTTCTCTTTTCGGGCATTTTGCATAAAATTTTGACGATTCTTTCTTCTAATCGGATAGGAGCAGGGCAGTTGTTAGCCGTGAGTAGTTAGTTGTTAGAAAAGGGCAAGGGCAGAAAATATAATTTAACGGCACTATCGAGAGAGCGTTAAGGCTCCCTTTGCGGAGCAAGGGGAGCTGTCACGGCTTCGCCGTGACTGAGGGGATCGGAGGCTAGCGGTTCTATGCTGCTTCCTGAGTGTGACTGTCCCTTCCGTCATGCTAACGCATGCCACGCAGACTGCGAAGCAGTCTGTTTCCCCTCTGCGGAGCAAGGGGTGAGCGCGTGCCGGTGGCACGCTGGTGCGAACTGACCGAACCGACAGGTGAGAGGCTTAACGATATCATCAGTTTTTTTATGTATCATACTGACTGCTACTCCCCACTGTCATCCTGAGGAACGAAGTGACGAAGGATCTCGACTAGAAGTAACTAGCGCAAAAAGGGCCTGATATCCGCCGGTAGGCACAGGCCGAGATTCTTCACCTTCGGTTCAGAATGACAGTGGTATTTGGTTTTTAGGGCTCTCATTTAACTTGATAATCCCCAGCCTCCTTCTCCCACCGTCATCCTGAGGAAAAAAGGCGCTTCGCGCCTTCTTGACGAAGGATCTCGACTAGAAGTAACCGGTGCAAAAAGGGCCTGTACCCGCCGGTAAGCACAGACCGAGATTCTTCGCCTTCGGCTCAGAATGACAGTGGTATTTGGTTTTTTAGGGCTCTCATTTAACCTGGTAATTTCCAGCCT
>JAETPP010000106.1 GCA_021771115.1 Bacillota bacterium | reverse complement strand
CCCCGGTGGGGGGAAGGTCTCCGGTGGAGACCGTTCTGACCCGGTCTACGCTTCGCTTCGGTCGGTGTTGGACGTGTGCCACCGGCACACAACACCCGAAGCGACAGCTGAGATCGTTGATGCGAACCGGTCTACGCTTTCGCTTCGGTCGGTGCTGGGCGTGCCCCACCGGGGCACAGCACCCGAGCCGACAGGCGAGACGGAGGGCCATGCGATAGCATGGCGGAGGGGTTCCAACTTGCCGCACGGAACCCTCCAGTCACGGCTTCGCCGTGACAGCCCCCCTTTCAGGGGGGCCAAGGGGTAAGCGCCAAACAATAATTTACCGTCCTGTCTCGCCTGTCGGCTCGGTCGGTTCGCACCAGCGTGCCACCGGCACGCGCTCACCCCTTTCTAACAACTAACAACTAACCACTAACAACTAAAAAACGAAAGGTGATTTTTATGAAAAAACTGGCTGCTCTTACTCTTGCACTTTTGCTTTGTCTTGCGCTGTTCGGCTGTTCGGAAGGCTCTGTTTCCTCGCAGCCGGATTCTTCTCAGCCTGTTTCCCCGGCTCCGGAAAGCTCCGCGCCTGCTTCCAGCGCGCCTGTTTCCAGTGAACCGGCCTCCAGTGCTTCTGCCGATCTGGGCTCCGCCAGGGTCGCGGCCCTGAAGGGGCCTACCGCTATGGGCATGGTAAAGCTGATGGCGGATGAGGAAGCCGCCGCAGATCCCCATTTTACCTTCACCATTGCCGCCTCCGCCGATGAGATCACCCCCAAGCTGGTGCAGGGCGAGCTGGATATCGCCGCCGTTCCCGCTAACCTGGCAAGCGTGCTCTACAACAACACCGAGGGGAAAGTACAGGTGCTGGCGGTCAACACCCTGGGGGTGCTGTACCTTGTGGAAAGCGGAGATACCGTTCATTCCGTGGAGGACCTGCGAGGGAAAACCATCTATTCCAGCGGCAAGGGCTCCACGCCGGAATACGCCCTTACCTATCTGCTTTCCCAAAGCGGCATCGACCCGGAAAAGGACGTGACCATCGAGTGGAAATCGGAGCATTCTGAATGTGTGGCGGCCCTGACATCGGAAGAAAACGCCATTGCCATGCTGCCCCAGCCCTTTGTGACCACCGCCCAGGCGAAAAATGAAACCATCCGGGTGGCCCTTGACCTCAATGAGGAATGGGAAAAGCTTTCCTCCGAGGGAGAGGAAAAGGCGACGCTGATCACCGGTGTGGTGGTGGGAAGAAAGGAATTCGCGGAGGAAAACCCGGAGCTCCTGCAAAAATTTCTGCAAGAGTATGAATCTTCTGTGACATATGTAAATTCCGATACCGAGGGCGCCGCCGCCCTGGTGGGAAGCTACGATATCGTGCCGGAGGCCGTGGCGAAGAAGGCTCTGCCGGAGTGCAACATCACTTTCCTCAGCGGCGCTGAAATGAAGGAAAAGCTTTCCGGCTATCTGCAGATCCTGTTTGACCAGAATCCCAAGGCGGTGGGGGGCAAGCTGCCCGGTGACGATTTCTACTATGCGGGATAACCAAAACGGGGCCACGCGGGTTCCCCGGTTCGGGAAAAAGCTGCTGGCCATAGGCTTTTGGCTTCTTCTCTGGCAGCTTGCCGCCATGGCGCTGGGGCAGGAGATTCTTCTGGCGTCTCCGGTTTCCGTGCTGCGCTGTCTGCTTGAGCTTCTTCCCACAGGGGATTTCTGGCGCGCGGTGCTGTTTTCCTTTTCCCGCATTACCCTGGGCTTTTTGCTGGCCTGTCTTGCGGGGACCGTCCTGGCGGCACTTTCCGCCCGGTTTTCTCTCCTTCGGGAGCTCACCGCGCCCCTGATGAGCGCGGTGCGTTCGATCCCGGTGGCTTCCTTTATCATTCTGGTGCTGCTGTGGGTGCCCTCCAAAAACCTCTCCGTTGTGATCTCCTTCCTGATGGTAACGCCTGTGTTATACGCCAATGTGCTGACAGGCGCGCAAAGCATGGATCGGGAGCTTGCGGAAATGGCCTTGGTTTTTCGCATGCCCTTTCCCCGCCGCCTGCGGTATTTGTATCTGCCGCAGCTCATGCCCTTTTTCCGCTCCGCCTGCGCCTCCGGGCTGGGGCTGTGCTGGAAAGCGGGCGTGGCGGCAGAGGTGATCGGCCTGCCGGACGGCTCCATCGGCGAAAGGCTGTACGAGGCAAAGGTCTATTTGGAAACGCCGCAGCTTTTCGCCTGGACGCTTACGATCGTTCTCATCAGCCTGCTGTTTGAAAAGCTGTTTTTGTTTTTGCTGGACCGAGCGCTGCACCGGCTGGAAAAATCCTGAGAAAGGGGGAAGTCCTATGGAGCTTACGCTGAAAAACGTGTCAAAGGCCTTCGGGGAAAAAGCTGTGCTGCACCGGTTTTCCCATCGGTTTTCAGAGGGAAAGACCACCTGCGTCATGGGCCCCTCCGGCTGTGGAAAAACCACCCTGCTCCGGCTGCTTTTAGGGCTGGAAACTCCCGATTCCGGTGAGATCCTGGGTATGGAGCAGCGCAAAAAGAGCGCGGTATTCCAGGAAAACCGGCTCTGCGAGGCTGTCAGCGCTGTTTCCAACCTGCGCATGGTTTCTCCCTCCCTCTCCCGCAAAGAAGCGGAAGGGCTTCTGTCCCGGCTGGGTCTGGGGGACAGCCTTCACCAGCCCGTGCGGGAATTTTCCGGCGGCATGAAGCGCCGGGTCGCCATTCTTCGGGCTCTTTCGGCGGAATACGACATTTTATTGGCCGACGAGCCCTTCCAGGGGCTGGATGAAGCCACCAAACACATGACGATGGAATACTTTCAGCAGCAAACCGCCGGTAAAACCGTGCTGCTCGTCACCCACGGGGAAGAGGAAGCCGCCTTTTTCGGCGGAGAAACCCTGCTGCTGTAGAAAACAGGTGACAAAAAGAGCGTGCTGCGGATTTTCCTTTCGCAGCACGCTCTTTTTGAGGATCGCTTTCCTCAAAGAAACGAAAAAGTAACCGCCCAGGCAAGGATACGGTTACTTTTCTAAAGTAAACTATTCGGGTTAACCGTCTATCGGCAGACTTTCTATACTTAATTATAGAGAAAGTATCAGGCGTTGTCAAACGTTTACCGCCTGCGGTTTTATTTCGAAAATTACTAACACAACTTATCATAAATATTGTTTCAATATTTATTGCAATCTGACGAATTTTCTGTTATGCTGTAAATGCATGGGAAACCATGCGGAAGTCTGCCATAACGGTAGGCGGTTGACCTTCTGCGGAGGGTGAGCGAGCGCCAGTGGCGCTCTGATGCGAACCGACCGAGCCGACAGGCGAGAAGGACCCTCCGATTACATAGAAACCTCGAAAGGGGAATCTTAGAAAAGGAGGGACAGCTTATGAGTGATTTTGAGTTGCTCTCCATTGTTATTCTGATTCTTGAGATCGTGGTAACATTGTTGATAGCTTTAATTCAAAACACAAAAAAGTAGTCGCCCCGACCAAGGAATGCGACTACTTTAGTGTAGAAACATAAATTGGGTCAGCCGTTCATCGGCAGACTTTCTTTCTATACCCATTATAGAGAAAGTATCAGGTGTTGTCAAGCTTTTATCGCCTGCGGGTTTTATTTGGATAGGCGAGGGGCGGCTGTTATACCGTCCCGGAAGGCAGATGTTACAAGAACAAGGGCGCGCCGCGGCTTTTTATTCCGCAGCGCGCCCTTATTCTTTTCTATTCATCAGACGACATAGATCCACACGGAATCTACCCAGCGGCCTTGCGTCACATTCCAGCGGCGGTATTGCAGCTTTTTGGTGTAGGGCTCGTAGCGGTATCTGTATTCGATCACGTCTGCTGCCTGAGGAGAGATTCCGGCGTTAGAATCAGAGGACACAGCCGCGGTGTCAAGCTCTTCCGCTCCGGCGCCCATGGCGGCGGTGGCGGCAAGCAGAGAAGCACAAACCAGTGCGCAGCATACTTTTCTCAGCTTCATGGAAATACCCTCCTTTATTCTATATGTTCTTTTAACGGAAATCCGTTTTCCAGCATCATCTCTCCTGATTGTTGAGAAATGCGCTGCGGCGGAATATCGCCGTTTACACTGTAAATCCAATAAAAATCTCCATCCGATACCAGATATTGCGTATCTGTAGTCAGCTCGTTTTTGCGATCCTTCTCAGGTGGAGTAGAACCGGGCATGAACACATACCGGTAAGAAACGAACATGGAAAACAACAAAAAGCAGAGCATCAAAGCAACGGCAAAGCGCTCTCTCTTTAAGTGTGGTACATAGTTTGCAATGACGTCGGCTCGCTTTTGCAAAAGCTCTTTTTTGTTCGAGGCTTCTACTAATCCGGCCTTTGCTTCCAGGGAAAAATCCAATTGCCGGGAACAGCTTCCGGCCTCCAGCAGAGCACGCTGCAGCGTATCCAGATAAGCAATGCGCTCTTCATCGGTTTTACACTGGTGGGTCACCACCGTGATATCGCACCGAAGCTCCTGCGTTTCCTCCAGATAGCGGGGAAGCAGGTGAAGAAAGGGATTCCACCAGAATATGGCGCGGGCCAGGCAGACCAGAAAACGCAGGGTGATATCTCCGTTTTTCCAATGGGCCAGCTCATGGCTCAGAATATAGTGCAGCTCTGAGTCTGTATAGTTTCTGTCCGGCAGCAGCACTCTGGGGTACCGCAGGCCGCAGACCTGGGGAACGGTGATCAGTTCATCCTGCAAAATACGCACTTTTTTGATTTTCAGCTCTCCGCACAAAGAAACCACCTTGTCATAGGCCGCGCCGGAGGAAACCTCTTCATAAAGCTCCCAGCTGCGGGCCATGGAGCGGTATTTGGCAAAGAAGCGGAAAAGCAAAAAGACCGCGACAATACACCACACTGCCGTAATCACCGTCATGGGAAGAATACGGAGGGACGAACTGCTTGCGGCGGTGGAAACGGATATATGGCTGGTCAAAAACAAATAGGCATTGGCGTAAATGCCGTCCCGAAAAGAAAGGGGCTGTGTGAAGCCGGGGAATTCCCAAGGAAAAAAGCAGCGAAACACACAACCCAACAACAGGAGGTACAAAGCGGCAGTTTCATACCGCCAGAAGCCTCGGATCATTTTTCGGCACAACATCAGAATCCCAAGAAGCAGACCGCTCCAAGCTACCGACGTCAGCAACGAATAAAATGAAAGTTCCAATCAGCTTCACTTCTTCCGCCCCTGAATTTCCTTCTTCTTGGCTTCGATGACCTTCACCATTTCATCCAGAGCTTCCACACTAGTGGCGCCTTCTACAATAGCTGCCGCCATTCGGCTGGGAGCGGCAACATTTTCCTCTTTTGCCTGAATAGCAGCAATTTCTATCTGCATAATGGCATAGTCTTCCCGAGTAAGAGACGGCGCGAAGGTACGACCCAGCTTCCGGGAATTCAGATAGAACCCGGCAACCTCCACAGCCCCTTTGTCCAGCAGAGAGTTCACCAGAATGTGAATGGAATTGGGCTTCCAGGAACACTTCTGCTTTGCGGCGGCTTCCAGGATCTCGGAACGGGCCAGGGCAATATCGGAATCCCAGAAAATGTTCATCAGCTCTTTTTCCTTTTTGGACAGAGTAAAACGCTTTACTGCCATTTTTTTCACCTCCTTTACATAGATATTTTTAGATATGAAACTATTTTCAGTATAGTTGCTTTTTCGGCGAAAGTCAACACTTTTTTTGTGTTCTATTTCGACAAAAAGCGATGATTTTCCCCTTTTTTGCCAATTTAAAAAGAAAGTCTTGACACCGGAGGGAAAATGTTTCATAGTTAGAAAAAGGAACATGGGGAGGTCAATTTTATGTTACAGCAAGTCATGACAGAGCCTGGAAAAATCGAGTTCCGTGAGGTTCCTGTTCCGGAGCCGAAGGAAGGGGAGGTCCTCATCAAAATCATGGAGATCGGGGTATGCGGCTCGGATATTCACGTGTATCATGGGAAGCACCCCTTTACCAGCTATCCGGTGACCCAGGGCCATGAGGTCTCGGGGCTCATTGAAAAGCTGGGAGCCGGGGTCACCGGGCTTTCCAAAGGGCAGAAGGTGACCATTCAGCCCCAGGTGGTGTGCGGAGAGTGCTATCCCTGCCGCCATGGAAAATATAATCTCTGTGAAAGCCTGAAGGTCATGGGCTTTCAGACCACGGGAGTGGCCTCCCACTATTTCGCGGTGGACGCGAAGAAGGTCACGCCCCTGCCGGAAACCATGAGCCTGGAGGAAGGGGCCATGATAGAGCCCCTGGCGGTGGCCGTGCACGCCGTGCGCCGTGCGGGAGACGTGACAGGGCAGGATATCTGCGTGCTGGGGGCGGGGCCCATCGGCATTCTGGTGGCCCAAACCGCCAAGGGCATGGGCGCCCGGCGGGTGATGATCACCGATATCAGTGAGATCCGGCTGCAAAAGGCCAAGGAATGCGGTATTGATTTCTGCATCAATACCAAAGAAAAGAATTTCGGCGAGGCGCTTTTGGAATGCTTCGGTCCGGATAAAGCCGATGTGATCTACGACTGCGCCGGAAACGATATCACCATGGGGCAGGCCGTTCAGTATGCCAGAAAGGGCAGCACCATCATTCTGGTGGCAGTGTTCGCGGATATGGCGAAGGTGGATCTTGCGGTGCTCAATGACCACGAGCTGGACCTGAACACCTCCATGATGTACCGCTCGGAGGACTATGAAAAGGCCATCGAGCTGGCGGATTCCGGTAAGGTACAGCTAAAGCCCCTGATCTCTCAGCGGTTCCCGTTCCAAAAATATTTGGATGCTTACAAGTACATCGATGAAAACCGGGAAACCACCATGAAAGTGCTGATCGACGTGCAGGAATAGAAACCTGTACCCGTCTTTTCCGCACAGATCCTATCGATCAAGTTCTAAGATTCTCAGGAAGGCGGCGGGCCATGAAGAAAAAGCAGATATCCGGAAAAAATGCGGACTATCAGAAATTTGAAGTGCTGAAAACCAACCGGAACAAGCGCCACCGGTACGGAGAGTTTTTCGTGGAGGGCGTGCGAAACCTGAACGAAGCCGTGAAAAACGGCTGGGAGATCGTTTCCTTCCTCTATTCTCCGGAGCTGGGGCTTTCCGGCTGGGCGGCGGAAATGCTGGGAAAAGTGAAAACCCAGGTGAATTTTGAGCTCACTCCGGCGCTGCTTCAGGAGCTCAGCGGCAAGGAAGATACCTCTGAGCTGATGGCGGTGGTAAAAATGCGGGAGGATTCCCTCTCCCGGCTGACGGAAAACCTCTCTCCGGAGAAGCCCCCGCTTTTTCTGCTGTTTGACCGGGCCTCCAACCGGGGCAACCTGGGAACGATCCTCCGCTCCTGCGACGCCTTAGGGGCGGACGGCCTGATCCTTACCGGCCACGCCGTGGATCTCTACGACCCGGAGGTGGTGGGCGCTTCCATGGGCTCCTTCTTCCATGTGCCCGCCGTGCGGGTCTCCGATAACGAAACGGTGTTTCAGTTTATCCGGGAAGTGCGGGAAAGATATTCCGATTTTCTCACCATCGGCACCACCGCCCACAAGCAGCACCCCCTGTACGGGCAGGACCTTTCCCGTCCGCTGCTGCTGATGGTGGGAAACGAAACGGACGGCCTGTGCTACGCCTTCAAGGAGGCCTGCGATGTGCTTTGCACCATTCCCATGGCGGAAAGCTCCTCTGCCTCCTCCTTCAACGTGGCCTGTGCCGCCACCGTAATGCTCTATGAAGCGGCCAGACAGAGGGCGGTAGAGAGTGGGGAGCGGTGAATTATTGTTTGGTGAACTAGTTGTTAGTCATGAGTAGTTAGTTGTTAGAAGAAAGCCACCAGTTTGTCATCCTGAGGGAACATAAAAGACGCTTTGCGTCTTCCGGACGAAGGATCTCGACCTTGTATTCCCGAGTAAATGGGCCAAAGAGCGAGATTCTTCGCCTTCGGCTCAGAATGACAGTGGGAAAGCCTTCCCTTTTCTAACAACTAACAACTAAAGAACGAGATCCTTCACTGAAAGCAAAGCTTGCTTTGCTTTTGTTCAGAGATGACAGAAGGGGAGCGGGAGGAATACAGCTAATTTCCAATTTATCTGCCCTTCTTTTTTGCGCTGTGAAACAGCGCCACCACTGTCCAGCATCTAGAATCCAGTATCCAGCATCTAGAAAGGAGCGATTTTATTATGATGACCTTAGGCGCACAGCTGTTCACCCTGCGGGACTATACCCAAACGGAAAAGGACTTGGACTATTCCCTGGGCCGGGTAGCGGAAATGGGCTACAAAACCGTGCAGATCTCGGCCATTGGGCCGATCCCGGCGGAAACGGTGCGGGAGCTTTGCGATAAGCACGGCCTGGAGATCGTGCTCACCCACACCGACCCCAACCGCATTTTGAACGATACGGAGGCGGTGATCAGGGAACACGAGATCATGGGCTGCGAGTATATCGGCATCGGCATGATGCCCAAGAAATACTGCTCCCCGGAATGGCTCCCGCATTTTGCGGAGGACTATAAAGAGCCCGCGAAAAAGATCGCGGCAGCGGGGAAGCTTTTGATGTATCACAACCACAACATTGAGTTTCAGAAATTCGGCGGCAAGCTGGTTTTGGAAACCTTAATGGAAAGCTTTGCCCCGGAGGAGCTGGGCTTTACCCTGGATACCTATTGGGTGCAGATGGGCGGCGCGGATGTGTGCGACTGGCTTACAAGGCTCAAAGGCCGCACCCCCTGTGTTCACCTGAAGGATATGGCGGTTCGCGGCTGGGATCCCATCATGGCCCCTGTGATGGAGGGAAACCTGGATTTCAGAAAGATCCTCCGCACCCTGGAGGAGCTGGGCGGCGTAAAGCATCTTCTGGTAGAGCAGGATATCTGCGAGGGCAGCCCCTTTGACTGCCTGAAAACAAGCTATGACAACCTGCACAGGCTGGGGTATTGAGATTAGGCGAGAAACGGATAAAAAACGGAGGAAACCGGAAGTTCCGGTTTCCTCCCTTTTTTTGGCGGCGAGCCGCCGCAGGCGCTCGGCAGCTGCGCTGCAGGCACTGTGAAGCTTCTTGGTACAGGTGGAAGCCTTCTGACCCGACCGGAAGTAGCTGATAAATTATTGGTTATTGCAGGACTGGGAAGAAGGTTAAGGCTCCCCTTGCGGCAAGGGGTGAGCGCGTGCCGGTGGCACGCTGGTGCGAACCGACCGAGCCGACAGGCGAGAAAGCTGTCACGGCTTTGCCGTGACTGAGGGGATTGAAAACCAGCGATTCTATGCCGCTTTCTGCGTGTGACTATCCCTTCTGTCATGCTGACGCATGCCCGCAGACTGCGAAGCAGTCTGTTTCCCCTCTGCAAGCAAGTGGAGGCTTAACAGCCCGCTAAATTCCGATTTAGCATACTAACGACCCCACACACTGTCATTCTGAACGAAGTGAAGAATCTCGGTTAGCACTAACCGGCGCATGAAGGGCTTTTTAATCGCTGGCTGGGATATGGCCGAGATTCTTCGCCTCTTGCAGAGGCTCAGAATGACAATGGGTAGAGGAGGCCGGTTTTACTTCCGGTCGGGCCGCACGCTTACAAATACTGCCTTCTATCTTCCCGAGTGGCCGCGGTACCTCGCCACCAAATTCCAATTTAGCGAACTAACGACCCCCACACACTG
>JAETPP010000105.1 GCA_021771115.1 Bacillota bacterium | reverse complement strand
CTGGAGAACGTGAAGAAGATGGTCGGCACAGAGGACTTGAATGCCGATATCGCCAACCGGAAGGTGATCGAATTCCTGAAGGATACCGCAGTGATCACCGAGGCGGAAAAGAGCGAGGAAAAGAAGCCTGCGAAAAAGAAAGCCCCTGCGAAGAAGAAAACCGAGGCCGGCGATGATGCGGCTGAAAAGCCGGTAAAAAAGCGGACCACAAAGAAGGCCGAAAAGCCGGAAGAGGAAAAATCCGAGGGCTAAAAGCGCTCTCAGAAGAATAAACCTTATTGTTTGCTATCATACTAACGCAGGGCTGATTTAGAAAGGAGCCAACTACTTTGGATATGAGTCTTGTACCTTATGTTGTAGAACAGACCAGCCGCGGAGAGCGTTCTTACGATATTTTTTCCCGTTTGCTCAATGACAGAATCGTCATGCTGAACGGCGAGGTGAACAACGCTTCCGCAACCGTGATCGTGGCTCAGCTGCTTTATCTGGAGGGCCAGGACCCGGAAAAGGATATTTCTCTGTACATCAACAGCCCCGGCGGGGTGATCACTGACGGTATGGCGATTTACGATACGATGCAGTATATCAAGTGCGATGTGTCCACCATTTGCCTTGGCATGGCGGCCAGCATGGGTTCCTTCCTTCTGGCGGCGGGCGCAAAAGGAAAACGGTTTGCCCTGCCGAACAGCGAGATCATGATCCATCAGCCCAGCGGCGGCGCTCAGGGGCAGGCTACTGATATCAGCATTCATGCCGACCACATTCTTCGCGTCAAGAAGAGACTGAATACGCTGCTTTCCGAAAAAACCGGGCAGCCGCTTGAAGTCATTGAAAGAGATACAGAGCGGGATAATTTCATGACCGCTCAGCAGGCACTGGAATACGGTTTGATCGATAAGGTGATCGAACACAGATAAGCAGAGGAGGAAACCGGATGGCGGGCAACAACGAAAATGAAATTTGCTGTTCCTTTTGCGGAAAGCCGCAGCCCTTGGCCGAACGGCTGATCGCCGGCTCCGGCGTTTATATCTGCGATGCGTGCGTCAGGCTTTGTATGTCCATCATTCAGGATGAAGATAGGCTGAAAAAGGGCAGAAGTGATGAAAAAGAAGTAGGTATTCTGCTTCCGAAGCCTCAGGAGATCAAAAAGAAGCTGGATGAGTATGTGGTGGGCCAGGACAATGCCAAAATCGCGCTGTCTGTGGCGGTTTATAACCACTATAAGCGCATCTATTTCTCCAGCGATGAAGTGGAGTTGACCAAAAGCAACGTTCTTCTCCTTGGCCCTACCGGCGTCGGCAAGACCTATTTGGCGCAGACTTTGGCAAGGCTTTTGGATGTTCCCTTCGCCATTGCGGACGCCACTACCTTGACGGAAGCCGGCTATGTGGGCGAGGATGTGGAAAATATTCTGCTCCGGTTGATTCAGGCCGCGGATTACGATGTGTTTAAGGCGGAGCGCGGGATCATCTATATCGACGAGATCGATAAAATCTCCCGGAAATCCGAAAATCAGTCCATCACGCGGGATGTCAGCGGAGAAGGCGTACAGCAGGCGCTGCTGAAGATTTTGGAGGGAACAGTGGCAGGGGTACCGCCCAAGGGAGGCAGAAAGCACCCCCAGCAGGAAACAATCAATATCGATACCTCCAATATTCTCTTCATCTGCGGCGGTGCGTTTGACGGCTTGGAGAAGATCGTGCAGAAGCGAATCGCTTCCACTTCACTGGGATTTGGAGGAGAGGTCCATGGGAAATCGGAGCTGGACGCCACTAACTGGATGAAGGATGTCACCCCTCATGATCTGGTAAAGTACGGCTTGATCCCTGAATTGGTCGGCCGTATTCCGGTCATCACCTCCCTGGATGCTCTGGACGAGGACTCTTTGGTACGCATTCTGCGGGAGCCCAAAAGCTCTCTGGTAAGTCAGTATAAGAAGCTGTTTGACCTGGATAAAGTGGATTTGGAATTTACCGATGAGGCGCTGGCTGCCATTGCCAAGAAAACCTTGGAGCGCAAAACTGGTGCGCGAGGCCTGAAGGCTATTATGGAAGGCGTGCTGATGCCTACCATGTATCGCGTTCCCAGCGATTATACGGTAGAAAAGGTAACTATTACGAAGGAAATGGTTGAGAACGGCTCTCAGCCGGAGATGGTCTATAATAAGGACCGAAAGCCCGTGAAGATCAAGATCGCTCAATCAAAGCAGAGAAGCCGCAGAGATTCCGTTTCCTGACCTTTCACAGTGAAAAATAATCTGTTTGTTCTATTTATGAAGTCCCCCAAAAAAGAAAAGGCTGTTGCCGGCAGCGCCGGCTGCAGTCTTTCCCTGATTTTAGGAGTACATATATGCAAAATTTTACAGAAGAAAGTCTTAAAATAGAAAATAACCTCACATTGCCGATCCTGGCGATTCGGGGGTTGGTGTTTTTTCCCGGCATGATGCTGCAATTTGACGTGGCCCGGAAAAAATCTATTTTGGCCGCTTCCGAAGCAGTGGAAAAAGACCGGTTGATTTTTCTTGTGACACAGGTGAACCTTTCCGAAAACGAGCCCTCCGGCGATGATCTTTACAAAACAGGCGTCATTGCCCGGATCAAGCAGGTGATTCACCGCTCGGAAGAGGGAGTAAAGCTTCACGTGGAGGGGCTTTATCGTGGGGAGATCCAGTCTCTTGTCAAGGAAAATCCCTATCTGGTGGGAAATATCAAAAAATGTCCGATCATAACCTATAAAAAGTCTTCCCGGTCCGAGGCTCTTATCCGGATCATCCACGAAAAATTCGATCAGTATTTGGGCTTGTTTAAGCGCGTTCCGCCTGATGTGCTGCTGGGAGTGCTGCAGGAAAAGGACTGTGGCAGGCTGGCGGATTACCTGGCTTCCAATATATCCATTGACTTTGAGAGAAAGCAGTACATTTTAGATGAGCTTCGGCCCCTAAAACGCATTCAGAAGCTGATCGACCTTCTGACAGAGGAAATCCAGATCCTGAAGGTAGAAGAGGAAATCAACCAGAAGGCACAGGCCCAGATGGATGAAAACCAGCGGGAATATTTTTTGAAGGAGCAGCTTCGTGCCATTTCCAGTGAGCTGGGGGAAGAGGATAACCCGCAACAGGAGGCCGATGAGCTTCGGGAAAAAATACTGGCAATGAAGCTGCCGCGGCTCTGTGAAGAAAAGCTTCTGAAGGAATGCGACAAGCTTTGTCATATGCCTTACGGTTCTCACGAGGCAAGCGTTCTCCGGGTTTATCTCGATACCTGTTTAGAGCTGCCCTGGAATGCTTCTACAAAGGAGCGCCTGGATTTAAAGCGCGCGCAGCGTGTTTTGGACCGGGATCATTACGGCCTGGAAAAAATCAAAGAGCGCTTTTTGGAAATTCTGGCTGTCAAAAGCCTGACCCCGAAAAACGCGGGGCAGATCATCTGCCTGGTTGGCCCGCCCGGCGTGGGAAAAACCTCCATCGCCCGTTCCATTGCCGAGGCGACAGGCCGGAAATATGTCCGTGTTTCCCTGGGCGGAGTCAGCGATGAGGCGGAAATTATGGGGCACCGCCGTACTTATGTAGGCTCTATGCCGGGACGCATCATCAATGCCGTCAAGCAGGCCGGAGCTAAAAATCCCTTGATCCTGCTGGATGAGATCGATAAGCTGGGTCAGAACTTTAAGGGAGACCCTGCCTCCGCGTTGTTAGAAGTGCTTGACCCGGAGCAAAATAAAGAATTCTGCGATCACTACATCGACATGCCCTTTGATTTGAGCGATGTTTTGTTTATCACCACCGCAAATGATGCTTCCCGCATTCCCGGCCCGCTTTATGACCGTATGGATATTCTGGAATTGGGCAGCTACACGATGGAGGAAAAATGCAATATCGCCACCCGGCATTTGATCAAAAAACAACTGGAAAAGCACGGCTTAAAGGCCGCTCAGCTGAAGTTTACCAAAGCCGCTGTCAAGGAGATCATTGAAGGGTATACCAGAGAAGCGGGCGTTCGGAATTTAGAGCGGGCCCTGGCCTCCATTTGCAGGAAGGTCGCGAAAATGGCGGTTTCTCAAGAGGATTTTCACTCCTTTACCGTAAAGCCGGAAAATTTGGAGGAGCTTTTGGGGCCGCGAAAGTTCCAGAAGGATCTTCTATTGGGAGAAGATACAGTGGGGCTTGTCAATGGGCTTGCCTGGACCAGCGTGGGAGGTGAGCTTCTTCCCCTCGAGGTAGCGGTTATGGAGGGAACCGGGAAAATACAGCTTACCGGTTCTTTAGGCGATGTGATGAAGGAATCGGCCAATGCGGCCATTACCTGTATTCGCACCAGAGCTAATTCTCTGGGGATCTCGCCGAAATTTTATGAAAAATGCGATATTCATATTCATGCGCCTGAGGGCGCGGTCCCGAAGGACGGCCCTTCCGCCGGTACCGCCATGGCAACGGCGATCACTTCGGCTTTGTGCGGGATACCGGTACGCCGGGATGTGGCTATGACAGGGGAAATCACTTTACAGGGGCGCGTTCTTCCCATAGGCGGTCTGCGCGAAAAATCGATGGCGGCTTATAAAAACGGGATCAAGACCGTACTGATTCCGGCAGACAATGTGCCGGATCTGGCGGAAGTGGATGAGGTCGTAAAGAAAAACGTTACCTTCGTTCCTGTCAAGCGTATCGACGCTGTTTTACAGACCGCTTTGACCCGGATGCCTTCTCCGGAGCCTTCCGAGAGCGGCAAAGCACTCCCGCCGGAAACAGCGATATCCCGTACCAGAACATCGGAGCTTTACCAGTAGGAGGAACCCCGTGAATTTTCAAAAAGCAGAGTTTGAGCTTTCAGCAGGAAAAAAAGAGCAGCTGCCGGTCTCCAATCTGCCGGAGATCGTATTTTCGGGCCGGTCAAATGTGGGAAAATCCTCGTTGATCAATAAGCTGGTAAACAGAAAGGCCCTGGCCCGCACCAGCTCCACTCCCGGAAAAACGGCTACGATCAATTTTTTCAGGGTGGACTCCTGCCGCTTTGTGGACTTGCCCGGATACGGCTATGCTAAGGTGTCAAAAGGCGAAAAAGAGCGATGGGCGGAGCTGGTGGAAGGCTATTTTGCGCAAAACCGCCGGATCTCCTTGGTGCTTCAGCTGGTGGACATGCGCCGGGACCCTACCGCGGACGATTTTGATATGATGCGTTTTTTGTTGGAAACAGGCGTTTCTTTTGCCGTGGTGTGTACCAAAAGTGATAAACTCAACAAAACGGAAACCGCGGTTCAGCTTTCCAGGTATCACGAGCTGTTTTCTCAGAATAAAATACCATTTTACGCCTTCTCTGCGGTTTCCGGAGCAGGTGTGGAGGAATTGCGGGAGCTGCTTTCCAAGGCGGTTTCAGAAACTGTGAACGGGGAATAGGAAAAAGGGGTGTAATCATTTGTTTTCTTCTTGTCTTTCTATCAATGAAAAAGGGCATCTTGCCATCAGCGGCTGTGATACCGTGGAATTGGCGGAGCAGTACGGCACACCGCTTTATGTGATGAGCGAGGATGAAATACGCAGCGTGTGCAGGCGCTATGTTTCTTCTTTTCAGACCTACTACCAAGGAAACGGGAAACCGATTTATGCCAGCAAGGCCTTTTGCTGCAAGGAGATCTGCCGCATTGTGATAAGCGAGGGCCTTGACCTGGAGGTGGTTTCCGGCGGAGAACTGTACACCGCTCTTCAGGCTGGAGTTCCCGCGGGAAATATTCATTTTCAGGGAAACAACAAAACGCTTTCCGAGCTGGCTCTCGCCGTGGAAAACGGCGTGGGGGATATTGTGGCGGACAGCGTTTCAGAGCTGTATAAGCTGCAAGAGGTTGCCAGACAGCAGGAAAAAACGGTATCGGTCTCCCTTCGCATCAAGCCCGGGATCGATGCCCATACCCACGATTTTATCCGTACCGGACAGATTGATTCCAAATTCGGGATCGATTTAAGCAGCGGCGAGGCGCTGGAAGCGGTGAAGCTGGCATCCGGGATGGACCATATTGCCCTGCGAGGGGTGCATTGCCACATCGGCTCTCAGATTTTTGAAAAGGAGCCCTTTGTGCATGCGGCAGAGGTCATGCTGGACTTTCTTGCGAAGGTGAAGGAAGCACTGGGAACAGAACTGGAATTTCTGAACCTGGGCGGCGGCTTCGGGATCCACTATACGGAGCGGGACGATGCCATTCCCTACGAGGAATACATGGGTGCTGTTTCCGAAGCGATCCATCAAAAATGCGAAGAACACGGTCTTTCCATGCCGAAAATTTACATAGAGCCGGGCCGCTCTATCGTGGGAGAAGCCGGGATCACCTTGTATACAGTGGGCAGCGTTCGGGAAATTCCAAACGTGAGAAACTATGTGATGATCGATGGCGGCATGTTTGAAAACCCCCGCTATGCGCTGTATCAGTCCGATTATACCTGCCTGATCGCAAATAAAGCTTCTCAGAATGCTGACTATACGGCTACCATTGCCGGAAAATGCTGTGAGAGCGGAGATTTGATCCAGGAGCATACCGCGATCCAAAAGCCGGAGGAAAACGATATTTTAGCGGTGCTTTCTACCGGCGCATATAATTACTCCATGGCTTCCAATTATAATCGGAATACAAGGCCTGCCTGCGTGATGGTATCAGAGGGAGAGTCCCGCGTTATCATTCGCGGGGAAACCTACGAGGATCTGCTGCGAAACGATATTTGACAGCGCAGTTCCCTTTTTAGCAGTTGGTATCTCTTATATGTTCCGGGCCGAAAGCTCTCTTTCAAAATGCTGGAATTCCAAAGCCCATGCTGTACTGCGTGGGCTTTTTCAGAGGGATTAACACGGCTGGCTTTCAGCGTCAACGCACAGCTGGCAGGGAGCATCAGTATTTTGTCGATTGGCTGAAAAGCTTTGCATTTCTCCGGTTTACTTTTTGGTTTTTCTGTGGTAAAATGGTAAAGCAAAAAACTTTGGGAGAGGTAACGTCAAAATGAACGATAAGCTTCATGACAGGAATATCGATTTTTTATTTCAGGCTGTGCTTTCTCTGGAAACGGTAGAGGAATGTTATCGGTTTTTTGACGATCTGTGCACCATGCCGGAGCTGAAGGCCATGTCTCAGCGCCTGGAGGTTGCCAAAATGCTCAGCAAAAAACAGGTATACAGTGATATTGTGGCGGAGACCGGCGCTTCAACAGCCACGATCAGCAGGGTGAACCGCAGCTTAAATTACGGCAGCGATGGCTATGCCCTGGTATTTGAGCGGCTGGAGGAAAAGCAGAAGCAGGGTGGTTAATTTTGCGGTTTTTCCCGCCGGCGGTTTGAACCGTCAATCCACTGTGTTTTTGGCAAACGAAAAAGGCAGGTGACCGGCATGAGCTCTTACTCTGTTTTTGCCCAGTACTACGACAGTCTTACGCAAAATGTGGAATATCGGAAATGGGCAGACTATCTTTTAGAGCTGCTGAAGCAGCTGGGCCATGACCCGGGCCTTACGGTGGATCTGGCCTGCGGCACCGGCTCCTTAACGCTGGAGCTGTTCCGGCGCGGCGTAGATATTTACGGTGTGGACGCTTCGGTGGAAATGCTTTCTGAAGCGAAAGCCAAAAGCGCGGAGGCCGGGGCGGATATTCTTTTTCTGCGGCAAAAAATGCAGTCTCTGGATCTATACGGTACAGTCGATACGGCGATTTGTACGCTGGACAGTCTGAATCATTTGCACAGCAGGGAAGAAGTGCAGAAAACCTTTGACAGGGTGTCGCTCTTTCTCAATCCCGGCGGATGGTTTCTTTTTGATATGAACACGCCGTATAAGCACGAAAAGGTTTTGGGAGACAATACCTTTGTGTACGATATGGAAGAAGTGTATTGCGTGTGGCAGAACCGTTATTCGCCCCTTGACCACAGGGTGGATATCCAGCTTGATTTTTTTCAGCGGGAAAAGGAAGCTTACTTTCGCAGCACGGAAAGCTTCTTTGAGCTGGCTTATCCTGCGGAGGAAATCGCCGAAATGCTAAAAGGAGCCGGGTTCGGCAAGTTTTCCCTCTATGAGGGATTGACCTTTGCTCCACCCGGAAAGGAAAGTCAGCGGATCACTTATGCGGCTCAGAAAATCCTTTAAAACACAGATAGGAACCTATAGATATGGCAGATAGAATTCTTCGTACCATCACTTCAGACGGAAGCCTTATGGCCGCCGCAATCGATTCCACCAATATCGTGTCTACTGCACAGCAGCTTCACAAGCTGACAAAAACCTCCTGCGCCGCTTTGGGGCGGCTGCTGACAGGAGCTTCTCTCATGGGCGCCATGCTGAAGAGCGATAAGGCCTCCCTTACAATTAAGGTAAACGGGGGAGGACCTCTGGGAAACCTTGTGGCAATTTCCGATCCGCATGGCAATGTGCGGGGCTATGTGGATTCTCCTGGGGTGGAGTTACCTCTAAAATCAAATGGAAAAATAGATGTGGGCGGCGCCGTGGGAACAAACGGGCGCTTGGCTGTGATGCGTGATTTCGGGGAAAGAGATCCCTATATCGGGCAGGTAGAGCTTGTCAGCGGTGAAATTGCAGAGGATCTTACCCAATATTACGCACAGAGTGAGCAGATCCCCACGGTGTGCGCGTTGGGTGTTTTGGTGAATCGGGATACAAGCGCCGCTATGCTTTCCGGCGGGCTCTTGATCCAGGTACTGCCCGGTGCGGAAGCTTCCGCTGTTTCCCGCCTGGAAGAGAATGTGGGGAAGCTGGAGTCTGTCACCACCATGCTGGCAAAGGGAATTTGCCTGGAGGATATGTGCAAATTGGCCCTGGACGGCTTTTCCATGGAAATTCTGGATGAATTTCAGGTGCATTACGCCTGTCGCTGCAGCAAAGAACGGTTTGCGAACGCCCTTTTGACCCTGGGGCCGGAGGAGATTTTGTCTCTTCCCCTGAATGACGAGGAAAAAGCCGAGGCTGTGTGCCAATATTGCAATAGAAAGTATTATTTTTCCCGGTCTGAGCTGGCCCAGCTGGCGGAAAAAGCGGGGAAAGGCAAAAGGGAAAAATAAAGAAAAAAGAACTTGACAAATGGAAAAGAATCCTGTAAAATGTAAAAGTCGCTGGAAAGCGTCTGTTCTGTGCAAGATGGGGGCATAGCTCAGCTGGTTAGAGCACCTGCCTTACAAGCAGGGGGTCATAGGTTCGAGTCCTATTGTCCCCACCAAAAAGTGAATTCCCGAAAAGGTTTATGGAGATACTTGGCCCGGTAGTTCAGCTGGTTAGAACGCTAGCCTGTCACGCTAGAGGTCGACGGTTCGAGCCCGTTCCGGGTCGCCAATATGCCTCTGTAGCTCAGTCGGTAGAGCAGAGGACTGAAAATCCTCGTGTCATTGGTTCGATTCCGATCGGAGGCACCAGAAAAAAGACTTGCTTTTGCAAGTCTTTTTTCCTTTTCCCGATAAGTTTTTATTGCGGCTTCGGAATTTTACTTCTCAAGAAATTTTGAAGCTTCCCCAAATAGTGGTTGACAAATTGCCGGAAACTGCATATAATATAAAAGCTGTCATCGAAAGCAGCAAATATGCGGACGTAGCTCATCTGGTAGAGCGCCACCTTGCCAAGGTGGAGGTAGCGAGTTCGAGCCTCGTCGTCCGCTCCAAA
>JAETPP010000104.1 GCA_021771115.1 Bacillota bacterium | reverse complement strand
GGCTTCCGCCCGGATGATCACCTGCGTGTTCGGCGAACTGCAAAACGGAAAAATTCTGGAAAAAGGCACCCTCTGCAAAATGGCACGGGGAGAAATGGTGCGCTTTCTGGCGGAAAACAGCGTGGAACAGCCGGAAGAGCTTCGCGGCTTTGACCGGTTGGGCTACCGCTATTCCCCGGAGCATTCCAATGAGATCACTTATGTTTTTCTAAAAAAAGAGCCGGAAACTTAGCCCGACCTTTTCACCCCTAAATCAACTGCCTAAAAATCGAAGTAAGAACAAAGTGTTTTCCCTTTGATTTTAGAAAAAGAAAGGCAGCCACTTGTCTCTTTGTGGCTGCCTTTCTTCATATTTTTTTCACAATTTCTTTATATTCTCGTTGTATCTTCCCGTTACTCTGATTGGGACTGAGAAAAACGGCTTTACAGGAAGGGATCTGGGCAAATGCTTCAAGTGAAAAATGTTTCCAAACAGTTTTGTACCGGCGAGCTGGTGCAGCATGCCTTGAACGGGGTTTCCCTGAACCTGCGGGACAATGAGTTCGTATCGATCCTGGGCCCCAGCGGCTCCGGCAAGACCACGCTGCTGAACATCATCGGCGGGCTGGACCGGTACGACAGCGGCGATCTCATCATAAACGGGGTTTCCACAAAGGAATATAAGGACCGGGACTGGGATTCCTACCGGAACCACTCCATCGGCTTTGTGTTTCAAAGCTATAATCTGATCCCCCATCAATCCATCCTCCAAAACGTGGAGCTGGCGCTGACCATCAGCGGCGTTTCCAGAGCCCAGCGGCGCAGCCGGGCCAAGCAGGCGCTGGCAGAGGTGGGGCTTGCCGATCAGCTTCACAAAAGGCCCAACCAGCTTTCCGGCGGGCAGATGCAGCGGGTGGCCATTGCCCGGGCTTTGGTCAACGACCCGGAGATCCTGTTGGCCGACGAGCCCACCGGGGCGCTGGACACGGAAACCAGCTTGCAGGTCATGGAGCTTCTAAAGCAGGTGGCAAAGGACCGGCTGGTGGTGATGGTCACCCACAATCCGGAGCTTGCACAGCGCTATTCCACCCGCATTGTAAACCTTCGGGACGGAAAGATCATTGGGGATACCGATCCCTTCACACCGGAGGAACTGCCCGTACAGCCCAAGGGAAAAAAGGCGGGCAAAGCGAAGATGTCCTTCCTGACTTCTCTTTCCTTAAGCTTCAACAATCTGCGCACCAAAAAGGGCAGGACGATTTTGACCGCCTTCGCCGGGTCCATCGGCATTATCGGGATCGCCCTGATTTTGGCTCTTTCCAGCGGCGTAAACACCTACATTGCCGATATCCAAAAGGAGACCATGACCTCCTACCCCATCACCATCGGCTCTCAGGCGGTGGATATGTCAGGCTTTATGGGCATGCAGGCCGGGATGCGGGGCAGGATGCTTCAGGAAGAGGACGCCGGGCCGGGCGACGCCGTTTCCATGGACACCCGCCTGCTGGAATCCAGCGAGGCCATTGCGAACAGCATTAAGGAAAACAACCTGACCTCCTTCAAAAAGTATTTGGACGATCCAAACAGCGAGATCCGGCAGTATCTTGGAGAAAACGGCGTGGCCTACACCTACGGCGTAAGCTTCAAGGTGTATTCCTATGACGCGGACGGCGCCCTCATTAGCTCCGACGCGGAGCCGGAGGAAGCCGGCGGCTCCTCTCCCCCCAAGGGAGGAATGGGCCCGGCCGCGGCTATGGAGCGCATGAATACCCTGATGGGGAACAGCTCCTCCGGGGCAGAAAATTTTTCTCAGCTGATGCCCGGGACAGGCGGCGCTGCCGTCAGCCCGATCCTGACCGACAGCTATGATGTTCTGTATGGAGAGTGGCCCCAGGCTTATGATGAGATCGTGCTTGTGCTGGAGGAAAACGGCTCTCTTTCCACCGAGGCCCTTTACCAGCTGGGCCTGCTTACCGGGAAGGAATACCGGGAGATCTCGGAGCAGATCAAAAACGGCGAAGAAGTGCCGGAACGCACCTGGAGCTATGAGGAGCTTTGCGAACACACCTTTTATCTGCTGCCGGCCTGTGAGCATTATGAAGAGAAGGAGGACGGGCTTTTCTCCTATGTGGGTGAGGAAGCGCTGAAAATAGAGCCCTTGCTTGAAAACGGCATTGAGCTGAAGGTAGCGGGCATTATCTGCCCCCGCAAGGACGCGGCAAACGCCAATCTCACCACCGCGGCGGCCTACACCTCCCTGCTCACCGATCACTTGATCGAATATACCGACCAAAGCCCCGTGGTTTTGGCACAGGAAAAGGATGAGACTGTCAATATCTTAAACGGCATGAAGTTTGAGGCGGCGGACGACGCGGCAAGGCTGGAATCTGCCAAAGCCTATCTTTCCGGCCTTGGCATTTCCGACAAGGCTTCCTTTTACGGCATGATCTTGTACTACAATTCTCAAAATGCCGGGGCTTCTGAAGGAACTCCGCAGCAGAACGCGGGAAGCGCTCCGGCGGGAATGGCCCCGGGCAGCGGGCAGGCGGACGAAGCGGCCATGGCCGCTCTTCTCGACCGCTGGCTTGCGGAAACGCCGGACGAGGAGCTGCTGTTATCGGTCTATGAGGAATATATTGACGGAGCTTCTTTTCAGGACAACATGAAAAGCTTCGGCAAGGTAAGCTATGACGCGCCTGCCTCCATCAGCATTTACACCGACAGCTTTGAAGACAAGGACGCCGTTTCCGCCTGCATTGAGCGCTATAACGAGGCTGTGGAGGAAAAGGACCGGATCACCTATACCGATTACGTGGCGCTGCTCACCAGCTCTATCACCACTATTGTAGATGTGATTTCCTATGTGCTCATCGCCTTTGTGGCGGTCTCCCTCATCGTTTCCAGCATTATGATCGGGATCATCACCCACATTTCCGTGCTGGAGCGCACCAAGGAGATCGGCATTCTCCGTTCCATCGGCGCTTCCAAGCGGAATATTTCCCAGGTGTTTAACGCCGAGACCGTGATCATTGGCCTGCTGGCAGGGTTTTTAGGCGTGGGCGTTACGGTGCTTTTGACCTTCCCCATCAATTCCCTTCTGCAAAGTTTGTTAGACACAACGATGCTTTCCGCTTCCCTTCCTCTTCCGGCGGCTTTGCTTTTGATCCTGCTCAGCGTGGCCATCACTGTGATCGCCGGGCTGCTGCCCGCAAAAAGCGCCGCCAAAAAAGATCCTGTTGCCGCGCTGCGCACGGAATGACCCGCTTTTCAAACGCCGGGAGATAGCTTCGCAGGACTCGGAGAAGCTACCAAGGCATGAAGAAAAGCACGTACCGGTTTCAGGTTTGACCGGTACGTGCTTTTGATTGTTCGCCTTTTAGTTCTGAGCCATAACGCCTACCAGCTGATGAGGAACATAGGGCTCCTCCAAATAGGCGAGCTCCTCCTCTGCCAGCTTGAGCTCTACCGCCTTTGCCGCGCCTTCTATGTGGCGCAGCTTTGTGGCCCCCACCACCGGAGACGCCACTTTTGTCAAAAGCCAAGAGAGGGAAATTTCCGTCATGGACACCTCATGCCGCTCCGCCAGCTCCGCTACCCTGCGGATGATCGCTCCGTCCTGCTCCGCCGTGGCGTCGTATTTTCCCTTGGCGAAGGAATCCTCTTCCAGCCGCCGGGAGGTCTCTCCCGGGTGTCTGGCCAGCCTGCCGCCTGCCAGAGCGCTGTAGGGCGTCATGGCGATGTTGTCCTCCCGGCAAAGCTTTGCCATTTCCCGCTCTTCCTCCCGGAAGATCAGGTTATAGTGGCCCTGCACGGAAACAAATTTCGCAAAACCTTCCCGCTCCGCCAGGTCATTGGCCCTGCAAAGCTGGTAGGCATAGCAGTTGGAAATGCCGATGGCCCGCACTTTTCCCGCTTTGACGGCATCGTTTAGGCCCTCCATGATCTCAAAAATCGGGGTGTTCTTATCCCAGGAGTGCACGATGTAGAGATCCACATAGTCCATTCCCAGATGCCGGAGGCTTGTGTCCAGCATGTTTTTGACATGCTGCCGCCCTGTGACCCCCGCTTCGATTTCCTCTGGTGTACGGGGCGGAAATTTCGTGGCCACCACCACCTCTTCCCGGCGGGCAAGGCCCCGGAGAATGCGGCCCAGATACTCTTCCCCCGTGCCGCCCTGATAGCTGATGGCGGTATCGAAGAAGTTTACCCCCAGCTCCAGCCCCCGCTTTACGATCTCTCTGGAGGCGGCCTCGTCCAGCGTCCAGGAATGCATTCCCTTTCCGGCGTCTCCAAACCCCATGCAGCCCATGCAGATCCGGGACACGTTCAAATCGGAATTCCCCAATTTCACATATTGCATACAAGCTCCTCCTTTCGGGGCGGCGGCGCGCGGTTTGCGGCACGGCGCTTTTACAGGGCATGCCCCTTTTCTTACTCAAGTATACCTTAGGAAAAGAAAAAAGTCCAATGCCTGCTTTTCATGCCGATCCATGCGTTTTCCGTATCATTCCGCTTTTCGGGCAGGATTGGAAAGGGGCATGCTTTTTTCCGAAATTTGCCGCTTTCCGCCTTGACTTTTCTGCAATGAGCCGCTATACTGTCCTCAGAAGGCATACAGAATTTGCCTAAATCTCGAAAACTGTATTTGACAGGAGGACAATTATGGCACAGCTCATGGACGCTTTAGTGAAGCCCACCGCCGGGCCGGGCTTGGAGTTACGCCAGGTCCCCGTTCCGGAGCCGGGACCGGGCGAGGTGCTCATCAAGATCCACAAAACCGCCATCTGCGGCACGGACGTACATATCTACAACTGGGATCCCTGGGCCAGAGAACACATCCGCCCGCCCATGACCATCGGCCATGAGTATGTGGGAGAAATCGCCAAGCTGGGAGACGGCGTGACCGGCCTGCATGTGGGCCAGCGAGTCAGCGGCGAGGGGCATATCACCTGCGGGCGCTGCCGCAACTGCCACACCGGCAACATCCAGTGGTGCTGGGACACCAAGGGCGTTGGGGTAGACCGGGACGGCGCTTTTGCGGAATACGTGTGCATTCCGGAAAGCAATGTGATCATCATCGATGAAAACCTGCCGGAGGATGTGGTAGCTTTCTTTGACGCCTTCGGAAACGCCACCCATACCGCCCTGATGTGGGATCTGGTGGGTGAAGACGTGCTCATCACCGGGGCGGGGCCCATCGGCATCATCGCCGTGGGCATCTGCAAATACGCGGGCGCGCGCCGGGTGGTCATTACCGATGTGAACGACTACCGGCTGGATTTAGCCCGCAAAATGGGCGCGGACGCGGCTGTCAATGTGCAGCGGGAGGATCTGCCCACCGTCATGTCAAAGCAGGGTTTGGTAGAGGGCTTTGATATCGGCCTGGAAATGAGCGGCAGCGGAGCTGCCCTGACCCAAATGGTATCTGTCATGCGAAACGGCGGAAAGATCAGCCTTTTGGGGATCTCCAACCAGCCTGTTCCCATGGATATGAACAGCATTATCTGCAAGGGACTGACCCTGCAGGGGATCTACGGGCGTAAAATGGATAACTGGCACCAGATGTCCTATATGGTCCAGGGCGGCCTGGACCTCTCCCCCATCATCACCCACAGATTCCACTACACCCAATTTGAAGAGGGCTTCGCCGCCATGAACAGCGGCAAGTCGGGGAAGGTTATTCTGGATTGGACGAAATGATGCTGGATGCTGGATGCTGGATTCTAGATGCTGGATGGTGGTGACGCTGCTTCGCAGCGTAATGAAGGAAGGACAAGATTCTTCACCGCTTATAGCGGTTCAGAATGACGGGGAGGAAGCCCCTGCCCTTCTCTAACGACTAACGACTAATTACTAACTACTAACAAAACGGAGGTTTTCTCATGAAGCAGGCTCTTGAAAAGTACAGAAAAGAACTGGAGGGGATCCGCGAGGCCGGGACCTGGAAGGACGAGCGGGTCATCATTACCCCGCAGAAGGCCCGGATCGACACCACAGAGGCCCGGCAGGTGGTCAACATGTGTGCCAATAACTACCTGGGCCTCAGCAACCATCCGGCCCTGCTGGAGGCGGCGAGGGCAAGCTATGACAAATGGGGCTTTGGCCTTTCCTCCGTGCGGTTTATCTGCGGTACCCAGTCCGTGCACAAGGAGCTGGAACAGAAGCTGGCGGAATTTCTCAGCATGGACGATGTGATCCTGTATTCCTCCTGCTTTGACGCCAACGGCGGCCTCTTTGAGACCCTGCTGGGGCCGGAGGACGCCGTGATCTCCGACGAGCTGAACCACGCCTCGATCATTGACGGCGTGCGGCTCTGCAAGGCAAAGCGTTTCCGCTACAAGAATAACGACATGGCGGATCTCCGTGTTCAGCTGGAGGCCGCAAAGGAAGCCGGCTGTAGGGTACTGCTCATCGCCACGGACGGCGTGTTCTCCATGGACGGCTACATCGCCAACCTCCAGGGCATCTGTGACCTGGCCGAGGAATTCGGCGCGCTGGTCATGGTGGACGACAGCCACGCCGCCGGCTTTATGGGCGATACCGGCCGGGGCACTCCGGAATACTGCGGTGTGCAGGGCCGGGTAGATATCATTACCGGCACCTTCGGCAAGGCCCTGGGCGGAGCCTCCGGCGGCTATACCGCCGCCCGTCAGGAGATCGTGGATCTGCTGCGCCAGAGAAGCCGCCCCTACCTCTTCTCCAACACCCTGGCGCCCGCTGTCTGCGCCGCCAGCCTGAAAACGCTGGAGCTGCTCACAGCCTCCACCGAGCTGCGGGATAAGGTACACGAAAACACCGCCTATTTCCGGGAGCGTCTTTCCAAGCTGGGCTTTGATGTGCTGCCCGGCAGCCACCCCATTGTTCCCGTGATGCTGTACGATGCGAAGATCGCCGGGGAATTTGCCGCCCGCATGCTGGAAAAGGGCGTGTATGTGGTGGGCTTCAGCTATCCTGTAGTGCCTCAGGGCAAAGCCCGCATCCGCACCCAGGTATCCGCCGGACACACCAAGGAGGATCTGGATTTTGCCGTGCAGTGCTTCCAGGAAGTGAAGAAGGAAATGGGGATTTAGTAATTAGTTATTAGTAATTAGTTATTAGAAAAAGCGTTTCGGAGCGTGGGCTTCGAAACGCTTTTTGGTTTAATTTGCGTTTGTTTCTTTCTTTTTGTGGCGGAGGAGGTTGCAGAGCAGGAGGAGGGCTGGGAAGACGACGGCGGCCAGTAGACCGGCTTTCAGTTCGCCGCCGAACCGCTCCGCCACATTTCCCACCAGGGCGGGGCCTGCCGCGCAGCCGATATCCCCTGCTAAGGCCAGCAGGGCAAACATGGCGGTGCCGCCGTTTCTCAGCTTTTTTGCTGAAATGCTGAAGCAGCCGGGCCACATAATCCCCACGGAAAGGCCGCAGAGCATACAGCCTAAGAGGCACAGGGCGGGCTGGTCAAAGAGAGAGGCCAGAAGGTAGCTGGAAATACAGAGGATACTGCTGAGGTCGATAAATTTTTCCAGCTTGATCTTCTCGCCGCGTTTCCCAAAAAACAAGCGGGAAAGGCCCATCATCACCGCAAAGGCGCAGGGGCCCAGCAGATCGCCCGCGGCCTTCGGAATATGGAGAGAGGATTCCGCAAAGGCCGACGCCCATTGGCTCATCCCCTGCTCTGAGGCTCCTGCGCACAGCATCATCAAAAACAGCTTCCAGAAAATGCCGGTTCCCGCAAGCTCCCGGATCTTCATGCCCTGCCCTTCCTCCACCAAAGTGGGAATGGGCACCTGGCAGAAATACAGGAAATTCAAAATCGGGATCAGCGCCCAGATACAGGCCATGATCCTCCAATTTTCCAGGCCAAACACGGCAAAAAACGCCGTGCTGCATACAATGACCAGCACATGCCCCCAGCAGTAAAAGGAGTGGAGCAGGCTCATTTCCGATTCCTTTTTCTCCGTGGGGCAGGCTTCTACAATGGGGCTGACCAAAACCTCCAGCAGCCCGCCGCCCACGGCATAGAGGACCACCGCCAGAATGATCCCAAAAAAAGCGTTGGGCAGCAGGGTGGGGAAAAAGCAGAGGCCGAAAAGCCCCGCCGCCACCAGCAAATGAGCGGCTTTCACGCAGTTTCCACATCCCAGCTTATCTACAAACAAAGAGCTGGAAAAATCCACCGCCATCTGCACTCCAAAATTGATGGTGACTAAAGTGGCGATTTGATTCAAAGAGATGGAAAAGCTTTTTTGAAAGGTCAAAAACAGCAGCGGCACAAAATTATTGACCACCGCCTGGGTCACATAGGCGATGTAGCAGGCGTATTTGGTATGGGTGTAATTGTTTCTGATTCTTTCCATACGCTCAAAAGCTCCTTCACGAAAAGTTTCGGTAAGCTTACGGCTGGGAAGCTTCCTGCTGTACAGACTCCTCCGCCGGATGGCGTTTGATATAAAGCACCCATTTTCCAAAGCCATAGCAGGTATTGACCAACATGGCGGCCACTGTGATCAGCATGATATAGGTGCCGGAAATGATGTATAAGGCGGCGTAAAGCACCAGCGTAATAAACCAGGCGTACCATTGCTCGTTATAGCGCAGCAGCAGCAAAATGCCGTTTGCCATGCCGAAGGCGGCGGACAAAGCGTCCAGGTAGGAATCTGCCGCACCGGGAAGCATGGAGATGAGATACCCCACGCCGAAGCCGAAGGCCAGGATCGCCAGCACCACCAAAACATCCTGTTTCCAGCCGAGGCGCTTCACCACGGTAAGCTCCTCCTCCTGTTCGTCAGGGTGGCGCGTCCACCGCAGGAAACTGACGATATCAATAGGGATCCAGAACGCCATGGTAACGATGGCGATGGTGTACCAGCCCATGGCAAGGCAGATCACCAGCTCCGGGATCTCAATGAAGAGCACGTCCACGCCGAAATTCCACTTGCTCTGCTTGGAGATCAGCAGCTCACAGACGGGATTTGCCAGGGTGGCGATCACGGAGCAGACCAGCACCAGGGTGTTGGAGGTATCGTCCAGCATATAGTCCGGGAAAAAAATGATGAAGGCTGCCGTTAAAAGAAACACGGCGGCAAGATAAATGATTTGATACGGGGTAAAAGATTTCAAAAAGCTTTTCATAGGGTTCTATCCTTTTTTTCTCTGTATTTTTGCAGCCTGGGAAAGGCACGGAGGCAGTTTTCAAAATAGACCAGCGGGAAAGCCTCCGGCGGGAATATTTCCGCAATGCTGGTTTCGTATTCCTCCAGCTGGGCCAAATTGATAGGCGGGCAGAAATCGGTGCCGTAAAGGATCTTCCGCTCCATGCCGGGCTTCGAATGAATGGCCGCGCCGAAGGTGGCAATGGCCCCCTCCACATCGTTTCCCTCTTTGGTGCCGGTCTCATAGGCGCCGGAAAAATCGGTGTACATATTTTCATGCTCGGAAACGATGCGGATACACTCTGTAAACCGCGGATCGTCCATGTGAGCCACAACAAAATTCACTTTTGGAAAATCCTCCGCCGCTTTTGCAATGTAGCACGCGGCGGAGCCTTCGATATCCTGATCGGAGGGCAGCACCAGAGAGCACAGGCCGGTGTGAAAGGTCACGGTCAGCTGGTGCTCTCTGGCAAACTCATAGATTGGATACAAGGGCGGATCGTTCGCCCGGGAGCTTTG
>JAETPP010000103.1 GCA_021771115.1 Bacillota bacterium | reverse complement strand
AGCTCCCCTTTCAGGGGTGAGCGCGTGCCGGAAAGTTATAACTTTCCTGGTACGCTGGTGCGAACCGACCGAGCCGACAGGCGAGAAGCCAAGAGTAACTGCTAAACAATAATTTATCAGCTACTTCCGGTCGGGTCAAAAAGTTTTCACCTGTATCAGGAAGCTTCACGAGTGTCAGCGGCGGCTTGCCGCTAAACAATAATTTACTGTCCTTGTCCTTCCTTTATTGCGATGCGCAGCAGCGCCACCACTGTCTAGTATCCAGCGTCCAGCATCTAGCATCTAAATCAACCACCTCACCCAGTTAACCGCTAAATTCCTAACGATGCACCGAAGGCGGCACGCCCATTTGCTTTCGGTAGACCTTGGAAAAATAGCTCAGGGTGTTGAAGCCGCTTTGCCGGGCGCATTCGCTGACCGTGTACTGTCCGCTGTTTAAAAGGACGCGGGCCTGATTGCACCGGATGTAGTTGATGTAATCCACCGGGGATTTTCCTGTGACCTCCTTGAAGGTGTGGCAGACCTGAGAGCGGCTGTAGGAAACCGCGCTGCAGATATCGTCTATGGTAATGGGCTCGGAAAAGTGGAGGTGGATATAGGAGAGGGCGGCTTTTACCAGCTCCGAGCGTCTGCCGGCGCGGGTTTGCACGGAAGGTGCGTTTTCCTCGGAGAAGTTGCGGTAAAGGTACACAAACAGGCTTGTGAGCTTGGCGCAGGCCTCCGCCCGGTAGAAGGGCGGCTTTTCCTTTAGCTCCCGGATGATGGCCTGAATCTGCCGGCCTGTTTCCCGATCTGCGATAAAAGGCTGTATTTCGCCTTTCGGCATATCCCGGGCGCAGGTCAGCGCGGGGGACACCAGAAAATAGCTGTACCGGCAGAATTCCGGGGCGTAAAAGGTGTGCAGGCGGTTGGGGTTTATCACTGCCAGCTCTCCCGGCCGCAGCGGGATGCGGAGCGTATCCGACACGGCGATGCCGCTGCCCTCCGTGCAGAAAAGCAGCTCGGTGGCCTTATGCCAGTGCAGGAAGGTGCTGTTCTCATCGCAGTGCTCCAGCACGGCCGAGGAAAAGAAGACGGGAAGCTCAGAATCGTCGTAGATATCCGCGTCATATTCGTAATAATTCATAAAAGCGCCTCCTTGTGCAAAATCGGACAAGCTTTGTGCAAGACTCTTTCTTTACTTTGTGAGAGCTCTCAGGGTAAAATGGAAGCAGAGAGGAGTGATCGTACTATGTTTCATTTTCCCATCGGCGTTTTGCTGGATTCCTTCTGCACCGATACGGAAACTGCCATGAAGCAGGCTTCCGAGCTGGGGCTGAAGGGAATACAGGTTTACGCCACCGAGGGCGAGAGAGCCCCCGAAAATATGACGGCCGCCCGCAGGAAGGAGTTCCTTTCCATGGCGGATTTTTACGGCCTGAAGATCTCCGCCCTGTGCGGAGACCTGGGACACGGTTTTTTTGACCCGGAGAAAAACCCGGAAGCGATCCAGCGCTCCAAGCAGATCCTGGAGCTTGCGAAGGAGCTGGGCACAGAGGTCGTGACCACCCACATCGGCGTGGTTCCCCGGGACCCCACCCATCCCCGCTACAAGATCATGCAGGAGGCCTGCGGACAGCTGGCGGAATACGCCGACAGCTTAAACGCCCACTTCGCCGTGGAAACCGGGCCTGAGCCCCCGGAGGTTCTGCGGGACTTTCTGGACAGCCTGCACTCCACCGGGGTAGGGGTGAACCTGGACCCCGCCAATCTGGCCATGACCTTCGGCGGCAGCGCGGCGGATGCGGTATACACCCTTCGGGACTATATCGTGCACACCCATGCCAAAGACGGCGTGCGCCTCAAGGAATGCGACCCGGAGATCATGTACGGCGTTCGGGAGCCGGAAGAGCCTTTCAACGAGGACGACTACTGCCTGGAGGTTCCCCTGGGTACCGGAGACATCCGCTGGCCCGAGTATCTGGCGGCTCTGGATGAGATCGGGTATCGGGGCTTTCTCACCATCGAGCGCGAGGTGGGAGAAGACCCGGCGGCCGATATCCGGCTGGCGGCGGATTTCCTGCGCCGGCTGATGAAATAGCAGAGCGCTCACAGAAAGAAACCATGGAGAGGAGTATTGACAAATGGAAAAACTGAAGATCGGAGTGGTCGGCGTAGGCAACATTTCCGAATGCCATATCGATGCCTATCTGGAAAATCCCAAGGTAGAGCTCTATGCCTTCTGCGATATCAACAAAGCGCGTTTGGAGGAAATGGGCAGGCGTTATCATATCACCCGCCTGTTTGAAAGCGAAGAGGAAATGCTGCGGCAGCTGCCGGAGCTGGACGCTGTCAGCGTGTGCGTGTGGAACTCGAACCATGCCCCCTGTTCGATCATGGCCCTGGAGGCCGGGAAGCATGTGCTCTGTGAAAAGCCCATGGCCTATTCCACCGCGGCCGCCCGGGAAATGCTGGAAACGGCCAAGCGCACCGGAAAGCATTTGCAGATCGGCTTTGTCTGCCGGTACGGAAGAGACGCCCTGCTCGTCGAGGATCTCCGGGATAAGGGCTTTTTTGGAGACTTCTATTATGCCAAGGCGTCCTACCTGCGACGGCATGGAAACCCCGGCGGCTGGTTCTGCAACAAATCGCTTTCCGCCGGCGGGCCCCTCATTGATCTGGGCGTTCATGTCATTGATCTTTCACGTTTCTTGATGGGAAACCACAAGCCGGTTTCCGTGTACGGCGCCACCTTTGAAAAGCTTCATGGCCGCCCGGACTGTAGGGACGCCGTAGGCTATGTGGCAAGCTCTCCCGGAGAGGAAAATATCTGCGATGTGGAGGATCTGGCCACTGCCCTGGTGCGCTTCGACAACGGCGCCGTGCTGCAGATCGAGACCTCTTACGATCTGAACCTGAAGGAGGATGTTTATGCCATGCAGCTTTTCGGCGACAAGGGCGGCATCAGGATCACGCCGGAGCTGGAGCTTTACACCGATATCGATGGATACATGATGAACGTTACTCCCGCTAATCGGGAGTACTATATGGATGAATCCCGCCTTTTCTATGACGAGATCAACCATTTCGTAGATTGTATCCTGAACGGCACGCCCTGCCGCGCTCCCGCGGAGGACGGTGTGGAGATCATGAAGATCCTGGAGGGCATTTATGAATCCGCCAGGACCGGCCATGAGGTGATTTTGTAAAAAGGAGGGGCTTTTATGCGGATCTCACTGAGTACCTACAGCCTTTCCCGGCGCATGGAGGAGGGCTCGCTTACGCAGCTTTCCTGCATTGCCAAGGCCAAGGAAATGGGTTTTGATTCCATCGAGTTTGCGGATATCTGGCCGCACGACGGCTCCAGCAAAGAGGAATATGCCAAGCGCCTCCGAGAAGAATGCCAGCGGCTGGATCTGCCGGTCTCCGCTTATGTGACCGGAGCGGAATTTTTACAGTGCGAGGATCTTTCCGGGGAGATCGACCGTGTACGGCACGAGGCGGAGCTGGCTGCCCTGCTGGGCGCGCCGAAAATGCGCCACGACGTCACAAGCGGTTATCCCGCGGGGTACTGCGGCCCCAGGAGCTTTGACAACAGTCTTCCCACCCTGGCAAGGGCCTGCCGGGAGGTCACGGCCTTCGCGGCGGAGCTGGGGGTGCGGACCATGGTGGAAAACCACAGCTGGTTCTGCGGGAACAGCGACTGCCTGGAAAAGCTGGCAAACGCTGTAAACCATCCCAATTTCGGCTTGCTGTGCGATATGGGAAATTTCCTGGACTGCGACGAGGACCCGGTGCTTGCCTGTTCTCGGGTGGCTCCCTACACGATCCACGTGCACGCAAAGGATTTTCACCTGAAAAAGGGAACGGAAACAGATCCGGGGGAAGCCTTTTTCTACACGAGGGGCGGCAACCGGATCCGGGGGGCCATCGTAGGACACGGCGCGGTTCCGGTCCGTCAGTGCCTGGGCATTTTGAAATACGCCGGCTTTGACGGCGACGTCTCCATCGAGTTCGAAGGCTTGGAAGAGCCGGAGCTGGCCCTTACACTGGGCCTTCAAAACCTGCGGCGGTATCTGAAGGAGCTGGAAACGACGGAATAAGCTTCAGATCCTTCCAAATTTTGTACGAAAACAACGTGAAAGCCGGGAAAGCTTTCACGTTGTTTCTTTTTTCGGCTTCCGACACCTGTCTTGAATTTTCCCGTAATTCTCAATATAATAAAGATAAGAGTTTTCTCAGGGAAGGCTCTTTAGGAATTTGAAGAGAGATCCTCAAATTCTTCCGGGTAAACGCCGTCTAAAGCGTACCAGGAGGGCTTGTCCGCTTTCCGGGTCATCCAGCGGCCGTTGGTGAAATCGGGGATTGCCACCGGTGTTCCGCCCAGGGCGATGGACTCTTCGCTGAGGCAGCCGACGGCCATCCAGGCGGCGGCATCGTACACATCGATGGGGGATTGCGCCTGCTTCTGCACCACCTCCACAAACGCGCGGAGCGTCAGGTAGTCCAAACCGCCGTGGTCGCCCCGCAGGCCGAACTCCTCGTAGGCCTTCCACATGGGGTGCCGGTATTGTGTAAACAGACGGCTGTCCGGCTCATACTGGTTTTCGCCGTATTCGTCCGGCGGAGAATTGTTTTCAATGCAGATCACATGCCCCGCTTCCCGCCAAACGCCCTTTTCTCCCTGTACCCGGAAATTTTGGTCATAGGGCCGGGGAAGGGTGCAATCGTGGGTCAGGGAGATCAGTTCGCCGCCTGCGCAGCGGATCAGTACGGCTGCAATATCTCCCTGGGTAACGCGGGCGGTCCCCAGATCGGGGCGGTCAGAGCGGTGCGTTAAAAACCACTGGTGCAGCCCCACTGATTTGGAGGACATGGCGGTGAGGGAAAGCATGCGGTTGCCCCGGTTGATGCGCAGCAGCTTGGAAAGTGGTCCCACCTCGTGGGTGGGGTAGATCTCTCCGTTGCGATGCAGGAAATTGTCCTGGCGGTAATGCCTGTAAATATCGCCGTTTCCGATCTCGTCGCGGAGATCGTGCTGATAGCCGCCCGCGCAGAATACCAGCTCGCCGAACACGCCTTTTTGTACCATGTTCAGCAAAGTGAGATGCTGGTCCTCATAGCAGCAGTTTTCCAGGAACATGAAAACCCGCCCCGTTTCTTCCTGGGCGTGTACCAGATCCCAGCATTCCTGCACCGAGGAGGCGGGGCCCACCTCGATGGCGGCATCCTTGCCGCAGCGCATGGCGTCGATGGCGATACGGATGTGGGTGGTCCAGTCCGTCATGATCACTACTGCGTCCAGCTCCGGCAGCCGGTTCAGTTCACGGTAATTCAGGGTGCCGAAGCATTCCGTGCCCCGGCGCTCCTTCACCAGCTTAATGCCGTTCTCTACCCTGTCCTGGTACACATCGCAGATTGCGCGGATCTCTACATCCGGCATATCCAAAAGGGTCTCCGTTTGGCCGAAGCCCCGGCCGCCCATGCCGATGATGCCCAGGCGGATCGTTCTGTTTTGTTCTCCGAATTTCATGCTGTTTCCTCCTTACAGTTCTTCTTTCAGGTCAAAGCAGACTGCCACCGCCCGGTCGTCCCAATACTCATCGGCGTGGATCTTCCGGGTGTTCCAGTCAAAATAGTCGATCACGCAGGCGCAGTTCTCGTTGACGGCGTCGAAACTGAGCCCCTGCTGTGCGCACCAGTCCACCGCGTCCTGGAGATCGTCCCCTTCCCGGCAGGACCACAGCACGAGCAAAGCGCCCAGCCGCCGCAGAAGCTTTACCGCTTCCAGCAGGGGGCGGTTTGGCCTGCCGATCTCCGGCCAGTGGTTTTCGCAGAGAGTGCCGTCAAAATCCACTGCGATAATGTAAGGGTAGGGACGCCTTTCGGCTGAAATCATGCTTTTCAGCTGGGAAAGGGCAGGGGAGTTTTCCCCTTCTTTTCCCGCGCGAAGAGCGAAAGCAAGTGTGTTCATAGATGATTTCCTCCCAAAACCAGTCTAGCACAGCCTGCTTTCCCTTGGATTTTTCATTTATACTGTGATACTTTTGCATATTGCCGCTTTGCCGGAAGAAAGGAGCTGAGTCAGAGCATGAACGATCAGATCTGGCAGAAAATAGAAGAAACAGAATTGTGGGAGGCGCCTGAGATCGGATGGATCAAGATCCGGAACGCGGCTCGTCCTATGCAAATAGAGGTGCACCGGGATCATTTGGAGTTTCTGTTTCTCTATTCCGGACGCAAACGGATGTGGGTAGACCATAAGCGGTACGATATGCAGGGCGGCGATCTGCTCATCATTTTTCCCGGGGAAGAGCACGGAGCGGAGGATATTGTGCAAAACCGCTCTTCTTTGGCCTATTTTTTGATGGAGGAGCCGGCGGCGCATTCCGGCTTCTGCATGCTGGAGGAGACGGATCGCCAAACCCTGTGGGAACGGCTGAAGGCGCTTCCCCAAAGAAAATTCAGCGTTTCCAGCTTGATCAGGCGGGAATTTGACAGGCTTCTCGACAGCTTGTTCCGCCTGGAGGAAAAAACCGGGCTGGAAGCGGCCCGGACCAGAGCGCGGCTGTTGGAGCTGCTGCTTCAAATTCTGGAAACAAAGGAGGCGGAAAGCGAAGGCTTGTCTCCGGATATCAGCACGGTGATCCGCTATATCGGCAGGGAAAAAGGGGAGATGCCCAGCGTTTCCCAAATGGCGGCCCTGGTCAATTTATCGGAATCCCGCTTCAAGCAGAAATTTAAGCAGGAAACCGGCGTTCCGCCTGCTGAATTTTTGGTGCGGGAAAAAATAGGAGAGGCAAGACGGCTGCTGGAAACCACCCATTTGTCTGTCACCTCCATTGCCATGGATCTTGGCTTTACCTCCAGCCAGCATTTTTCGGTGCTGTTCAAAAAGTACGTGGGGGAATCCCCGATGCAGTACCGTAAAAACCATGAATTCGTTTGATAATACTTTTCAGCAAAGCAGGAAAGCACAATAATAAGATATAATATTTCTCAAGTATAGATCCGTAAAAGGCGCGAAGATGCGGGGCTCGTCCCGTCAGGGTTTGAATGCCGGAGGGCAGGGGAGGGGAAAACCATGAAATGGGGGTTCAGAAAGCCGTTTGGAACACTGCTGGTTTCCATGCTGCTTGTGGTCATTCTGCCGCTGCTTTTAAACAGCATGTTTTATCTGCGGTTTCGGAGCGCCATGCTGGAGCAGCAGGCGGCTGTGGCGGAGGAAGCCATGCGCTTTCATATCCAGCAGGTGGATTCCCTTCAAAAGGATCTGATCATGTTCAGCACAAGGCTGGAAGCAGAGCTGAGAAGAGCGTCTGTTCCCTCTGAGCAGGAGATGGATAATGCCGGGCGCCTGGCGGTTTATGAATTGTCGGACACGCTGAATAGAGAAAAGAAAAGCCTGGCTCATGTGAACTCTGTATATCTCTATTTTCAAGGCTCGGAAAGCGCGGTGGGAGACAATGGGCTTTCCAGAGGGAACATGATTTGGGAGAAATATTACAGCTCCCGCAGCATCCCTGAAGAAACGGTGGAGCAGCTGCACCGGCAGGCCTCCCGTGGGGCCTGGGTTCCTCTGGGAAACGACTGCACGGCTTTTATCTATACCATTTCCCGGGATGAAGCGGGGAAGCCGGAGCGCCAGCTGGTGTGTCTTCTGGAGCAGGATTTTTTTAAGAACCTGCTGGAGGAATGCAATATGGAGGGCAGCATTCTTCTGCTGACAAAATCGAGGAACCGCACGGTGCTTGCGGTGAGCAATAAGGCGGGGATCGAGCTTTCCCAGGAGGAGCTTGGCCGCATTCTCGGGGAAGGCGGCAATGAGGTATTTAAGCTTTCGGGGCAAAACGCTCTGCTGCGTACGGTGAAATCCACCGCCAGCGGCTGCCAGATGACCACGGTGATCCCCTCCTCAGAGCTCCTTGCTGCCAGCAGCGGCCTGCATTGGTATTACTGGAGCGTGATGATCGCCTCGATCGTTTTGGGGCTGCTGCTGGCCGTGTTTTTCAGCCGCCGCAATATGATCCCTTTAAATCAGCTGATTGCCTATATCCGGGAAAATTTTGGGGAAAAGCATCCGGATTCCCAGGGGCTGGAACAGATCAAGGATGCTATCGACGGCCTTCTGGAGCAGCAGAGTGCGGATAGAAGCCAGTTGATTCATTTTGAAACCCTGGCGATTCTGAATGAGCTGCGGGAGAGCTTCCGCGGCAACGAACAGATCGGCAAAAACTTTCAGCTGCCTTCCGGCTGCCGGTATGTGGTCGTCCGTTTTTCCGACCCGCAGGCAGGCCGGGAGCTGATGGAAAGCGAGATCGTAAAGTCTCTGGATGTTTTTCCGAATGATGTGATCCGCTACAGCATCAGCCTGGACAACACGGTGGCGGAAATTTTGGGAATGGCTTCTCCGGAATTTCAGGAGGAAAAGGTACAGGAGCTGCTGACCCTTCAGATCGGGCAGCTGGATCAGCAGGGAAAGCTTACCGTTCGGGCGGCGTTCAGCCGGGTGTATTCTGAGCCGCAGGAGCTGGAGCGGGCCTATGAGGAGGCCTGCGCCGCCGAGGTTTGCGCCGCCGAGGACGAGGAGGCCGTGCTGACCAGCTTTTCCAGCTGTAAGTTCCAGGCAAGCAAGCTTTTGCGGGACTGGCATCACCTGGATAAGCAGCTGCAGTTTTCCACCCTGCTGGGGGAAGAGCAATATGAAGAGGCAGCCGAGCTGCTGCCCGCCCTGTTCCCGGTAGAATTTTTGGAAGAGCTCTTTTCAGAATCGGATATCAGCAGGCTGCATCTGGATTCTCTGAAATATCAGTTCCTGCACGACCTGGATACAGTCCGTGAATCAGCCGCTTTGAGCGACGAGGCCTGGAGCAGCCTGTTTCAGCAGATCCTTTACACGAAGACCCACCGAAGCCTGTATCAGCTGATGGAAGGCCTTTGCGCCGAGCTGATCTCCGCCGCTCAAAAGCCCGTGTCAGAGGAGCAGGATGACAAGAGCGTGGAAAAGATCAAACGGTATATCCGGGATCACTATGCCGAGCCCCAGCTCAGCGTTTCTTCCATCGCGGAAGCCTTCGGCCTGTCCCCGAACTCCCTGTCCCAGCTGTTCAGCCGAAAGTCCGATCACGGCGTGTTGGGCTATATCCATAAGATCAGAATGAAGAAAGCGGCGGAGCTGCTGCTTTCCCACCGGGAGCTGACGATCCAGAGCATCGCAGAGCAAGTGGGGTATACCAGCATTCTCACCTTCAACCGGAAATTCAAGTCCTATTACGGCCAAACCGCAGGGGAGTACCGGAAGGGCAGTAGTTAGTAATTAGCAATTAGTAATTAGTAATTAGCAATTAGCAAGGAAGGGCAAGGGGGCTTACCTGACTTTCTGAACCTCCTTACCTGTCATCACTGAGCTTCCCTCCTGTCATCTCTGAACAAAAGCAAAGCAAGCTTTGCTTTCAGTGAAGGATCTCGTCCTTTTCCCCTTTTCTTCAGAAATTAAGAACGAGATCCTTCGTCGCTACGCTCCTCAGGATGACAGCGGATAGGTAGTCAGCGCGCTAAATTGGAATTTGTCGCACTAACAGAAAGGCAGAAACCCTTGCCTCCCCTGAAAGGGGTGAGCGCGTGCCGGAAAGTTATAACTTTCCTGGTACGCTGGTGCGAACCGGTCTACGCTTTCGCTTCGGTCGGTGCTGGGCGTGCCCCACCGGGGCACAGCACCCGAGCCG
>JAETPP010000102.1 GCA_021771115.1 Bacillota bacterium | reverse complement strand
GCTTTTTTGCAGATGACAAAAATTTTTAAACGCAGGAAGGGAGAACGGCAGATGGAGCAATTTGGCTTTTCCATGCTGTGGTACTGGACGGCATATTTGGTCGTAACACTCATCGGAATACTGCACACGATTTTTAATATCACGGTGCTGCATATGAAATCTATGAAGGAAGGTCCGGGTATGGGGGAAGGCTACGAAAAGACGAAGCCCTGGCACCCTCTGTATAATCTTCTGATTTTTCCCATATTTGCTTTTCTCTATTTTCACGGGCTGGAAACGATCACCTTTTCAAATGTGGTCGCCACCTCGCTGATTTGGGGAACGCTTACGGTGGTGTTCGATGTGATCGGCTGGGTGCTGGTCAAGCACCCCTGGTCTTTGTCCTTCCGGGAATTTTATATTGATTATCAGCCCTGGATCACTCTGATTTATCTCACCATATACTTGAGCCCTTTTCTCACTTACGGACTGATGAACCTGTAAGGGCGGACAAAAAAGGCTCAAAAAAGACAGGATAAAAATTCCCCGCTGGGCTATGCTGAAAGACGAATAGGGAGGTGAGCCTGTGGAGTGGACGGAAACGCTGCGATCCGCCATTGACTATATGGAACAGCATATCTGTGAGCCGATCACAGCGGAGGAGGTGGCGGCCCACGTGTATATGTCGCCCTTTTATCTGCAAAAGGGCTTTGAGATCGTCACGGGATACTCTATTTCCAAATATCTTCGATGCCGCCGTCTGTATCTGGCGGCTTTAGACCTGGTGCTGGACCGGGGCAGGGTCATCGATATCGCCTATCGATACGGCTTTGAAACGCCGGAAAGCTTCACGAAAGCCTTTGTGCGCTTCCACGGGGCCACCCCCACGCAGATCAAAAAGGATCACAGGAAGCTAAAGCCCTTTTTTCCGCTGAAGATCAGAATTTCCGTGCAGGGGGGAGAAAGCCTGGAGTATACGGTGGAGCGCAAGGAGAGCTTTACGGTGGTGGGTTTTGCGCGGGAGTTTTCCTTTGACAATGGATATCAGGATATTCCGGCGTTTTGGGAGAAGTTCAGCCAAAGGTACCTCACGCCGCTTCTTTCAGGAAAAGAGCCACAAACGCCGGAGGAAACAGCCGTTTGCACCCACGGGATCGGCGAATTCGGCGTATGTGTGGACGAGGAGCGCACGCCCGGCAAATTCCGCTACCTGATTGCGGGGCTCTATCAGGGCGGGCCGGTCCCGGAGGGAATGGAGCTGTTTTCCTTCCCTTCTATGGAGTGGGCGGTTTTTCCCTGCCGGGGGCCGCTTCCCGGTACGCTTCAGGCAATCAATACCCAGGTGTTTCAGGAATGGCTTCCCGGCAACACGGAATACCGCATCGCCATGGGCGCCAATATAGAGTGGTATTCCGATGGGGGAAATACCGACAGCGATGAATACCGGGCGGCCATTTGGGTGCCTGTGGAAAGGCTTTAACGCTCTGTTTTTTGAAGATCCCAGCCGATGGATCACCGGCTGGGATCTTTTTCTGTTTTTTTGCCGCTTTTTTGTGTGGAACGCCATTCATATTTAATTTACAAATTACCTTCTTGACTTTTGCTGACCAAAGTGGTAAATTATAGTCATGGTTAGCACTCTGATCACAAGAGTGCTAACGAAAACTCCCGGAAAGGAGAGTTGCGGTATGGAGATGACTCCACGGAAAGAAAAAATACTTTCCTCCGTGGTTCGAGACTTTGTAAAAAGCGGAGAACCTGTGGGGTCAAAGGCGATCGCGGATGAGATCGGCGTTTCCTCCGCTACTATCCGTAATGAAATGGCAGAGCTCATTGAGCTTGGTTTTCTGGAGCAGCCCCACACCTCGGCAGGCCGGATACCTTCTCAAAAAGGGTATCGGGAATATGTAGATCACCTGATGCGGGTGCCTTCCCTGCGGGAAGAGGAAAAGCGCTATTTCGATTCCATGCTGGCGGGGAATGCCTTTGAGCCGGAGCGCCTGTTGCTTTCTGTAAGCAGACTGCTTTCTGAGGCCACCCGGTACGCCGCGGCGGTCACCACCCCCAGCGGAATGACAGCACAGGTCAAAGCGGTGCAGTTTGTGCAGACCAGCCGCCGTACCGCCATGCTTCTGCTGATAAGCTCCGCCGGTACGATGAAAACCAAAGTGTTTCACTGCGATTTCGATTTGACGCATGAGATCATGCGGGTTCTGTTTCGGATATTCAATGAAAAGGTGACCGGCAAAGAGGTGCTGGAGATCACACCGGCGTTTTTGCAATCCATGGGAGCTTCCCTGGGAGAAATGTATGTGCTGGCAGGCTCTGCCTTACAGGCGCTGCTGGAAGCGGCGCAGGATACCGTAAAGACGGAAGCGCTGATCAGCGGACAGAGAAATCTGTTGTTTTATCCGGAGCTGGAGCATCGGCAGGTCATGGACTTTCTGGAAAGAAAGGAAGATGTGGTGGCTCTGCTTCGCCGGAAGCCGGGGCGGGTCTCTGTTTTGATCGGCAGTGAGGCTGGGCGTCCGGAGCTCAAAGGTGTATCCTTTTTGATCTCCCGCTATGCGATTGGAGAACAGGATATGGGCGCGTTGGCCCTTTTGGGGCCTACCCGTATGGATTATGCCAAGCTGACCGCGATCCTTCAGTACCTGACAGAAGAGGTTGGTCGAATGCTTACCGTTTTGATGCGGGAAGAATAGAAAATTTCTGTAAGCTGTATTTTTCAGAAAAAGGAGATGGCATATAAATGGAGCAGGAGAAGGAGCAAGAGCAGGAAATTCAGAAAGCTGCGGTTGAGCCGGAAACAGCCGATCCTCCAAAGGAAGAAAAGACGGAAAAGAAAGAAAAGAAAGAAAAGAAGAAAAAGCTTTCTCCCGATCAGGAAAAGCTGGAAAAGCTGCAAAAGGAATTTGATGAGCACAAGGAGCAGCATCTGCGGGTGCTTGCCGAATACGACAATTTCCGAAAGCGCAGTCAGAATGAAAAGAACGCCGTGTACCATAACGCCGTATCCGATACGGTCCAGGCGATTTTACCCATTGCCGATAATATCGAACGGGCCTTGGCCCAGGAGAACGCTTCCGCGGAGGATATGAAGAAGGGCGTGGAAATGATCGAGGCACAGATCACCGCGGTTTTTGAAAAGCTGGGGATCAAGGCTTCCGGGGAAGTGGGGGAGACCTTTGATCCCAACCTCCATAACGCCGTGGCCCATATCGACGACGAGACTTTGGGCGAAAACGTGATCGCCGCCGTCTATCAGAAGGGCTATCTGCTGGGAGACAAGGTGGTGCGCCACGCCATGGTGCAGGTAGCGAACTAGATGTTAGATATTAGATAGTTAGAAAGGGCATTACCCCGTATTGAGGTTTCATAAAGTAAAATTTTAGTAAAGGAAGGTAATCTAGTATGGCAAAAACGATCGGTATTGATTTAGGTACAACAAACTCCTGCGTGGCGGTGATCGAGGGCGGCGAGCCCGTGGTGATCGCCAACGCCGAAGGCGCCCGTACCACCCCCTCCGTGGTGGCTTTCTCCAAAACCGGCGAGCGCATGGTGGGCCAGGTGGCAAAGCGCCAGGCCGTGACCAACCCTGAGCGCACGATTTCCTCCATCAAGAGAGAGATGGGCTCCAACTACAAGGTGACCATCGATGAGAAAAGCTACACCCCCCAAGAGGTTTCCGCAATGATCCTGCAAAAGCTGAAGGCCGACGCGGAGGCGTATCTGGGCGAAACCGTCAGCAGCGCGGTGATCACCGTGCCCGCTTATTTCACGGACGCCCAGCGCCAGGCAACAAAGGACGCCGGCAAGATCGCGGGCCTGGATGTCAAGCGCATCATCAACGAGCCCACCGCCGCGGCCCTTTCCTATGGCGTGGATAAGGACAACGACCAGAAGGTCATGGTATACGACCTGGGCGGCGGCACCTTCGATGTTTCCATCATCGAAATGGGAGACGGCGTGCAGGAGGTGCTGGCCACCGCCGGCAACAACCGCCTGGGCGGCGATGATTTCGACCAGCGTGTGATCGATTGGATCGTACAGGGCTTTAAGGCCGAGCAGGGCGTAGACCTCTCCGGCGATAAGATGGCCATGCAGCGGATCAAGGAAGCGGCAGAAAAGGCCAAGATCGAGCTTTCCGGCGTGACCAGCGCCGCCATCAATCTGCCCTTTATCACCGCGGACGCCTCCGGCCCCAAGCATTTGGATATGACCCTGAGCCGGGCAAAGTTCAACGAGCTGACCGCCGACCTGGTGGAAAAGACCATGGGCCCGGTGCGCCAGGCCTTGCAGGACAGCGGCCTTTCCATAGGTGATATCAGCAAGGTTCTGCTGGTGGGCGGTTCCTCCCGTATTCCCGCTGTGCAGGACGCGGTGAAGAGCTTCATCGGTAAAGATCCATTTAAGGGTATCAACCCCGATGAATGCGTCGCCATCGGCGCGGCCATTCAGGCCGGCGTGCTGGGCGGCGAGGTACAGGGCCTGCTGCTTTTGGATGTGACTCCTCTGTCCCTGGGTGTGGAAACCATGGGCGGCGTTATGACCAAGATCATTGAGCGCAATACCACTATTCCCACCAAGAAGAGCCAGATCTTTTCCACCGCCGCGGACGGCCAGACCCAGGTAGAGGTCAACGTTCTCCAGGGTGAGCGGGAATTTGCCCGGGATAATAAGCAGCTGGGCCTCTTCAAGCTGGATGGCATTGCGCCCGCGCCCAGAGGCATTCCTCAGATCGAGGTCACCTTTGATATCGACGCCAACGGCATCGTAAACGTATCCGCAAAGGATTTGGGTACCGGCAAGGAGCAGCATATCACCATTTCCTCCAGCTCCAACATGAGTAAGGAAGATATCGATGCCGCCGTGAAGGCCGCCGAGCAGTTTGCCGAAGAGGATAAGAAGCGCAGGGAAGAGGTAGACACCAAGAACAATGCCGAAAATCTGTGCTACAGCGCCGAAAAGCTGATAAACGACAGCGGCGATAAGCTTCAGGAGGCCGATAAAACCGAAATCAACAACAAGGTGGCCGCTCTCCGGGAGACCATGCAGAACGGCGCCGTAGACGCCATCAAGGCCGGTATGGAGGAATTGCAGAAGGCGGTTTACGCCGTCAGCGAAAAGCTGTACCAGCAGGGGAACCCCGGCGGCGGAAATCCCGGCGGCCCTCAGCCTCCTTATGATGGCGGTGTCCCCACTGACGGCGGCAGCGGCCCGGATGGAAACGTGTACGACGCCGATTATAAGGATGTAAACTGATTTTGCTGTAGCATTTTCTGAAAAGAGAGCTATCATAACAAGAGAGAGCCTGAGCGCAGGGGTGAAAAAGCCCCTGCGTTTTGGGCGAAACGGCCTGATTTTGTGCGGCATAGCCGGAAGAAGAGAGTGAGAGAAGCGTGGCGGAGAAAAGGGATTATTACGAGGTTTTGGGAGTCCAGAAGGGCGCCTCAGAGGATCAAATCAAAAAAGCATATAGAACCCTGGCGAAAAAGTATCATCCGGATCTGAACCCCGGGGATAAAGAGGCGGAGGTCAAGTTCAAAGAAGCCAACGAGGCCTATGAGGTGCTGTCCGACAGCGACAAGCGCGCAAGGTACGACCAATTCGGCCACGCGGGGGTAGACCCGAACTTCGGCGGCGGAGCCGGAGGCGCAGGCCCCTTCCAGGGCGGTTTTGATTTCACGGATATTTTCGACAGCTTCTTTGGCGGCGGCTTCGGCGGAAGCACTCGCAGGGCAAACCCCAACGCGCCCAGGCGGGGCAGCGATGTGCAGGCCAATATCGCCATTTCCTTTGAGGAAGCGGCAAAGGGCTGTACGAAAACTGTCACCTATCAGCAGATCGAAAACTGTGAGGACTGCCACGGCACCGGCGCGGCGCCAGGCACTTCTCCCAAGACCTGTCCCAACTGCAACGGCACAGGTCAGGTGCGCATCAGCCAGCGCACCCCTTTCGGCGTGGTACAGTCCGCCCAAACCTGCGACCGCTGCCATGGCTCCGGAAAGATCATCGAAACTCCCTGCAAAACCTGCGATGGCAAGGGCAAGGTGCGCCGGAAAAAGTCGCTGGAGGTCACGGTTCCGGCAGGCATTGACGACGAGCAGATCTTAAATGTGGGCGGCAAGGGAAACGCCGGTGTTAACGGCGGCCCCGCCGGAGACCTTCACGTGTATGTATCGGTGCGGCCCCATCCCGTTTTCGAGCGGCGAGGGAACGATGTGTGGTGTGAAATGCCCATCACCTTTACCCAGGCCGCCCTGGGGGCCGATGTGGAGGTGCCAACGCTGGATGGAAAAGTCAGCTACCACGTGCACGAGGGCACCCAGCCCGGCGATGTGTTCCGGCTGAAGGGAAAGGGAATTCAAAGCCTTCATTCCCGCATGCGGGGCGATCAATACGTTCAGATCACCGTGGAGATCCCCAAAAACCTGAGCGAAAAGCAAAAGGAGCTTCTGTGCCAGCTGGATGCCGATACCGGTGAGAAAAATTATCAGAAGCGGAAAAGCTTTTTCTCGAAATTCAAAGAAATGTTCGGGGAATAGTTGTTAGTTATTAGTTGTTAGTAGTTAGAGCTTGAAGCTGGAAGTGGGTGCGTTTTTTTCAAACGCGCTCATTTCCAGTTTTTTACATTTTTTTGAAAAAATTGTCATTCATAAGAGGCGCACTTCGAGTCAGAATACTTAGTGCAAACGCAAAAACGAAAAAACTTTTTTTGAAGGAGAGAGAACGATGAAGAGCAATTCTGTTATGGTTCCCGAAGCCAAGGAAGCTATGGAGCGTTTCAAGAACGAGGCCGCTTCTGAAGTAGGCGTTAGCCTGAAGCAGGGCTACAACGGCGATCTGACCTCTCGTCAGGCTGGTTCCATCGGCGGCCAGATGGTGAAGAAAATGATCGAGAGCTACGAGAAGGGCATGAAGTAAGCTTCACCCGAACAAAAAGTACCCTGCCGGAGTTTTCCGGCAGGGTACTTTTCTGTAAAAGCGCCGAAAAAGCTTTTTACGCTTCCTTTTCACGGTAAGCCGCCTTCATCATGGCGATCTCACCGGCATACCCTTCCAGCTCGTTGGGTGTTTCCAGGTAAAAGGGCAGCTCCCGCAGGGCGGGATGATTGATCACAGCCTCCAAGGCCTGCAAGCCGATATTACCCTCTCCCAGCTTTTCATGCCGGTCCTTATGGCTTCCCAAAGGATTTTTGCTGTCGTTCAGATGGACTGCCCGCAGCCTGGAAAGGCCGATCACCCGGTCGAATTCCTCCAATACCTCGTCAAGGCGGGACACAATATCATATCCGCCGTCAAACACGTGGCAGGTATCCAGACAAACGCCCATTTGATCGGAACGCTCCACCCGGTCCAAAATGGCCCGCAGCTCCTGGAAAGTTTTTCCCACCTCGCTGCCCTTTCCGGCCATGGTCTCCAAAAGCACGGTGGTGGTTTGCTCTGGCTTCAGAATTTCATTGAGCAGAGAGGAGATAAGCTCGATCCCGCGCTCCGCGCCCTGCTGCACATGGCTTCCGGGATGAAAATTGTACATGCTGCCGGGCAGATGCTCCAGCCGGGCAAGGTCGTCCGCCATGGTGTTTCCGGCAAACTCCCGCAGTCCCTCGTCTGCCGCGCAGGCATTCAAGGTATAGGGCGCGTGAGCCAGAATGGGGAAGAGGCCGTGCTCCTCCGCAAAGGCGCGGTAAGCGGCCACATCAGTGAGATCAAGCTCCTTTGCCTTGCCGCCCCTGGGATTTCTGGTAAAAAACTGAAAGGTATTCGCTCCAATGGAAACAGCCGTTTTCCCCATGGCAAGAAACCCCTTGGAGCTGGAAAGATGACAGCCGATTTTCAGCATAATTGTGATACCGCCTTTCGTTGGTTAGTGGTTAGTTGTTAGTGGTTAGTTGTTAGAGAAGGGCAAGGCACACTTATACCCGTCGCCCAGAGCCCCTCCTTCTTGTCATCCTGGATTTTCCTACCTGTCACCCTGGGCTCTTCTCCTGTCATCCGGAATCTTCCTACCTATCACCCTGGGCCCTCTACCTGTCATCCTGAGCGAAGCGAAGGATCTCGTCCTTTTCCCTTTCCCTTAGGATGCAAGCGAGAGAGCCTAAAATCACGAAGCTATCCTTTCTCATTCACTTCCGGCCGCCGCTTTTTCCCCTTTGGCAAGGTGAGAGAATAACTGTCGGAAAGCATGGTTTTTACCTCCCGGTCCGGCACGGAGCCGTCCAGCAGAATGGTGTTCCAATGGGCCTTGTTCATGTGGTAGGCGGGGATCACTCCCGCAAAGCTGTCCCGCCAGAAGCTGATGCCGGCGGGGTCGCATTTTACATTGACCTGCAAGCGCCCCTGATATTCATATAAAAACGCGAATCCCTTTTGATTGCCCCTGTGGCGCATGACCGTCCAGTTGGCGTCGTCAAAGGGATAGTCCTCATATACATTTTCGCCCAATTCCAGGCAGAAATCGATCACGGCCTGTCTGGTGGTCAGGCTTTTTTCAGCAGGCAACTTATAACCTCCCTGTTTCTTCTCCCTCCAGAATATTGGAGGTGATAAAGTCCACGCCCCAGGAGACGAGCCTTTGCGCGTCCTTCTTTTGGTCCACCGTCCAGCAGTTTACCTTAAGCCCCCGCTCGTGGCAGGCCTTTACAGCCTTTTCCGTGAGAACAGGATAGTAGATGTCCAGATCAAAACGGTCTTTCACAAGCCGTGCCAGCAGCTCTTCGGAAAATTCCTCCGTCAAAAACTGGCAGGGCTGCAAGGGCTTATATTTGCGGACTTTTTGTAGGTTTTCATAGCGGAAGGAAATGAAAATTACATGCTCCAGCCACTTCATGGCTTCGATCCTGGCGAGAATGGCCTTGATTTCATCCTCCGTAAAATCGGATTTCAATTCCAGCACACAGACCTTTTCATAGCTTCGGCAGATGGCGATATATTCTTCGAGAGAGGGGAGGTGCAGATCGGCCCGGCCTTTTTTGCCGTCCTTATCACAAAGCCGCAGGCTGCGCAGAGAATCGTAGCTGCTTTCCTCCACCTGAATATTGTCGCACCCCACCCGGGCGGTGTTGTTGTCGTGCAGAAGAATGAAATTCCCATCTCCCGTTCGGTGAATATCGGTTTCAATGCCGAAATAAGAACGGTTCCCGGCAGCCACAAACGCCGCGCAGGTGTTTTCCGTCTCCAGCCCGCTGAGGCCCCGGTGGGCGATCATTTTGGTGCTTCCGACGCTGATTTTAATGGTGTTCATAAAAAATTCTCCTTTAAAATGTTCTGTACCTAGTTCGTAATTTTGTCATATCACAGAATTGAGCAAATTGCAAGAACTATTCAAAAAACGCAATAAAGAGGAGGCTTAGTTTTTTAAGCCGTAGATATTTTTACATTATGCGACAAAAGATGACTTTAGAATCTTGTCTTTTGCTTGCCAATATGGTATAATATAATAAGAAAATGTAAGGGAACTAGATAAAGAGAAAATTTATGGCATAGAATACCCTACGACATTTTATAAAATAGAATTAGAATGTATAATATTACATGTTCTAATTCGTTGATGTTAAATAATTAAATTAAAAATATAGTATAGGATCATGGTAAGACAAAGATAATAAAGTTTTGTAATAAAAACAATTAATTCCTTGAAAGGAGAATGTAACGATGCTGGTGTTCAGCACTAAACTTCCTTTAAAATCAGATGTCACACAAGAAGATTGTATTAATCTTTTTTTAGAATGGGTTATAGGTAGTCCTTTTTATGGGATTG
>JAETPP010000101.1 GCA_021771115.1 Bacillota bacterium | reverse complement strand
GCCTGTCTGTCATCCTGAGGAAAAAAGGCGCTTCGCGCCTTCTTGACGAAGGATCTCGCTCTTAAATTTCCGAGTTAAAGGACAAAAGGGCGAGATCTTTCACTGAAAGCAAAGCCTGCTTTGCTTTTGTTCAGAGATGACAGGAAGGAAGGGGCAGGATGACAAAAAGAGTTCGGGATGACAGGAAAAACCTTTGCCCTTCTCTAACAACTAACAACTCACAGCTAACTACTAAAACCCCAGCCGCGGTTCAGCACCGCGGCTGGGGCTTTTAGCAGGCTGATTTGTTTTATTTTTTGTCCTTCTCCGGAAGCTTAGCTTTTGCTTTCCACCTCGCGGTATGCTTCCTTTACGATGCGATCCAGCTCTTCGCATACGCTGGGAGATTGGACAGGCTCCATTTCCTGGTAACCGGCTGTGGCCTCTACCACAAACTCGTGAGCCTTGTCATAAATGCTCTTGGAGCCCTTGGAAACCCAGTTGCCCCAGTCGTCCCGGTTAAAGAGGTTGGACATCCAGTAGCTTTGCCGCATGTATTCCACGGTGTGCTCTTCGCCCAGGAAGTTGCCGCCGATGCCCACTTCCTCGATCATATCGTAGCCGATCAGATCCTCGGAAACCTCAAAGCCGCTGATGATATAGTTGTAATAATCGATCCATTCATTGTCGATGACCAGCTGCTCGTAGCTGAAGCCCTGGTCGGCGCCTACAATGCCCGGGCAGCCGATGCTCCACATGCCGCCCATGCTGTTGAAGGCCGCGGTAAGGCCCTTCTCCAGGCCGCCCTGGAAATCGGGGATCAGCGCGTCTGTCAGGCCGGTGTTGGTACCGCCCTGAATGCCGTAGAATTTGCCCAGCTGAGAAACCGCCACACCGAACAGCGCCTGGTTGGGAGAGCCGAAGGAGCACAGCATGGAACGGGGGTCGATGGAATGGCAGGAGGCAGAGAAGCCGGGATATTCGCCGGTCATCATGTGTACCAGGAAGCAGCTTCCCAGTACCTCGGCTGTTTCGATCACCAGGGTACCGGACAGCGTAACCGGAGCGGTGGCGGAGCTCATGGCCATGGGGGCGATCCCCAGGCCGCCGCCGTTTTTCGCAAAGGCCAGAGCCATTTCCACCGTGTCCTGCTTGAAGGTAAGGGGGCTGATGGTCTCAAACAGATAACCGTCCCGCAGGCCAAGAAGCTTATTGATCTCGCTGACATACTTGGCGCCGAAGGGCGTGAGGATATAGGTGCCGCCCGGCTTTGTGGAATACTTCTGGATATCGGCAATGCTCACCACATCGGCAATTTCATAGGGAACATCGGAGGGCACCACGGCCGCGTTGCAGGCGGGGATATTCTTCAGCTTCTCCACCAGCTTGATATTTTTGAAGTTGTCGTCCCGCAGGCCGTACCGGCGGGTTTGAGCCTCGTAATCCACCAGCGTTACCTGGGTGGAGATCCAGCCCTGCAGCTTTTGGGCCTTGTCCTCAGGCTTTGCTTTACTTTGGGCCCGCATGCCGTCGATAAACTGCTCCATTACGGCAGTGGGAAATTTGACCACCTTTTTCTCCAGATCGATCTTGCAGCCCAGGCCGGCGCACATTTCCAGCACCTCGTCGTTGGGCACCTTCATGCCGATGCGATCCAGCGTTTTCAGGGCGGAATTATGGATCAGGAGCAGTTCCTCCTGAGACAGGACCTCGATAGAAGATTTGATATGCTTCATCTTAAAAAGTCAACCTTTCTTTTTCTGTTTTAGCCGTCATACCGGCCATGCTTCAGGCAGGCGTCATAAAGCGCCTGGATATTCTCCATGGGCGTATAGGGCGGGATATCGTTGCCGTCCCGGAAAATGAAGCGCCTGGATACCGGCTTTACCGCCTCCAGGATCCGTTTGGATTCCGCCTCGATCTCTTCCGGCGTGCCCTGATGGATCAGCTGCGCCCGGGGGCCGCCCTGAATGGCCACCTCGTCCCCCAATTCCAGACAGAGGGCGCGGTGGTCTACCGGGAACCCTGTGTCGAAGCTGTAAATGTTCAGCTCGTCGCGGATCGTTTTGAAATGCCGGGTGGCGTCGCCGCAAAGGTGCACCCCTCCCCTTTCCTCCATGGTGGAAAGGGCATGAGCCATTCTTTTGTGATAGGGCAGCACGTACTCCTGATACATCTCCTTCGACAGCAGCATAATGCTGTCGTCCGCAAAGCCGAAGGATTTCGCGACCTCGGGGTATCCCATGTACTTTCTCCAGGCCTTCATCCGCAGGATGATGCTTTCCGTAAGGTAATCCATCAGCTGATGATAGTAATCCGGATCTTCCAGCATATCGATACAGAGATTGTCCGCCCCCCGCAGCTCACAGGCCATGGTAAAGGGGCCGTCGGTTCCGGTAAAGGGCGCTCCCACGTTTGCGACCCTTTGGCCCAGGATCTCCGCGGATTTTATCCGCTCCTGAAATCTGTCGTAATATTCCCTGGCCTTTGTCATAAAGCCGCCGAAGGGATCGGGAATCCCCTTTTCGAATAACAGGTTTTTCCTGTCATCGCTCAGAAGCGGCACGGCATAGGGCACCTCTCCCTCCGGGAAGCGCACCTCGCAGCCATACCAGGCTGCTTCGTAGTAATTCTGGAAGTCTATATTGACATTCCAGCCCTCTTCCGGGATCCCCAGCTCGTGGTCGCCGGGAATGTTGAATCTGGCGTATTCACTGAAGACACACTGCATATCGAACATCAGGTCCGGGTCGTTCGAATATTCATAGAAGGAAACATTTTTAGGATTTGTCACAGGGTTCAGCACAAAAAACCTGTCGGATATCCCGGTGATCATGGGGACGCGGGTATGGGTATTCTTTCGATAAGAATCCCACAGCTCTCTGACCTCCCGGTTGTGCTCCTTAAAGTCAGGTACGTTTTTCATAAATTCTCCTTGGGCCGTTTATCCTTTCACGCTGCCCAGCGTCATACCGGCCACAAAATATTTTTGCAGGAAGGGATATACCAGCAGGATCGGAACCGTGGCAATGACAATCTGGGCCGCCTTCAGCGTGCGGTCGGAAATGAGCCGCAGCAGATTCGCCTGGGCCTTAGTCATCATTCTGGTATTGGGGCTCACCATAATGGATTGCAGATAGGTCTGCATGGGATAGTTTTTGGCGTCGCTCATGTAGATCATGCCGTCGAACCAGGAGTTCCAATGGGTCACCAGAGAGAAAACCACCAGGGTCGCTATGGCGGGCAGGGATACGGGCAGATAGATTTGGAACAGGATGCGGAAATAGCCCGCGCCGTCCATAAAGGCGCTTTCCTCCAGCTCCTTGGGAACCGCCTTGAAGAAATTCATCATCAGCACCACGTTGAACACCGGCACCGCTCCCGGGATCACCAGAGCCCAGATCGTATTCAAAAGGCCCGTGTACTTCACCACCATAAAGGTGGGGATCATGCCGCCGGAAAACAGCATGGTGATCATAAAGAACCACACAAAAAAGCTCCTTGCGCAGAATTCCTGCTTTGTTTTTGCCAGAGGGAACGCGGCAAAAATCACCATCAGCATATTGATGGATACCCCCAGCACCACACGCACCAGGGAAATGCGGAACGCCGTCCAGAATTCATCCTTTTTCATCACATATTCATAGGACTTCAAAGTGAATTCCACAGGCGTCAACGTAACTCTTCCGGCACTGACGGCCGTACTGGAGCTGAAAGACATGGAAACAATGTGAATAATGGGGATCAGGCAGATCAGCGCATACAAAATAAAGAACGCTGTGTTGATCACACGAAAGACTTTTCTGCCGGCTGTATTGGATACCATCTCTTTCCCTCCTCTCTAAAACACGTTGTAGTCGAACTTCTTTTTCGCGATCAGATAGGACGCGGACACCAGCACCAGGCTGACGATGGATCGCAGGAAGCCCACGGCGGCCGCCAGGGAATACTGAGCGTCCTTTAAGCCCGCCCGGTAGACCCAGGTATCGATCACATCACCCGTACTGTAGACGCTGGGAGAATAGAGCATCAGGATCTGGTCCTGTCCGGCATTGAGCACCGAGCCCATATTCAAAATCATCATCAGGACAATATAGGTCATGATCCCGGGGAGTGTGATCTTCATCACCTGCTTGAACCTTCCGGCGCCGTCGATGGCGGCGGCCTCGTAGAGGGTGGGATCGATATTGGTGATGGCGGCAAGATAGACAATGGCGTTAAAGCCGGTCATCTGCCACAGGTCGGTGATGATCAGCACCCAGGGGAAGATCGCCGCCTCGCCCAGGAAATTGATGCTGGATACGCCGAAGGTCCCCAGTATCATATTCACCAGGCCGTCTCTGGAAAGCTGCTCTCTGAAAATACCGCCCAAAATTACCCAGGAAAGGAAATAGGGCGCATAGATGATCGTTTGTACGCTTCTTTTGAATACCTTGCTCTGGAGCTCGTTCAAGAGGATAGCCACCAAAATGGCGGCAATCATCCCCAAAACGATCTTCATGGTGGCGATGAACAGGGTGTTCCATACGATGCTTCCGATATCCGGAAGCTGAAAAATTCGGTCAAAATTAGCAAGTCCAACAAATTCCGAACCGAAAAAGCCCTTTGCCGGCTGGAATTTCTGAAATACCATGACAAGGCCCGCCATGGGCCCGTAGGCGTAAACCAGCACCAGGATCGCAGGCAGCGCCATCATGACGAACAGAGGGATCTGACGCTTAAGATACGCCGATCTGGATTTCTTCACAACCATGCTCCTCCCTTATCTATCCCATTCTCGCCCGCCGAGATCGAACCGAATAAAACAAGAGAGAATGGTTGTAGTTTTCTGATTTTTACTGAAAAAAGCCGAGCAGAGCCAGAGCGAAAGACAATGCTCCGACCCTGCGGCTTTTTTTCGTTATCAGCCCAGTTTGCTTTGGATGCTTTCGCCACCCTTAGCCTGGAACCAATCGTTCACTTCCTGTGTGGCAGTGTTTCCGTAAATTTCGTCCCAGCTCTCCATAAAGGTGTCAAACGCGGTGATATCGGACTTTCCGGTGATCACCTGGATTGCCATCTCATCGTACATCTTCTTTACGGTAGGCCCATTTTCGATCATGAAGGGGGTTTCCTCCGCGGTATACTCATTGAAGACGATGAGCTTATTATTCTGATACTTTTCGATCACTTCAAAAGAAGTGCCCTCTTCCGGATAAGACCGGTAGGCAGGGAAGCCGGCGCTGTCTCCCTCGTTCACATACGCTTCTGCCTGATCGTAGAACTGCTTGTAGGCTTCGCACAGTCCATCGGTGTTCCCGGTTTTCATCGCTTCCTTAATGGCCACATGACCTTCATAGTTGAAGGTGGGATTGTAAATACCCAGGGGATACATCAGGAAGGGCTGGTTGTTGTCGGTGGGATCGGTATTGAAGGTGCTGAACTCCATGGTCTCAGGGTTGTTGTTCAGGTCGTGATACAGGTTTGTCATCTTGACCAGGGCCTCCGGATGCTCGCAGCCCTTGGTAGCTACCAGAATGTTCTGCACCTGGGCGGCGTCACGGACGATTTTACCCTCGCCGTAAGGGCCGCTCACAACGGGAACGGCGATCCAGTCGGCATTGGGATCGTGATCCAGATGGAGGATCAGAGGCCAGTAAGCGCCCCAAACATCGCCTACAAAGATCCCGCACTTACCGTTGAAGATATCCTCGTTCATCATGTCGGCGTCCATGGTGGCAAAATCCTGAGGGAAATAGCCCTTCTGATAATACTCGGCAGCCTTTTCCAAAGCGGTACGGGTTCTTTCCCGGGCTTCTTCACCGAACAGGCCGGATTCGATCTCGCCCTTGCTGTTCTCATACCAGGCGTTGGGATAGGCTTGGAAAATGTTAAAGAAAGCGTTGCCCAGCGTGTATTGCCAGGCGCCCTGAGAACTGGCGCTCATGGCAACGGCATAAGTATCGTCCGCGCCGTTTCCATCGGGGTCCTGAGTTTTGAAGGCTTCCATAACGGCCTCCAGGTCTTCCAGAGTCTCGGGAACCTTCAGGTTCAGCTTATCCATCCAATCCTTGCGGATCCAGAACATATCGCCACCGTCCTGATAGCCGAAGCCGTTGACCAGACCGTAATACTTGCCGTCCTTGGTAGCTGCGTCCAACAGATAGGAATAGTCGCCGGTCAGATACTTTCTGGTGTATTCACTGGCGTACTCCAGAATCGGAACCGTAAGATCCTCCAGCAGCCCGGCAGCATACATTTTCTCAAAGGTGGTTCTGTCCACAGACAGGAAGTCGGGAAGATCGCCGGAGGCCAGCATGGTGTTCAGCTTCTCAGCTGCCTGAGAGCCGGGGCAGGTCCACTTGAATTCATAATTGATGCCCAGCTGCTCGGAATAGCGGCGGGTGTAAACGTTGTCCTCCAGAGTATCTCCTTCGGGCATCCAGAACGCGCCGTCATTGCTGGTGTGAATGGTGGTCACGGTAATGGGAGGATCGTACTTGCCGAAGGGATCCTTCGTGGGAGAGGGAACCTCTTCCAAAGTCATGGGGCCGCTGTAGGGTTCGTCTTCCCCGCCGGTTCCCGCCTGAGAGGATACAGGCTGAGAGCCATCGGTCTTGCTGCTCGGGTTAGCGTCTGTGCCCGATGTGTTGTCTCCGCCGCAGGCTGTAAAGCCAAGGATCATAACAGCGGCGAGAAGAAGTGCAAAAATCTGTTTTTTCATGATTCTCTTCCTTTCTTAAATTAGAGGTTTAAATGCATTTCCGAATGTACTGCTTGTTGATTTCAAACAGTTCATCTACAATTTTTACCGCTGCCTCTGTGCTGTTGATGGTGGGATCGCACAACAGCGCCTGGAGAGCCAGCTCCTTGGAGCCCTGGGCCGCCGCCCGAATGGAAAGCCGCTGGGGCGAGACCTGCTGGTTCATCAGGCCGATCACGCCGTCGGGCATGTTCCGGACGACACGCTTGTGAACACCGTCTCCGTCCACCGTGATGGGCAGCTCCACCGCCACATCGTCCGGCAGCTGGCTGATCGCGCCGTCGTTATAGCAGATCGCGGAGGGAATGTTCCTGCGGTCGTTGAAGAAGATACTGGTGACAACATTGATGGCCTGCTCGCCGGAGGGCACCAGCCATTCGTCGATATCCTTTTCTCCGGACACCAGGGCGGCGATGGTCTTTTTCATCTCCACTCTGTCCTGGGCGTCCCAGTCAAAGTCGTAGCCGTGCTCACCGGCTTCATAGCCATAGGCCTGGTACTCGCCCAGATGGTCGTCGGAGCAGGTGGGATACAGACCGAAGAAATGGAACATCTTTCTGGAATAGGGCATAAAGGCGGGATCGAAGGCTTTCTCCTTCTCCCGGAATTCCGGGTACAGGTCCTCGCCCGTTTCCTTATCCCGCACGGAAAGGATCCACTGGAAGTGGTTCATGCCCGCGCCGAACACTTCGATGGTGGCGGGATCTCTGCCCAGGATCTTCGCCATGTCGTGCTGGGCCATGAAAATACCGTGGCACAGGCCGATGCACTTGATTTTGGAATACATGTTCACGCCCAGAATAATTCTGGTTTCCGGGTTGGAGAAATTCAGGAACCAGGCGTTGGGGCAAAGCTCTTCCATATCGTGAACGATATCCATGATCACCGGGAAGGTGCGCATGGTGAAGAACAGGGCGCCGGGGCCTCCGTTTTCTCCCAGGCAGTGGCGCACGCCGTACTTCTTGGGAACATTGAAATCCTGCTTCCACAGCTCGCAGCGCTCGATGGCCAGGGAGTTGATGACAAAATCCGCTCCGGGCAGCACCTCACGGCGCTCTGTGGTTTTTTCGATCTTCAGCCCAAAGCCGCTGTGCTCATTGAGCTTCACTGCCAGGCCGTACATCCGGTCCAGGTTTTCCTGATCGATATCCACCAGGCAAAGGGTAGCTCCCTTCATTTGAGGCGTGGTGAAGATATCGCGGAAAGTAGGTGTACCGAAGGACATACTGCCTGCTCCGATAAATACGATCTTAGGCGATCTCATAACAAATCTTTCCTTTCTGTTCTATACTTTTTTCTGTAAAATTTTCTTCTAACCAAGCCGCCAGCTCCTCTCTGTCGGGGCTTCGGCCATGAGACACATAGAATCCGGACACACCGTTTGCCACAGCAAGGGCTTCCTCGGGCATCATTCCCTGAAGCAGGGCAAAGGCAAATCCCGCGTTGAAATTATCTCCACCGCCGGTGGAAAGCAGCGGCTTTTGAATTTGGCGGCCCACATGGCAGACAACTTCCTTTTCGCTTGCGCAGTAGGCTCTGTCCAGCAGATGGATCACCACCATCTCACAGGCCAAACGCTCCCGCAGCATTGCGGCCAAGTCCGCATTTTCTTTTAAAGGAAGCTTCAGGCTTTTTGCAAGGGCCTCGGCTTCGTTCTGGTTCAGGCTCAGGACCACATCCAGATATCCGGCAAATTCCCGGATCAGGCCGCCTGCCTCCCGCACTTCCTGTTCAGAACGCTGAGAGCAGTCGGAAAGATCGACCAGAAGACGCTTTCTTTCGCCCAGCCTGGGGAAGATATCCCGCAGGCACCCCTGCCAGATCGAGGTAGCGCCCGGCAGCTCACTCCAATTAAAAAACGCCAGCATATCTACCTGGTTTGCCATTTTCAAAAGATTCGGGACGGAAATTTTTTCGACCAGGGTGTTGTAATCCACCTTCATGCAGTCGTTCCGTGCCAGCATCACCTTGCCGTCCCGAAATTCCAGCGCCTCACAAAAGCCGGGGCCGCTGATGCTGTACAGGGTACAGGCCTTTTCAAGCTCCCGAAATATCGGATGCAGCTGAGGCGTTCCGAAAGCTCCGATACAACTGACCTGCGCCCCCAGATGAGAGATGGTCTGGGAAAAAATAGGCGCGTTCCCTCCTACCTTTTCCGTTTGCAGCTTCAACTCCAGCGAGCAGCTTTTCCAGGCTTTTCCCCGGATGTAATTTCCGAATTCCTCCATGGTATCAAAGAATTCAGGCCCTGCTCCGCCTGTCTGCCGGCAGACCCGCAGGATACTGTCTACATATCCGTCAAAGCCGACAACAACGGCAGGAAGCTTCTCCGGCGAACGCAGCTGCTTTATTATTTTTTCCAGGATACTCCTTCCTCCTTTTCCAAAGCAAACCCGGCGCTTCCAACATTCTTTAAGAAACATACTTAAGTAAAGAACAAAAAGCAAATTGCCGGGAATTGTATCTCGTTTTTTAATCTGCTTTCGTATATAGAATACTCTTCCCTCGGGGAAAAGTCAACAGTTTTTGTGCAGTTGCCTCGTATTTTAATAATCTCACAATTTAATCGCTCTTTTTTGTGCGTTTCGCACAATTCAATCGCCTTTTTTCAAAATATGCATATCCTTTCCTTCCTATTCTATATTCTTAATCGTGTTAAGTAATATGTCGTTTCCCCGTTATTCCCCAGAGAACACTCGCCTAATTTAGACACCTCAACAAGGATAAACGGCCTATTCTTTTCCTCAGACTAAAAAAGGAAAAGGGCCTTTCCGCGCGGCGGGAGATCATCCAGCCAAGCGGAAAGAGCCTTTATTTATTCAGAAACGTTTGGCAGCGTACCGTTCTCAGCTGTCGCTTCGGTCGTTGCAGAACAAGCCCCACTGGGGTACAGCACCCGAACTGACAGGCGAAACGAGGTAGCTAGAGCGCTAAATTGGAATTTAGCAGCGTACCGCTGCACCAACTCGTGAAGATAGCAGGCGGCATTTGCAAACGTACGGCCCGACCGGAAGTAAAACCGGCCTCATCCTCCTATTGTCATTCTGAGTCACCGAAGGTGGCGAAGAATCTCGGCCATATCCCAGCCAGTGGCTA
>JAETPP010000100.1 GCA_021771115.1 Bacillota bacterium | reverse complement strand
ATGATGGACTGTCTGCCCTGCCGGAAATTTTCAATCAGCGCCTGGGAAAGCCGGTTGCCAATGGCATAGCTGTCACCGGGAAGCCCGTCAAAATTCATATCGACCAGCTCTACCTCCGGCATTTTTGCCTCTCCAAACCGGGCGGTGAGCCTATAAAACCCATATTTTCCTTCCTTCGCCATACGGCAGGACTCCAAAGAAGGGGTGGCGGAGGATAGCAGACAGAAAGCGCCGCTTTTCCAGCAGCGGTAGCGGGCCACCTCTCTGGCGTCATACCGGGGGCTGGACTCCGATTTATAGGTGTGCTCCTGCTCCTCATCGATCACGACTAGGCCCAGCTCCTGCACCGGCGCAAATATCGCAGAACGGGTGCCTACCACGATTCCCGCTTCTCCCCGCTTGACACGCTTCCACTCGTCCATTCGTTCTCCAAGGGAAAGGCCGCTGTGGAACACGGCTACGCTGTCGCCGAAGGTCTGCCGGAACCGGCTGATGGCCTGGCCCGTCAGAGAGATCTCAGGCACCATGACGATCACGCCCTTGCCCTCTTCACGGACCGCCTGGATCAGCTTTAAAAAAACAGAGGTCTTCCCGCTGCCCGTCACGCCGTAAAGCAGAGCGCACCGATTGCCGCTTTGACTGCGGTATTCCGCCAAAAGGCCGTCGAAGGCCTCCTGCTGCGAAGGAGAAAGCTGAACAGTCTGTCGTTCCTCCGCCTCCCCAAAATATTCCGGCCTGCGGTATACCACGTATTCAAAAACCTCCGCCGCGCCCTTCTCAGTCAGCGCCTTTACCACAGAAGAGGAAACCCCGGTAAAATAGCAAAGCTCTTTTTCAGAAGCCTCTCCCACGTCCAGCAGCGTTTGGTATACATCCCTCTGCCGGGGCGTGAGCTTTCCGGGAAAGTCCGGAATGGGGCGAACCATTTTGGAGACCGCGTCTTTGATTTTACTGGCAGCCGTATTCACCTTGCAGACGATCCCGCGCTCCAGCAGCGCGGAGAAATCGGGAGAATCCTCTGTGATCCCCAGCTTTCCGGAAATGGTTTCAGAAAAAACAGACTTCCCTGCCGAGCGCAGCAAAAGGATGAGCTGCCACTGGACAGGGGTGTAACCTTCCCGGTCGAAATCTTTAAAATCAGGACTGAGCACATAGCTGTTTTTCAGCCGAAACTGAAGCCCCGAGGGGATCATCAGCTTTACCGCTTCAAACAGCGTACAGTAATACCGCTCTTTCATCCATAAAACCAGCTCCAGCATATCGGCGGAAAGAACAGGCTCTTTATCCAAAACAGCCTTAATTTCCTTCACCTGCTGGCCGTTTTCTTCCGTAAGGGAAAAAACCACGCCGATCCGTCCGCGGTTCCCGGCGCCGAAGGGCACCTCCACCCGAACGCCCGGAGCGACCCGCTCCCGCAGCTTTGTGGGAACCGCATAGGTGAAGAGCTTGTCAAACCGGTAAACGGTATTTTCTACTGCCACCTGCGCGAACAAAGCATCATTCATCCTCGAAGGAATCCGGCTCGATAATTTTGAATTTATTGTCTACAAAATCGTGAACGGCCAGGTCTACCGGCTTCTCGGTGAGGACCTTGCCCTCTTCCTCCGCTTCCTCCGCGATCTGGCGGGCTCTCTTCGCCACGGCGATCACCAGGGAATAATAGCTCCTGTGAGGAGTACGGATCATGTTATCAGACGGTTTCAGCATCGTTCAACACCCTTTCGATAGAATCTGCATTTCTGCTGTATTTTAATTTTTCCGCCCGAAGAATGGCGAGAATATCCTCCACCGCATCCTCCAGCCGGTCATTGAACACCAAATAATCATATTCCTTAGCCTGCGGGATCTCCTGCCGGGCCGTGGCAAGACGCTTCTGCACGGTTTCCTCCGCCTCAGTCCCCCGGCCCCGGAGCCGCTCTCCCAGCACCTTCATGGAAGGAGGCAGAATAAAAATGGAAACACACTCAGGCATCAGCTTTTTGACCTGCGCTCCGCCTTGCACCTCAATTTCCAAAACCACATCCCGGCCCTGAGAAAGCCATTCCTCCACAGGGTCCCGGGGAGTGCCGTAATAGTTTCCCACATATTCCGCATGCTCCAGCATTTTTCCCTGGGCGATCAGCTCTTCAAATTCCTTCCGGGAAAGAAAATAATACTGCTTCCCGTGTTCTTCCCCCGGGCGGGGCGCTCGGGTGGTGGCGGACACAGACAGCCGCAGATTCTCATCCCGGGCAAAAAGCTCTTTTAAGATGGTTCCTTTTCCGCCGCCGGAGGGAGCGGATATCACTGCCAGCAACCCCTTCTCTGCCATTTTGGATCGTTCCTTTCTTTCTCTGTCCAATCTCAGTATCTTCCCCCATGGCGGGAATCATTCAGTCAGCCGCCTCTCCTCCGGAGGAAGCTTCCTCTTTTCCGTTAAATCTGCCTGCCACGGTTTCCGGCAAAATAGCGGAAAGCACTACCGTGCCGCCATCCATAATGAGCACGGCCTTTGTCCGGCGGCCGAAGGTGGCGTCAATCAAATTTCCCGCTTCCTTGGCCTCCTGCACAATGCGCTTGATGGGCGCGGAATCGGGGCTTACCACTGCCACCACCTTTTCCGCGGAAACCATATTGCCAAATCCTATATTGATCAGCCGCATACTGCTCTCCTTTATTCCACGTTCTGGATCTGTTCCCGGATCTTTTCGATCTCAGACTTCATATCCACCACCAGATAAGCGATTTTTGAATTCTGGGATTTGGAGCCGATGGTGTTAGTTTCCCGGTTCATTTCCTGTACCAGAAAATCAATTTTTCTGCCTACGGGCTCTTTTGAATCCACCATCTGCCGAAGCTGGCGAATATGGCTGCGCAGCCGAACGGTTTCTTCGTCCACGGCCACCTTATCGGCAAGCAGGGCCACCTCGGTCAGCACACGCTGCTCGTCAAAGCGGTTTGTGCCCAGCAGCTCCGTAAGCTTCTCCTGCAAGCGCTCCCGGTACTCGTTTACGGTTTCCGGCGTGAGCTTTTCCACCTCTCCCACCAAGGTTTCCAGGCGGTCGGTTTTTTCCGTGATATCCCGGTGCAGCCGGGCGCCCTCTGTTTCCCGCATTCCCAGGAAAGAAGAAAGAGCAGGCTCGGCGGCGGCGCAGATGGCCGTCCACACGGCCTCTTCATTCTCCGGCGCTTTCTGAACGGTGAGCAGATCGGGATATCTTGCCAAAAGGGACAGGGACACATCGTCCGACAGGGCAAACCGTTCCTTCAGCTCCCGCAGAGCCCGAACATAGGCCTCGGCCAGGGGAAGATTGATCAGCACCTCGCTGCCGGTATCCTCTATCGTTTCAACCTGAAGAAACACATCCACCTTTCCTCTGGAGACCCGGCTTTGCACCAAGGCTTTCAACTTGTCCTCCGCAAACATGCAGCTGCGGGGCAGCCTGGCGTTGAACTCAAAAAATTTGTGATTGACGGACTTGATCTCAAACACGATGTGCCTGCCGTCAGCCAGCACTTCACCGCGTCCATATCCGGTCATACTTTTCAGCATTTGTATCATTCCCAAGCTCAAAATAGTCGCGCTTTACCAAATAAACATTTTACCATTTTCCTGGAATCATTGCAACCGATTTCCGGAGATTTCAAAGAAAGTTAAGAAAAAAGCGGGCTTTCGCCCACCGAAAATTCTTTTATTACTCATATGTCACGATCGTGCTCATCGGCGTAAAGGCCCGGCTTTCCTCCGCAGTGAAACCGCGAAGGGCCAGAAAACCATAAAAATCCGGAAAAGCTGTTTCAATGAGACCGGCCCCGAAGGTTTCTCCAAAGGAAGCTGCGGAACGCATTAGGGTGTCAAGGACAAAAATTTCCTCTCCCTGAGGCGGGCGGGAAAAATCATACTCTCCCGCAGAAAGCTTCAGAATGCGAAGGGTGCTGTCAGAAAGCTCTACCGCTGTCCAGCCCAGCAGCTCTCCCCGCTCCGTCATTGCCAGCACTCTGGCGTTTTCACCTGCGCCGTCCACTGTCAGCAAAAGTTCTTTTTCCCGTTCCTTGTCCTGCATGGGAAGGATCTCTATCATTCTTTTTTCTTCCTCCTTCTTTTTTCGCTTCCGCCAAAAGGCCGCGAATTTCTTCCTTTGTCAATTCTCTGTATTTTCCCTGCGGGAGCATGGAAAGCCTGACCGGCCCTACCGCAATACGCTTTAAGCGGGCGACCTCCAAGCCCAGTGCCTCGCACATTTTTCTGATTTCCCGATTTCTGCCCTCGTACAGCACGATTTCCAAAACCACCCTGCCCTGCTGCTGCTCCAAAACCCGCACCTTGGCCGGAGCGGTCATTTTTCCATCGATCAGGATCCCTGTGGCGATCCGGGCAAGCTGGTCCTCTGTTACAGCAGGCCGTACCGTGACACGATAGGTTTTAGCAATGTGCTTTTTCGGGTGAGCCACCAAATTGGCAAACTCGCCGTCATTGGTCATAAGCAGCAGGCCCTCGGAATCCTTATCCAGCCTTCCCACCGGGTAAACACGCCGGCCCAGATCCTCTACCAGCATTGCCACACAGCGCCGGTCCTTCTCGTCACTCATTGTGGTGACAAAGCCCCTGGGCTTGTGCAGGGCGAGATAAACCTTTTCCTCGGAAAAGGCGATAGGCTCTCCGTCCACCGCAATGCGGTCCTTTCCCGGCACAGCGCTGTCTCCCAGCTTTGCCGGTCTGCCGTTTATCGTAACCCTCCCGGCGCTTATCATTTCCTCCGCTTTTCTGCGGGAGGCGATGCCGCTGGAAGCAAGTATCTTTTGCAGTCTGCTTTTTTCGGCCTTTGCCATTGGCTTGCCACGTCCCTTTCCTCACTTATGTCCCAAGCGGCCAAAGCTCAGGCCGCTCCAAACCATCTTTCCCAAAATCCGGGCTTTTTCTCCTGTACCGCCGCATCCTCCTCCGCAAAAAGAGGAATGCTGTACACCGGAGAATTCCCTAAATAATATTGAAGCCTTCCCACCTGTTCCCCTTTTTGCAAAGGCGCATAGCAAAACGGAGGAAGAAGCACGCGGCAGGTCACCTGGCCCGCTTCCTTTGCGGGCAGAGATACGCTTCCGCCCCGGCCGCCCCGCACCCGGACTGTCTGCCGGTCTGAGCCCACCACAGGAAGCGCAAAGGAAAAACCGCTGCCATCGAAGGACACGCTTTTCATCGTGGAAAAGCCGTAATCCAGCATTGCCATGTGGTCGTTCCAGTCATCCGGGGCGTTGAGGGTCACCGCGATCAGGGTAACGCCATCTCGCTCCGCCGCGGAAACAAGGCACCTGCCGGATTTTTTGGTAAAGCCGGTTTTCACTCCAATGCAGCCCTCATAAAAACGCAGCAGCTTATTGTGATTGGTATACGATACCTTTTTTTCCGGCTGAGCAAAGGTCACCTGATAGGTGGAGCTGGAGCAAAGCGTTCGAAAAGCTTCGTTTTTTAAGGCTTCCCTTGCAAGCAGAGCCATATCATAGGCGGTGGAATAATGGGCTTCGTCGTCCAGGCCTGAGGGCGTGACAAAATGGGAATCCTTCATCCCGATCTCTTTTGCCCGCCGGTTCATTTTTTCTGCAAATTCCTCCTGGGAACCGGAAAGAGAAAGAGCCGCCGCGTTTGCCGCGTCATTTCCGGAAGCCAGCAGCATGCCGGCCGCCAGATTTGTCAGCGTGATCTCGTCCCCCGCCTGCAGGCCCATGGAAGAACCCTCTACCGCTACCATTTCCTCTGTGATCTCGATGACGGGATCTCCCTTTTTTTCCGCTTCCTCCAGCGTCAGCAGCGCCGTTAGAATTTTTGTGGTGCTCGCCATGGACAGCTGCTTTCCGGAATCCTTTTCATAAAGGACCGCCGCCGTATCCGCAGAGATCAGCACAGCGCTCTGCGCGGACAGGCCCTGCGGCGCTTCTTCCGCCCCGGCATGCCCCAGCGGCAAAAGCAGGGGCAGCGCAAGGAAAAGCCCTGCCGCCCGCCGGAATCGTTTTTTCATAGTACCACCCGCCTTCTGCACATGAGTATGCAAAAAAGGGGGCCTAATATTCTTTAGCCTTCCTTCTTCGGGAGCTCCGCCGCCGGTGCTTCTGTGAGCTCTTCCTCGGTGGGCTTCTGCGCCGGCGCCTCTTCCTTCCCGTCCTTTCGGAACAAGGCGGAGATCTTGTCCACCATTTCCGGGATCTTCTCCAGCGCCCTGTCTACCGGGCCCATGTACGGCTCGATCTGAATGACCCGCACATTTCCGTGGGAGACCGCAAGAAACGCAATGGGGATCACTGTGATCCCAGCCCCGCTGCCTCCGGCAAAAAGCCCCGCCGCAGGCTGCGCCTTGGAGGGCAGGTCAGAACCCCCGGAGGCAAAGCCGTAGCTTACCCTGGAGATCGGGATCACCGTGGTGCCGTCCGGCGTGGTGATAGGGTCTCCGATGATGGTGTTTGCATCCACCATGTGCTTGATTTTATCCAGTGTTACATCCATCAGATCGTTTACTTTATTCTCACTCATTGCCGGTCACCTTTCTTTTTTGATTTTTGGCGGGACCGCCGCTCAGGAGCTTGCGCACCGGCGGCAGTGCATGTATCAGCAGGGAAATCCCTTCCTTGATGAGAAACAAGGGCAGAATGGAGAGCCTGGCGGAAAAATCCACCTGATTCTCCTCCGCCTGATAGTCCAGATCTACAGTGACAGCCTTTTTTCGGCATCCGGTCAGCCCGAACAGAAGCCCGCAGGCGGAATAGACGGCTCCGGACAGCTGCCCGTATTGTATGGCGGCCTCCGCCGCGTCTCCGGCTCCTCCGAGGCATAAGTAAAGGTCGAAGGCTTTGATCTTCAGATGGGAAAGCAGCTCTTTCGCGGAGTGTGCCGCCACCCCCACCAATTCAAGCAAGGTTTCCACAAAGCCGAAGAAGCCCTGCCGCTTGAGGCTTTTTTTCAAATCAAGTTTCTTTTCCGTTTCCTGCTTCTCTTCCTCCCGCTTTTCCGTTTCCGGTTCGGTTTCTTTCCCGGGCAGAAGCCGGAACGAGAGAAAGAGATAGCGAAGCGTCAAGGAAAATTCCTGCTGAAAGCCCAGCTCCACGCGAAGGGGAACCAGGGTCAGAACAAACAGAAAAAGCAGTATGCCGCCCAGGATCTTCAAAACAAGCACAGGATACCACCCCTTCCGGCCGGATCAAAATAATGATTCCATCGTTTCCTGCTCTTTCCCCGCTTCCTCTTGCTCGGAGGGCGGAGGAGGAAGCTCCTCCAGAGAAGAAAGCTGAAAACAGCGCAGGAAATTTTCTGTGGTGCCATACAAAAGCGGCCTGCCGGGAAGCTCCAGCCTGCCCCGCTCCTCCAAAAGATCTTTCTGCATCAGGCTGCCGATCACACCGGAGCAGTCTACCCCCCGCACCTGTTCCACAAAGGCCTTTGTCACCGGCTGATTATAGGCCACCACCGCCAGTACCTCCATGGCCGCCTGAGACAGCGGTGTGTTCCGCTTCAGATCCAAAGCGTCCCGTACCGGCTGGATATAGGCGGGGTTCGTACAAAACTGAGCGGTATTTTCCAGACGCAGAAGGTGAATGCCGCTATTGGGGGTATTGTATTTTTCCCGCAAAGCATCTACGGCTTCCTCTACGGCATAGGTGCGCACACCCAGCACCTGGGCGATCCGCTCCAACGCCACCGGTTCCCCGCCGGCAAAAAGGATCGCCTCGGTTTTTCCCATCAGTTCCTCTCGTTCCAACGGTTTTCCCCCTTTTCCAAAAGCCGAATTTCACAGCTGCTTCCATCGCCTTCTACCCGTACTCTGCGGCTTTTTACCAGCTCCAGCACCGCCAGAAAAGCGGCTACCCGCTCGGAACGGTCTTTCTTTTCCGAAAACAGCGACTGAAAGGAAACGCGCTTTCGCTTCCAGAGCTTTCGCAGCACGAACACCACCTGAGAAGCCACGGAAACGATCTTCCGGGTCACCAAAGCGGAAAAGCTTTCCGGCTTGGGCGGCAGCAGGCTTTTCCCCTTGCCCCAGGCGGAAACCAACGCCTGTACGATCTCTCTGGGCTCGTGAACACGCTTATAGGTAAAATCGGCAGGCAGCTTTTCCGCCTCCCGGATCACGGTATCGAAGGAAGCGCGCTCCGCTAAGGCCGCCGCGGCTTTTTTGCACTGCTGGTATTCCAGCAGCTGCCCGGTCAGCTCCATGCGGGGATCCTCTTCCTCCTCCTGGCGGGGCAGCAGAGACGCGGCCTTGATCTGCACCAGGCGAGCCGCCATTTCCAGAAACTCGCTGGCAATATCCAGATTCTCTTCCCGCATCAGGTCGATCTGCTCCAAATACTGCTCCAAAAGCTCCGCAATGGGAATATCGTAAATATTGAGTTTGTTTTTGGCGATGAGGACCAACAGCAGGTCTAACGGCCCTTCAAATACATCCAGCTTATATTGCAGCTTTTCCATGCTCAAAGCACTCCTGCCAGCTGGAAGGGAAACCGGGCGATGGTGAAAATAATATTGCCAAAAAAGCTCTGCACCGTGTATAACGGCCCGGACAAAGCGCCGGTAAGCATAGCAAAAAACAGGATCATCACAAAAATATTCTGGTAGCGATAATAGGTTGCCAAGGCACGATCACTGAGAAAAGCGGCAATAATTCGAGAACCGTCCAGAGGAGGAATGGGGATCAGGTTGAAAACCGCCAAAGTAATATTGACCAGTACATAATAATAAAACAACTGAAAGAAAAACATTGTAATGCCGTTGTAAGGAGCGAAAGCTTGTATCACGGCTACAATGAAAGCGCCCACCAGCGCTGCCAGAAGATTGGAAACCGGCCCTGCCAAAGCGGTGATTGCCATATCGCGCTTGGGTTTCTTAAAGTATCGAGGATCCACCGGAACAGGCTTGGCCCAGCCAAACCCGAAGAGAAGCAGCGCCAAGGCCCCCATGGGATCCACGCTTGCCAGCGGATTCATGGTAAGCCTGCCCTCCAGCTTTGCGGTGGGGTCTCCCAGCTTATTTGCCACCCAGCCATGGGCAAACTCATGAAGAGGAAGAATGCAGAAGATGACAAAAAGAATGGAAAGCACCTGAGCTGCCACTGCCCAAACATCGACATGCTGGCCGGAAAGAACACTTCTGATAACACTAAAAAGCATAGCAATCCTCCTTACCTGTATTTAGGATTATAAACTATCCCGAAGAAAAACACAATTCTTTTCAAAAAAAACTTGCATTTTATCGGGGGGTCTGCTATAATTCAGAATGTTGTAAATTTCGAATCGTCTGATTTTAAGGAGGTGCAGTTATGGCAAAATGTGAATTCTGCGGCAAGGACGTTTCCTTCGGCATCAGAGTGTCCCACTCTCACAGACGTTCCAACAGAACCTGGAAGCCGAATATCAAGCGTGTTAAGGCTGTTGTCGACGGTACTCCGAAGCGTGTATACGCCTGCACCCGTTGCTTGCGTTCCGGCAAAGTGACCCGTGCCGTCTAAGCTGAAACCTGTAGAGAAGAAAGAGCCGTAAGGCTCTTTTTCTTTTCCCTTTTTTGCTTTCCGAAATAAAAATGAAACAAAGACGGTTTTCCAGGGGCTGTTTGAAAACAGCTCCTTGTGGAAAGCCGCCTTTTTATATTTTGTTTCTTACCCAAAGGGCTTTTCCTGTGTCAGCGCGGCAAAATCCCCCTGATCAAAGCTTGTGATCAGCCGCTGTGCCAGGGTTTTGGCCTCGGCCATCAGCTCAAAAAAGCTCTGCTGAGAGGCTTCTTCCCTCCCCTGCCATTCCTCCTTCTGCAGGTTTGCGTAATCGATATCCTCCCGCTCCATCAGCGGCACAATATGGGAGGCCACATAGTGGGGCTTCCCGCTCTCGATCAAATCAAAGGCCTTCTTTTTGAGGCCGCTTCTGTCTGTCAGACAGGAAAACACAAAATGGGCGTCCTTTGTGGCCCGCAGCAGCTCTTCTTCTTTGATATCGGCTCCATACACCTGGAA
>JAETPP010000099.1 GCA_021771115.1 Bacillota bacterium | reverse complement strand
CCTCTTCATAGACGGAGATATAGAGCTTTTCAGGGGGCATTTCCAGCACCTTGGTAAAGAACTCCCAGGCCCAGGCGGTAGCTTCCCGCTTAAAATAATCGCCAAAGGAGAAATTGCCCAGCATCTCAAAGAAGGTGCCGTGGCGGTCGTCGATGCCCACGCTGTCAATGTCCGGAGTGCGGATACATTTCTGGCAGGTGGTCACCCTGGTTTTAGGCGGGGTGACCTCTCCCGTGAAGTATTTCTTCATAGGCGCCATGCCGGAGTTTATCAGCAAGAGGCTGTTGTCCCCCTGGGGGATCAGCGAGAAGCTCGGGAGCCTCAGATGCTCCTTGCTTTCAAAAAACGCCAGATATTTTTCTCTCAGTTCGTTCAGTCCTGTCCACTGCATGATAATTACCTCCTGTTTTTTCCCTTTTTCGCAGAGCTTGCTTTTTTATTCTTTATTGTGTAGGCCCACAAAAGCTTCAATGTGTTTTCCGCGCCGTCCTTATGGGAGCGTTCATAGCCGTGAGAGGCGTACACGCCGGGGCCGATAAGGCCGTGCCGGACATCGTACCCGGCGGAAAGAGCCGCCTCGGCGTCGGAGCCGTAATAGGGGTACACGTCCACGGCAAAGGCCGCCTCCGCTTTCTTCGCCGCCTGCACCAGCGCTGTGGTAACGGTATAGTCGTATGGCCCGCCGGAATCCTTGGCGCAGATGGAAACCTCATGCTCGGTGCACTGCAGGCCCTCGCCTACGCAGCCCATATCCACGCTGACGATCTCCGAAACATCCTCCGGCACAGAGGCCGCGGCGCCGTGGCCCACTTCCTCATATACGGTGAAGTGCAGATAGACCTTTCTCTTGAGAGAGGCCTTCTTTTCCTTCAGCTCCCTGGCGTAGGCCAGCAAAATGGCGGCGCTGAGCTTGTCGTCCAGAAACCGGCTTTTGATATAGCCGCTTTCCGTCACCACGGTGCGGGGGTCAAAGCAGACAAAGTCTCCCACCTCGATCCCCAGCTTGCGGGTATCCTCTGGATTCTTTACCGGTTCGTCGATCACCACCTCCATGCCCGCAAACTGCCGCTTCTTCTCTCCGTATTCCCGGTTCACATGGACAGAGGCGTCGCAGAGCTGCAAACAGCCCGTGTAGGTTTTGCCCTCTCGGGTATAGATCACACAGTTCTCCGCCTCACAGTTTTCCGCCCGCAGGCCGCCTACCGGAGAAAGAAGCAGCCGCCCGTTTCCCTTGATAGACTGCACCACAGCCCCCAGGGTGTCCACGTGGGCCATCAAAAGCAGTCCATCCGGTTCAGCGGGATCCTTCGCTTCCCCGCCCAGGCAGACAAACACGCCGCCCTTTTTCGTCTTTTTCGGCTCATAGCCCAGCCGCTGGAGCTCCCGGATCAAATGATCCGCCACCCGCTCCGTAAAGCCGGAGGGGCTATCGATCGCGCAGAGCTTTTTCAGCTGCTCAATACAGTACTTGATTTCCGCCACAGCATATCCTTCCTCTCTATATCTGTCTTATAGCTTCAAAAAATCAGCGAACGCCTGAAGCCTCTCTGTGATCCCTGGTTCCTCCAGCGCAGCCGCCGCGTTGGTGTTATGGCAGAGAATGGCGGGAAAGATTTCCCGGCAATTCATCTGGCGCAGCAGTGTTTCCGCAGTTTCCAGAGCCCGGCGGGGGCTGCCGTCCCCTCCGCCCACCAAAAGGATACCGCCTTTCTTTGGAGCAAAAGGCGAGCTTTCTCCCCGGAAAAACCTGGCGCAAAAGTACTGCTGCAAGCGGCTGAGCACAGAAAGCAAGGGGCCGGTAATCTCTGAAAAGTAAATAGGGGAAGCGAGCACCACGTTATCGCAGGAAAGAAGGGTCTTCTCCAGCTCCTGCCAGCCATCCTCCCGGCAGCAGCCGCTGTGCTCCCAGCAATAGCGGCAGTCTACACAAGGGGCAATATCGCAGGAATAGGCCTGTATCTCCGTAATTTCCCCCGGCAAAAGCTCCCGCAGCCTTTGGATCAGCGAAGCGGTATCCCCCTTTTTTCTGGGAGAACCGTTCCAAATAACGGTTTTCATCCTGCTATTCCTCTCTTTTCCTGCAAAAAATATAGACCAATCCGCTCCCCTATGGGACGGACTGGTCCGTGGTACCACCCAAATTGCCGGAAGAAGCCGACCGGCTTCTTTTGGCCTCTCTTCCCCGTTAACGCCGGGATACGCCGCTGTTCCTCACAGTGGCTGTGCCAAAAGCGCCGCCGGGTAAAAGCCCCGCAGGCGGGAGCGGCCTGCCTTTTCTCCGCTAAGCGGCTTGCACTTACCGCCGCCTCTCTGCATAGGGAACAAAAAAGCATCTTCTCCGCACAAAATGATCTTATCGGTTTGATTGTATTATATTCCGCGCCGCCGCTTCTGTCAATCCTTTTTCACCGCCGGAGTATTCTTTTCTGCATTTAGAAATATCGTTTGGGATCGGCCGTGTTCTTATTGACAAAGCCAATCCTTTGACCTTATACTGGAGATGTTATTGCGTTTTAGGGATATAGGGGAGGAAAACATCTATGGAATCAGCCAAATTACAAAAGAATGGCTTTTACCGGCAAATCGGTAAGCTTGTCATTCCCATTGTTCTGCAAAACCTTTTAAGCGCCGCGGTAAGCTCCGCCGATGTGGTCATGCTGAATTTTGTGGGCCAATCCTCTATTTCGGCGGTATCGCTGGCCTCTCAGTACGCGAACATTCTGTTCATGGTGCTTTACGGCCTGGGTACCGGGGCCACCATGCTGTGCGCCCAATATTTCGGCAAGGGAGAACACCGGGCCATCCAGGTGGTGGAGGGCATTGCCCTGCGCTTTTCCGTGACCTGCTCTGTCATATTTGCCCTGGGCGCTTTGACCATTCCGGAATGGATGATGCGCCTGTTCACGCCGGACCCGGAGCTCATTCGAATCGGCGCTTCTTATCTCCGCATTATGAGCGTGGCCTATCTCTGCTGGGGCTTGACTGAGGTATACCTCTCCGTGCTGCGCAGCATGGGCCGGGTGACCATCAGCACGGTCTTAAACGCCGTGGCCTTTTCCACCAATGTGCTTTTAAACGCCGTGTTTATTTTCGGCCTGTTCGGCGCACCGAAAATGGAAGCGGCGGGCGTGGCTCTTGCCACCTCCATTTCCAGGGTGCTGGAGCTTGTGCTGTGCTTTATTGTTTCCGCGAAAAGCACAGATGTGAAGCTGAAGCTTTCCTACATGTTCCTGCGCAGTAAGGAGCTGTTTTCCGATTTTATGAAGATGGCTCTGCCCGCCTTGGCCAACGATACCGTTTGGGGCCTGGCTTTTTCCTTATATTCTGTGATCATCGGCCAGTTTTTGGGCAACGACGCAGTTGCGGCAAATTCCCTGGCGGTGGTGGTGCGAAACTTCGGCACCATTCTCTGCTTCGGCATGGCAAACGCCGGCGGAATCTTATTGGGCCAGAAATTCGGGGATAATAAAATGGAGGAAGGAGAAGCGGACGCCAAAAAGATCGTGCGGCTCACGGTGATCACCGGGCTCATCGGCGGCGTGATCGTGCTGCTTTCCATGCCTCTTGTACTGGGCTTTGCCGACCTGACGGAAACCGGAAAGCACTATCTGAAGGTCATGCTGCTGATCAATTCCTATTATGTATTGGGCGCGGCGGTAAACACCACCCTGATCGCCGGTGTGTTCCGCGCCGGGGGCGACAGCCGCTTCGGCCTGATCTGCGACGCCTTCGCCATGTGGGTCTATGCTCTGCCCCTGGGCTTTTTTGCCGCCGCCGTGCTGAAGCTGCCGCCCCTTTGGGTCTATTTCCTGCTCTGCACGGACGAGTTTGTCAAATGGCCCTGGGTGATCCACCACTACCGCAGCAAAAAGTGGATCAAAAACATCACCCGGAACGACCTGTTCCAGGAGCAAAAGGAAGAGCTTCCCGGCCCCGCGGAGAAGTGATTACGGCCAAATGTCTGTGCCGGGAGGCAAATTTTCAAAAAGAAAAGCGAGGGAGTCGTTTTGAAAAAGACTATCCGCGATGTGGCGGCGCTCAAAGCGTCTGCCGCCGAAGGCTTTAGCCATCACCACTTATGAGGCCATTCTGGATCACCGACCTTTTCTTTTCAAATCTATTCCATAATGAAAAAGCCTTCCTACTCTATTTTGCGGGGAAGGTTTTTCCTTTGCTCCAGAAGCTGACTGATAAAGAAACACCGGGTTCTTTATAAAAAAGGATGTCTTTTGCGATTCGGCTTTTATGAAAGAAATGTATGATAGGATTTCTCAATTTGCATTTTTCAGGAAATACTTGAGAAGAGATTTAAAAAACGAAATCCCATCCTTGACAGCTTGCAAAACCAGGCGGCATTGAGAGACAATGGCGTCTTGGAGAAAGCTCCGGCCCTTGTTTCTCTTTTTTCTTTTTGCACGGGACGGCGCTGCCGCCCATGCAGTAACGCTCTGAAAAATTGGGTTTGGTTATCCTGCGGAAACAGAGGGTTTCTGTCTGGAAAGCACAGCCAAGATCGTCTGCAAGGGAGTGCCGCGCCTGCTTTGGCGACAGCTATTTGACAACTGTACCAGGGCGCGTTCACACAAACAGAAATGGAGAAAACGCCGACCCCTAAGCACGGTTGGCGTTTTCTCTATTTCCGATCATTTTTTAAGACTTTAGCATCGCTTTTTTCACGGGGAGCTTCTCTATCTTTTCGAAACCGACAGAAAAACCGCCAAGCAAAAACAGCATAGCGTTCCAGCGATCGTCCGTTCACAGCACCTTGGAAAGAAATTCCTTCAGCCGGGGGTTTTGGGGATTTGTAAAGAAGGCCTCCGGCTCGTTTTGCTCGGCGATCACGCCCTCGTCCATGAAAAGCACCCGGGTGGCCACAGACCGGGCAAAGCCCATTTCGTGGGTGACCACCACCATGGTCATGCCTTCATCCGCCAGCTCCTTCATGATCTCCAGCACCTCCCCCACCATTTCCGGGTCCAGGGCGGAGGTGGGCTCATCGAAGAGCATCACGTCCGGGTTCATGGCCAAGGCCCTGGCGATGGCGATACGCTGCTGCTGCCCGCCGGAAAGCTGCTTCGGGTAAGACAGCGCCTTATCGGGCAGGCCTACCCGCTCTAAAAGCTCTTCTGCTTTTTTGGCGGCCTCCGCTTTCGTCATCCGCTTCAGCTTTACCGGAGCCAGCATGATATTCTCCTGTACGGAGAGATGAGGAAACAGATTGAACTGCTGGAACACCATGCCCATACGGCTGCGCAGGGCGTTGATATCCGTTTTGGGGTCGGTAATATCCACGCCTTCAAAGGTGATGGTCCCCCCCGTGGGCTGCTCCAACAGGTTCAGGCACCGCAGAAAGGTGGATTTTCCGGAACCGGAGGGACCGATGACCGCCATCTTTTCTCCTTTGTGGATGTGCTCGTTGATTCCCTTGAGCACCTGATGCCCCCCAAAGGATTTTTCTAAATTTTTAACGTCTATCACTTTGCCTCAGCCTCCTTTCCAGCCTTCCCTGAAGCCAGGTAAAGAGAATACAGAACACCAGGTACATGAAAGCAATACCAAGATAGGGGAACATATACTCGTAGGTCTTGGCGCCTACCGCCTCTGCATAGTAAAGGATCTCCGCCGCGCCGATGGAGGACACCAGGGAAGTATCCTTAAACAGAACGATGAACTCGTTGCCCAAAGCAGGCAGGATATTCTTAAAGGCCTGGGGGATCACAATATAGCGCATGGTGTCCACATAGCCAAGGCCCAGGGAACGCCCGGCTTCAGACTGGCCCGGGTCCACGCTCATCAGGCCGCCCCGGACGATCTCCGCCACATAGGCCCCGGAATTGATCCCCAGCCCCAGCATGCCTACCAGAAAACGGTTGCGGCTGGTTTTGAAGATGACAAAGCCCCAGATCAGCAGCTGCACCAGCATGGGCGTGCCGCGTATCACGGTGGTGTACAGCTTGCATATGGCATTCACGATCCCCAGGGCAGCGCTGCGCCGGCCGGGGCGCTGCTGGTCGTGAGCGGAGCGGATCACCGCCACCAGTACCCCCAAAACAACGCCGATGACCAAAGCGGTGACCGTGAGCCCCAGGGTGGTGCCCATGCCCTGGAGATAGAGCTTCCAGCGATCTCCCGTGACAAAGGCCATCTTAAATTTTTCAATAAAGTCGGCCCAGAACTTCTCCACTGAGCTTCCCTCCTCAATCCATTTTGCGGCAATACAGCGGGAAAGCGGCCCTCGCGGCAGTCAGATGACGCGAAGAGCCGTTTCCTGTTTTTTTACTCAGCGGAAATATAGCTGTCGATGATCTTCTGCACGGTACCGTCCTCGATCAGCTCTTTCAGCGCGCCGTTGACCGCCTCCAGCAGCTCTGTGTTTCCCTTCTTCACACCGATAGCATAGTCCTCGTTGAGCCACTCGCCCTCCAGAATGGTCAGGCCCTCGTTGGCGGCCACATAGGCCTTGGCAGGCTCATTATCGATGAGCACGCAGTCGATCTGCCCGCCCTTCAGCGCTTCCACGGCCAGGGCGCCGCTGTCATAGCCGATCACATGGTCCTCGCCGTAACCATCCTCCTCCACAGGGGCGGATGCCAGCGTATAACCGGTGGTGCCCTTCTGGCAGCCGATCATCTTCTCGCCCAGGTTATCCAGGGTCACGTCCGAGCCCTCCGGCACAATAACGACCTGTACGCCCTTGGCGTAAAAATCGGTAAAGTCCAGAACAGCCTTGCGCTCTTCATTTACGGTCACACCGGCCATCACGATGTCACTCTGTCCGTTCTGGGCGGCAGTAAGAGCGGCGGTGAAATCCATATCGTCCACCACAAGCTCCAGACCCAGCTTCTTTGCGATAGCCTCCGCCACTTCCACGTCAATTCCTTCAAAGCTGCCGTCGTCCTTCAGCATTTCATAGGGAGGGAAGGTGGCATTGGTGGACATATGAAGCTTTCCGCTTTCTACAGTAGGAACGCCGGAACTGTTGTTGTTTCCGCCGCAGCCGGCAAACAAAACACCCAGCAGCAGTACGCACGCTAACAAAACACTGATCTTTTTCATAATAATGACCTCTTCCTTTCCAGAAGCCGGTTCCTTCGGCCGTTTTGGAACAGACGATGGAGGTTTCCCGGCTGTTTTGTAAAATTTTCTTGGTTGTGAGGTCTATTATACAGCATATTTTTTCATTTTCAAGTGGTAAAACCCCGAATATTTGCAAATTTATACATTCATATTTGTATAAAAATTCACAAAACTACCTTTTCCCCCTTTGTTGACAAGCCGTCGGGCAGATACTAAACTGAAGATATCGATTCAGCCCATGCCTTTTCCTGCCGGACGCAAAGGGCTTTACAGCGATTCAGAAAGGATGTTTTCCATGCAGTACAGCATTTCACAAATGGCGGAGCTTTTCGGCGTAAAGCCCCACACCCTGCGGTTTTATGAAAAAGAGGGGATCCTCACGCCGGAACGGACGGAAAGCGGCATCCGCACCTATACGGAAGAAAACAGGTCGCAAATGGAAATGGCAATGTGCCTGAAAAGCACCGGCATGCCGTTAAAGGATATCAAGCGGTATTTCGACCTGGTAAAATCGGGAGACAGCACCTTGGAGCAGCGGCTGGAGATCTTTACCGATCACCGCCGGCATGTGCTGGAGGAGATCGAGGCCCTGCAAAAATACCTGTGCAAGATCGAGCATAAAATTCAGTGGTGTCAGAATTCTCTGGAAGCAAAGAATCTGAAAAAGAAGTAAGCGATCCGCCGGCGGTCTATGGGTTTTCCCCCATGAGACCGCCTTTTTTTACAGGATCGAAAGCAAAAAGCTCCCAAAAAAGGAAAAATATGAATAAAATGTGACAAATCTATTGATTTTCCGCGAAGGAAACGATATACTTAGTTTCGTTCCCCCATGTTGTTTGACGGTCACCTGTATTTCAGAAAAGGCTGCTGAAAAATTTGGGGGCATATTTTATTGTTAGGAGTGTGAATGTTTTGGAAAAGTTCTTTAAGCTGAAAGAACACGGCACCACCGTCCGGACAGAGATCACCGCCGGTATCACCACATTCATGGCAATGGCCTACATTTTGATGGTCAACGCCGGAATGTTTGCAGATCCCTTTGGTGACGGCACCAACGTACTGGGCGTAAGCTATGGCGCGATCTATATCGCCACAGCCCTTTCTGCCATTGTAGGCACAGTGCTGATCGGGCTGCTTGCCAACCTGCCGCTGGCACAGGCCTCCGGCATGGGGCTGAACGCTTATTTTGTCTACACCGTGTGCGTAGGCATGGGCCTCAGCTATGCCAATGCTCTGGTTCTGGTTCTGATCGATGGCGTGGTGTTCCTGCTTTTGACTGTCACCGGCCTGCGGAAGATTATTTTTGACGCCATTCCCAAGGCTGTCAAAACCGCCATTGCCGCCGGCATCGGTCTGTTCATCGCCTTTATCGGCCTGCAGAACGCCGGTATTGTGGTAGGCAACGATTCCACGAAGGTGTCCCTTGCTTCCTTTAACGTGTTCAACGGCGGCGCTACCTGGGCATCCATCTTCCCCATGCTGCTCACCATTCTGACTGTATTTGCCATCGGCGCCATGGCCAAGGCCAAGATCCGCGGCGCTGTGCTGTGGGGCATTCTGGGCTCCGCTGTGCTCTATTATGTGATCGGCCTGATCACTGTTCCCGGCTTCTATGATTCCGCCGTGGCCCCCAATCTGTCTTCCGATTTCTTCGGCGCTTTCAAGGATTTCGGCACTCAGGCCTTTGGCAAGGTCTTTACCGAGGGCTTTAACTTCACCCCTTATATTGCTGAGCACGGCACCGGAGCTTTTGTGGTAATGTTCCTCACCTCTATGCTGGCCTTCTGCATGGTGGATATGTTTGATACCCTGGGCACTCTGTACGGCGCCTGCGCCGCCGGCAACATGCTGACCAAGGAGGGCGATGTGCCCAACATGAACAAGGCCATGCTGGCTGACGCTGTTGCCACCTGCACCGGCGCTGTCTGCGGCACCTCCACCGTTACCACCTTTGTGGAGTCCTCCGCCGGCGTTGGCGAGGGCGGCCGCACCGGCCTCGCTTCTATGGCCACCGCCGCCATGTTCCTGATCGCCATGTTCCTGTCCCCGGTAGCACAGCTGATCCCCACCTATGCCTGCGCCGCCGCTCTGATCTACGTTGGCGTGCTGATGATGGGCAATATCCGCAATATCGATTGGGACGATCCCGCCACCGCCGTTGTGGCCTTCCTGACCGTGGCCATCATGCCCCTGACCTACAACATTTCCTACGGCATTGCCTTCGGCCTGATCGCCTACATCTTCATCAAGCTGTTCACCGGCAAGATCAAGGAAATCAACATCGGTACCTGGGTCATCGGCATCCTGTTCGCCCTGATGTTCTTCCTGACTCATTAAATTAAGCTTGTTTGATTTAATGAGTTTACACATATGAGTTTACTCACATGCGTTTATACATCTGAGTTTCTACAAGATCACAAAAGAGCACATTCCTTCGGGGATGTGCTCTTTTTGATGCTAAACAGTAGTGGCGCCTTCGGCCCAAGGAAAGGAAGGGCTTTTGCGCCGGTTAGTGCTACCCGAGATCCTTCGGGAAGAAGCGAGGCCCCTTTTCCTCAGTAATAACAGTGAGTAGGGGCGATTAGTACGCTAAATTGGAATTTGCGGCGAGGCGCCGCGGCCACTCGTGAAGATAGCAGGCGGTATTTGTAAGCGTACGGCCCGACCGGAAATAATACTGACCTCTTTTTCCCAATGTCATCCTGAGGCGTGTAACGCCGAAGGATCTCGGTTTTATGCTGTCAGCGATTAAAAAAACCTTTATTCGCCGGTTTCTGCTGGCCGAGATCCTTCGTCAAGAAGGCGCGAAGCGCCTTTTTTCCTCAGGATGACAGCAGGTAGGGACAGATAGTGCGCTAAATTGGAATTTAGCGGCGAGGCGCCGCAGCCACTCGTGAAGATA
>JAETPP010000098.1 GCA_021771115.1 Bacillota bacterium | reverse complement strand
GCCTCGCTGCGTGCTTTGACGGCAGATGGCATTCAGGAAACGGTGGCGTCTCCCGTGGTCAGTCAGCCCGGCGGGTATTATCAGGAGGAGCTGACCCTGTCGATCACCTGCGAAACGCCGGGCGCCGTGATCCGCTATACGTTGGATGGCTCCGACCCGGCGGAGGCGGGAAGGGTCTATACCGGGCCGCTGATCCTGCAAAGCTCCGCATGGCTCAGGATCCAGGCCTTTAAGCCCGGCTGCGTGGACAGCTATAAGACGGAAGAGGTTTACTATGTTTCTGAGTATCCGGAAAGCTTCCATTACAAAAATTACAATTATTACGATACCTGGACCTATACATATCCCGATGAAAACGCGAAATGCCTGAAGGTCACCTTTGACGAGGAAACCTATCTGCCGTTTCCCGCTCCGCCGGAGAGCAGGCTTCGTTCCGGCCCTTATTTTGACGCCCGGCTTTGGAGATACGGCTTGTATTTGTACGATGGGGAGAAGCAGCCGGTCTATAATGAGTTTGCCGATGTGGATCGGACCCATTTTATTCACGATGAGCTGCAGGGAAAAAGTGTGATCATTCCCGGAAACAGCTTTTCTGTGAGGCTGAATTTCCCCCTTACCGGCAGCGACTATGGCTTTAAAATCAAAAGCGTGGAGCCGCTGTATGAGGAAAGGCTTTCTCCGCCGGAATTTGTAACTCCCAGCGGGAATTCTTATTGGCCTTGGAATGGCTTTGACGAGGTCATGATCATGGGGCCCTCTGAACTCGACTACGAGGAAAATAAGACTGTCACGCTGCGCAGCGCGGAGGGAGCCGATATTTACTATACGCTGGATGGCTCTATCCCCACCCGGGATTCTTTGAAATATACCGGTCCCATCCTTTTGGAGGAGCCGAAAAAAATACGGGCAAAGGCCTTTCAGAGTGGATATACGGAAAGCGCGGCGGTATCGGAGACCTACTATTCCTCCAAATATCCGGAAAATCTGCATAACGTGAAGAGAGAGTACTATTTCATTGATGGTTGGTTTTGGGAGGCGCCGCCGAACGTAAAGTATATCGCGATCACCTTTGATGAAAAGACCTACTTGGGAGAAGAAGGCTCTCCCTATGCACTGGAGCTGGAGATCTTTCCCGACATGGAGGATTTTTTGGGCTATGATCCCACCACTTTCTATGGGAGGGAGCTTGCCGGGCAGACAATTTATGTGGAGGGAAATAACTTCCGGCTTAATTGCGGCACCTATTGGCCCGAGGGAACAGATCCCGTCTACGGCTTCAAGATAACGGATATCCGCTACTACTATAACGAGGATGATCTCATTCCCATAGAAAGCATCAAGGTTTCCGGCCCCGGCACCGTATTGGTGGGGGAGGAGGGGCAGATGAGCGCGGAAATAACCCCTGCCAATGCGAATACAGGGTTCTTCTGGCGCAAGATGCAGCCCAGCAGCTTGATCAAGTCCGAATGCGCTGAAATCGATGAAAACGGCGTGGTCACCGGGAAAATGCCTGGCAGTGTGATCGTGCTTGCCACCTCCAAGTTTGTCAATTCAGTTCCCTCTCCCAGCAGCCCCTCTGATTGGCCCAATTACTCTTATAATGGCATGTACAAGGGGGTCACGATCAAAGAAAATCCGGATTATGCCGGAAATCCCACTCCCGCGGTTCTCACAAAAGCTCCAAAAGCGAAAACGGACCTAAAATATACCGGAGCGGGTCAGGTCCTGATAGAGCCGGGAGAGGCGGCAGGCGGTGCGATTCTGTACAGCCTGAGTGAAACAGGGGAATACAGTGAACGGCTTCCTGTCAATACGGACGCGGATACCTATACCGTGTGGTACAAGGTGGAAGGCGATGAGAGGCATACCGGTCTGGAGCCCCGATCCTTCCCGGTGACCATCGCCAAGGCAGATCGCCCGGAAGCGCTGCCGGAGGATATCACAGTGCCGAATGAAACAGAGCTTACCTCAGCAGCCCTGCCTGTGGGCTGGTTCTGGAAGGAGCCGGAGGAAGGGCTTATAGAAGGGGAGAACACGGTTACCGTGGTGTATTGGGATACCAAGAATTTCGTGGAGACGGAGTTTTCCATCACGGTGACCATGGCGCCGCCGGCGCATCCCCATGAGCTGATAAAAGTGGAAGCCAAGGCGGCCACCTGCGCGTCAGAGGGCAATCTGCTCTACTGGAGCTGCCCCACATGCGGCGGTATTTTCTCCGATGAGCCGGGAACTGTGGGGACAACTCTTGCGGAGGTCACTCTCGAAAAGCTTCCCCATACTCCGGGAGCCTGGAGGGTGGTAACGCCCGCCACCGCCACGCAGGAGGGACTGAGGCAGAGGGAATGTACGGTCTGCCATACGGTGCTGGAAACAGAAACGATCCCGAAAGGGACACAGCCCGGTTCTCCCGATCCGGGGCCGGTAGATCCTGACCCGCCGGGGCCGGAAGAGCTTCCCTTTATCGATGTAAAGGAAAACAGCTGGTACTATGACGCGGTGCGCTATGTCTATTACAATGGGCTGATGGCGGGTACCTCGGAAACGATCTTCTCGCCGGACGGGACTACCACCAGGGGAATGCTCACGGCGATCCTTTGGCGGCTGGAAGGAAAGCCGGAAAGCGCCGCGCCTGTGCTGTTTACAGATGTAGCGCCCGGCGCCTATTACCATGGTGCGATAGCCTGGGCGGCGGAACGGGGGATCGTTGCCGGATACGGGGAAAACCGGTTCGGCCCGGATGATCCCATCACCAGAGAACAGCTGGCAAGCATACTGTACCGCTATGCAGGCAGTCCCTCTGCCTCCGGCACTCTGGAAAAATTCACAGACAGCGGCAAAGCCAGCAAATACGCAGAGCCCGCGCTCTGCTGGGCGGTGGAAGCAGGTGTTCTCTCCGGTAAGGGCAGCGGCGTTCTTGACCCCAGGGGAAGGGCCACGAGAGCGGAAGCGGCCTCTATGCTGGAGAGGTATTGTAAGAACTTGTACCGATAGGAAACTGTACCAGTCTTTTCGGCAAATTTTGCCGCCCACTGCGTTGCAAAACCTTGCCAATCGCGAGATTGGCTGCGATTTTGCGCCTTGTCACCGACAAAATTACGCTCGAAAATCCCGGCACAAATCCTATCGGTACAAGTTCTAAAAAGAACTTCGCCGAATCGAAATAATCCCTGCTTTTCAGCAGGAAAGCACAGAGAAAGAAAAAGGGAAGCAGGCAGCTGCCGTAAATCGGGCAGCTGCCTGCTTCCTTTTGCTATGTTAAGGGAGTGATGTGAGCTGTTTTTGGTTAGTCGAACTTATACAGACTCCACTTCCGCCATGGGCCTTTCTTCCGGCTTTTCCGGGTGCTTAAACCAGTGGAACAAATAGAGGAGGGAGGGGATCAGTCCCAGCATCCAGCCGATGGGCGCGGCCATCCAGATGCCGAGATAGTCCGCCATGCCAAGGCTGCCCAGAAGAACAGGCAGCAGCAGGGAAAGGCCGATTTTAGAGGCAAGCTCCACGATACTGGAAACCAGAGTGATATTCACCCGGCCCACGCCGCGCAGGGTGGAATTTACCGCCCAAATCGCGCCCAGCGCAACAAACAGCACAGCCTGAATGCGGATCAGGGAAATAGAAGCGTCCAGCACAAAGGCGTTGTCCTCTTTCATAAAGAACGGGGCGAGGAGAGGGGCGAAAATCAGCATGATCACCGTGGAAACAAGGGCTAAGCCTCCAATCAGCAGCAAGCCTTTCTTCAAGCCGGTTTTGACCCGATCGTACTTTTTCGCGCCGAAATTCTGACCGGAATAAACAGAAAAGGAGAAGGCCAGGTTGGAGAAGGAAACGGTAGCCAGCTGCTGTACCTTGCTGCCGATCGTATAAGCGGCCATAACATCCGCACCGTGAGAGTTTATCACAGAGGTAATGATCATATCCCCAATAGACAGCACCGCGCTCTGCACACACATGGGAACGCCGATGCGAAAATATTCCCGCAGTATTTTGCCGTCGAACTGCCAGGCTTCCTTATTGGGACAAAGCTTTTCATATTTTTTCAGCATATAGGCATTGCATAAAACGGCGGAAACGATCTGTGAAATCACCGTGGCCCAGGCCACGCCGTCTATTCCTCGGTGAAAGACAAGCACGAAAAGAAGGTCGAGCGCCACGTTGAGAAGCGAGGAAAAAATCAGAAAATAGAGGGGAGTTCTGGAATCGCCGATGGCCCGCAGGGCGGAAGTGGAGCAATTATAGGCGGTTTGCCCGATGGAAAGGCCGCCTATGATCTGGATGTACAGTACCGCCTGATCGATGGTTTCGGCGGGCGTCTGCAAAGCCACCATCAAAGGGCGGGCGCCGAACAGGGAAAAAAGCCCCAGAACCAGCCCGGCTGCCAAGGTGAGGTAGTAGGCATGGGCCACGGCCTTTTTCATGAGCCCTTCCTGGCGCGAACCCTCTGCTTGGGCCAGAATAACGGAGATCGCGTTGGTAACACCTTGCCCCAGCATCATCAGGAAAAAAACGGTGGTGGAGGCGGAGCCCATGGCGGAAAGGGCATGGAGATCCACAAATTTTCCAACGACCCAGGTATCCACCAAATTGTACAGCAGCTGAAAAATACCGCCGATCCACATGGGGATCGCGAATAAAACCAGCAGCTTTGTGGGGTTTCCCTGGGTCATGTCTAAATTTTTCTGCTTTGCACTCATAGGTCGATATTCCTTTCAAAATGAAATTCATGAATGGAAAAAATGACAGGAGAAAAGCCTGCTCAGCGTTTCCCGACAGGGAAAGGCATCTGCTCCAAAGCCAGCCGCTCCAGCCCTTTTTGATAATCCATTCCAAACTCTCCAGCCGGAGAAAATTCAGGACAGTGCTGCGGGCCTACCAAAGCGGACAGCCGGGCTTCTACAGCTCTGAGCTGTTCCTCTTTGATGTAGTCGCTGGCCACCGCCAGATGGTGGGGGGCCAAAATCGTGAGGTAAGGAAGCAGCGTGGTGAAAAGGGCTTCCTCCAAAACAGCAGTGTTTTCCGGCTCCATGCGAAACCACCCGGAATTGTAGGGCGGAGGCAGCATTTCCCCGGCAAAGCGGCCTTTTCCCAGATGCAGCCTGCCGTTCAGATAAATGGCGGAGCCGCCATAGGTGCCGCGCATCAGGTAGAGATACGCCAGCGTCTTTTTTGGGCCGATCCCATTGCGCATTGCATAGCCCATCGCCGCAAGATTCACATCGTTTTCCACCTGAACGGGAAGCTTTGTTTCCTCCCGAAGGGATTCCAGCGCCTCTAAAGATAAGTATTCCGCACCCTTGCCTTTGTGCAGGTATTCTCCAAAGCCGATGCCGGGCAGGCCGATCCCAATAGCGCTTACCGGCGTCCGGATCTGAAGCAGGCGCTTCATGTATGCCAGCGTCTCGTCATAGTCCAAACAGACAGCCGGCCGCCCTTCTTCCCAAACGACTTCGCCATACAGGTCAATGAGAACGGCCCGAAAACGGTACTCCGTTTTTTCAAAGCCGACAGAGAGCAGCAGGGCGTACTCGCGGCGGGCATTATAGGAATACATGCTGGCAGGTCTCCCACCGGCGGACTGCACTTTTTCTGTTTCCAGCGCTTCATTGTTTTCCAAAAGCTGAGAAAGCAGGGTTCCCATGGTGACATTGCTGATGCCGGTGGCCGCGCTGAGCTGCTGCCGGGTGGCCTGCCGCAGCGCAAACAGCTGTTGCCGGACCAGATTTAAATTGTGTTCCTTCACAAGCTCCGGACGATTGATAGATTCCACGGAGAACCTCCTTCTGCTTATTTAGATATCTTAATTAAGTTTCTTAAATTATAAAACGCAAATTGGCAGTTGTCAAGAAAAATTTTGAGGCGGCAGGGAAGGGGGGGCTGGATACTGGACGGCGGATTGCCTTTTTAGTTGTTAGTCGTAAGTAATTAGTTGTTAGAAAAGAGGTAAGCGCGTCCCGGTGGGACGCTGGTGCGAACTGACCGAGCCGACAGGCGAGACAGGTCCCCTGTCTGTCATCCTGAGGAACGAAGTGACGAAGGATCTCGATCTTAATCCCTGAGCAAAAGGGAGGAAGGACGAGATCCTTCACTGAAAGCAAAGCTTGCTTTGCTTTTGTTCAGAGATGACAGAAGGGAGCCAAGAATATCAGCAAGATGGTCCTTGCTCTGAATTGCTCATTGCCCATTCATCGCCCTTCAGAATCCATCTTGACTTCTCCGCGCTTTTTATGGTAAAATGATCGCAAGCGATCATCACGGTGAACGCTTATGCGCATAGTAAAATAAAAGCATAAGAAAAAGACTGTGACGGAGACAAAGCGGGGCGCGGGAAAGCTGCAGAGAGCCGGCGGGAAACGGGAGAGGCCGTTTCATGGTGCAAGCCGGTGCGAGTAGGCGCGAAAAATAAATTCCCCGATATCACTCCCAAGTCGCAAGCTGAAAGGATCCGTCTAAGGGCGGTCTCAGTAGGGGAAGCCGGCACCCCGCCGTTATCGGGGCCCATATTGATGGATATCGGGTGGTATAGCGAAGCTGCGGCTTTCGTCCCGTCATCGGGGCGGAAGCCCTTTTTATGTGGAAAATACGGAAAGGAAGGTTTCGGCATGAGCAAGTACAAGGAGGTCTCCACCAATCTGAATTTCGTGGAGCGCGAAAAGGAAACGGAGCGGTTCTGGCGGGAAAACCGCATTTTTGAAAAGAGCATGGAGCAGCGGAAGGATGATCCCGTATATACCTTCTACGACGGCCCGCCCACCGCCAACGGCAGGCCCCATATCGGCCATTTGCAGACCCGGGCCTTTAAGGATCTGTTCCCCCGCTTTCAAACCATGAAGGGCAATCTGGTGCCCCGAAAGGCCGGCTGGGATACCCACGGCCTGCCGGTAGAGCTGGGGGTGGAAAAGCTTCTGGGCATCAACGGTAAGGAGCAGATCGAGCATTACGGCATTGCCCCCTTTATCGACAAATGCAAGGAAAGCGTGTGGGAATATAAGGGCATGTGGGAGGATTTCTCCCGGTCCGTGGGCTTTTGGGCGGATATGGACGATCCCTATGTCACCTATGACAACAGCTTCATTGAGTCCGAGTGGTGGGCCTTAAAGCAGATCTGGGACAAGGGCCTGCTCTACAAGGGCTTTAAGATCGTACCCTACTGCCCCCGGTGCGGCACGCCCCTTTCCTCTCACGAGGTGGCCCAGGGCTATAAGGATGTGAAGGAGCGCTCCGCCGTGGCAAAGTTCAAGGTGAAGGGGGAAGAGGCCTTTATCCTGGCCTGGACCACCACCCCCTGGACGCTGCCCTCCAATGTGGCCTTGTGCGTCAACGCGAAGGAAGACTATGTAAAGGTTTCCTCCAAGGGTGAGACCTATTACCTGGCCCGCGCCCTGTGCGATACCGTATTGGGCGAGGGCGAGTACGAGATTATAGAGGAATACAAGGGTGCGGACCTGGAGTACAGGGAATATGAGCCCCTGTTCGATTTTGTCACCCCCAAGGAAAAGTGCTGGTATGTGGTGTGCGATGATTATGTCACGCTGACCGATGGTACCGGCGTGGTGCACATCGCTCCTGCCTTTGGTGAGGACGACGCCAAGGTGGGCAGAAAATACGGCCTGCCCCTGGTGCAGCTGGTGGACGGCAAGGGCTGCATGACCGAGGAAACGAAATGGGCCGGTACCTTCTGCAAGGACGCCGACACTCCTATTTTACAGGATCTGGAGGAACGGGGCCAGCTGTTCTCCGCCCCCAAGTTTGAACACAGCTATCCCTTCTGCTGGCGCTGCGATACGCCGCTGATCTACTATGCCAGAGAGTCCTGGTATATCAAAATGACCGATGTGCGTGATGAGCTGATCGCAAACAACAACACGGTGAACTGGCTGCCGGAAAGCATCGGCAAGGGCCGCTTTGGAGACTGGCTGGAGAATTTGCAGGATTGGGCCGTCAGCCGGAACCGCTATTGGGGTACCCCCCTGAACATTTGGGAATGCGAGTGCGGCCACCGCCATGCTGTCGGCAGCATTCAGGAGCTTCGGGAAATGTCTCCCAACTGCCCGGAGAATATTGAGCTGCACCGTCCCTATGTGGACGAGGTGACCATCACCTGCCCCCACTGCGGCAAGCAGATGAAGCGCGTGCCGGAGGTCATCGACTGCTGGTTCGATTCCGGCGCCATGCCCTTCGCTCAGCACCACTATCCCTTTGAAAACAAGGAGCTCTTTGAGCAGCAGTTCCCGGCGGACTTCATTTCCGAGGCTGTTGACCAGACCCGAGGCTGGTTCTATTCGCTGCTGGCCATTTCCACTCTGCTATTCCACAAGGCCCCCTATAAAAACGTATTGGTTCAGGGGCTTGTTCAGGACGAGGACGGCCAGAAAATGAGCAAGAGCAAGGGCAATGCCGTGGAGCCCATGGAGGCCCTGGAAAAATTCGGGGCCGATTCCCTGCGCTGGTATTTCTATACCAATTCCGCCCCCTGGCTGCCCAGCCGCTTCCACGAAAAGGCGGTGGTCGAGGGGCAGAAGAAGTTTTTCTCCACCCTGTGGAACACCTATGCTTTCTTTGTACTGTATGCCAATATCGACGACTTCGATCCCACAAAATATGATTTGAACGCCTGCAAACTGACGGTGATGGACCGCTGGCTGCTGTCCCGGCTGAATACCGCTGTGAAGGCGGTAGACCAAAACCTTTCCGCCTATGCCGTGCCGGAGGCCGCCAGAGTGCTTCAGGACTTTGTGGATGAACTGAGCAACTGGTACGTTCGCCGCAGCCGGGAGCGCTTCTGGGTGCAAGGGGAGACGGAGGACAAAACCGCCGCCTATATGACCCTTTACACCGCCCTTGTCACCGTGGTAAAGGCTGCGGCCCCCATGGCGCCCTTCATGTGCGAGGAGATCTACCGCAACCTGGTGTGCTCCGTGGACAAAACCGCCCCGGAAAGCGTTCACCTCTGTGATTTCCCCGTGTGCGAGGAAGAGCGGATCAATAGCGCCCTGGAAGCCGATATGGACGAGGTGCTGAAGGTGGTTACCCTGGGCCGTGCCGCCAGAAACCTGTCTAACAGAAAGAACCGCCAGCCCCTGCAGACCCTTTATACCGACGCCCGCTCCGATCTGGGCGAGCTGTACCGGGATATCATCCGGCAGGAGCTGAACGTGAAGGAGCTTTCCTTCCTCAGTGATATGTCAGACCTGATCGCCTATACCTTTAAGCCCCAGCTCCGTCTGCTGGGCCAGAAATACGGCAAGCAGATCGGCGAGATCAGGACCGCCCTGCAAAGCCTGGACGGCGGTACGGCGAAAAAGGAGCTGGAGGAGACCGGCGCTTTGAAGCTTTCCCTTTCCGGCGGAGAGATCTCCCTGACGGAAGAGGAGCTGCTGATCGAAACAGCCCAGAAAGAGGGCTTCACCTCCGTCTCCGACCGCGGGCTTACCGTAGTGCTGGACACGAACCTTACCGAAGAGCTGATCGAAGAGGGCTTTGTGCGGGAGATCGTCTCCAAGCTCCAGTCCATGCGAAAGGACGCAGGCTTTGTGGTCACCGACCATATCGAGGTCTACCAGAGCGGCAGCGAGAAGATCGCAAAAATCCTGCAAAAGAATGAGGCCTCTATCTTGGGCGATGTGCTGGGAGAAGCCTGCCATATCGGAACGCTTGCCGGCTATACCGCCGAGTGGGATGTAAACGGCGAAAAGACCAGCTTCGGCGTGAAAAAAGTGTAAGCCCCCAAGGAGAAAACAGCTATGATGTATCCTTTCTTGACTCTGCCGGATGGTACGGAGATCGTTCACTCAGAAGCCAGAATAGTCGATGGAAAAGAACTGGTCAAGGTCTATATAGAAAAGCCTTGTGAAGGTGGGTTTAAGTCTGCTGTGTGCAGCCTTCCGGCGTATCAGTGGACAGAGATTCAAGGGTTTGACCAGCAGGAAATGGCGCAGCTTCGGGAGATCGTTTCGTCCTCCGCCCATTTGCTGATCCGTTTTGCCCGTGAAGGAGGGGTGGAAGGCTGTGCCTCAAATTTTTAAGATAGGCGGTTATTTAGTCTATTTCTGGGCGAACGAAAGCGTTCCCCTAGAGCCGATTCATGTTCATGTGGTAAAAGGAAAGCCTTCCGGAAATGCCACTAAGATCT
>JAETPP010000097.1 GCA_021771115.1 Bacillota bacterium | reverse complement strand
ATTTGCAAGTATGCGGCCTGACCGGAAGTAATACTGACCTCTTCTTCACACTGTCATCCTGAGGCGTGTAACGCCGAAGGATCTCGGTTTTATGTTGCCAGCGATTAAAAAAACCTTTATGCACCGGTTGCTGCTGGCCGAGATCCTTCACCGCTCGTAGCGGTTCAGGATGACCGTGCGGTAGCTAGTTCGATAAATTGGAATTTGGCAGAGAGTAAGTGTAGGGACCGACCTCTGGGCGGTCCGTGAAAATACTGCAAGCCTTGGCGGACCGTCCGGAGGCCGGTCCCTACAAAGTCCTTTTTCTAGCTCCCTGCTAAACTATAATTTATTCCCTCATACAAAAACGGCTCCCCGTATAGGGGAGCCGTGAGCGTGTCGAAAAAGTTTTTTCGCTAGCGACTTTATTGACAGTCTGAGGGCCGTGCATGAATTTCATGCACGGCCCCTTCTAACAACTAATATCTAACAACTAACAACTAACTTACCAGCCCTGCTCCTTCAGATACTGGCGGCTCAGGGTGATGGCCTCCATGGGGGTGCGGCCGATGGACTGATCCTGCTCCACCACCACCCACTGGGCGCCGGCGTCAACAGAGGCCTCCAGAATGGAGGGGAAGTGCTGGTCGCCGTGGCCTACGGGGCGGAACTCGAAGGTGCCGTGGCTCTCCTGCTCCTCCACATCGGTGCCGATGAGCTGGTACATGTTGGCGGGCTTGCCCTCCTTGTGGAAATCCTTCAGATGCACCACCGGAGCGCGGTTTGTATACTTGCGGACATAGGCGGCGGGATCCTCCCCGGCCACATTGACCCAGCAGGTATCGATTTCGGTCTGCAGCAGGTCGGCGGGGATGGTGTCGTAAATGTAATCCAGGGCATAGCGGCCATCGGGCATTTTCACAAACTCAAAATCGTGGTTGTGATACAAAGTCTGGATACCGTGGGCCTTGCAGGCCTTGCCGATCTCCTCAAAAAGCTTCACATTTCCCTCGAACTTGGGGGTGCCGGGACGATCTTCTTCCATCAGGTAGGGGATGGCGATGTACTTCACGCCGATCTCCACATACTTCTGAATGGTGCCCTCCATATCGGCCACCAGCTCCTGGAAGGGAACATGGGCGGAAACAGCCACAAGGCCCGCATCCTCAATGGCGGCCTTTACCTCGCTGGGTGCAAGGCCGTAAAGCCCGGCCAGCTCCACGCCATCATAGCCGATCTCCTTGATTTTTTTCATGGTACCGCGAAAATCCTTTTCCGCGTCGTCACGAACGGAATAAACCTGTACTGCAACGGGCAAAGTTTTCATAAGAAACTCCTCCAAACTGGAAAGTATTGATAGCCTTATCATAGTGCAAAAATGCTAAAAGGTCAAGAGGCCGGACTTGAAAATCAGACAATATATTGTTATACTAAGGGACAGACGCCGGATTTTTGGGAAAGCGGCAGCCTATCGCTCAGCACTCACCTCTTGGCCCCCCTGAAAGGGGGGCTGTCGTCCTGAAAGGACGACTGGAGGGTTCCGTGCGGCAAGCTGGAACCCCTTCGTCACGGCTTCGCCGTGCCACCGAACGTTGCTCTCTGAGCAACGTTTCCCCTTCTCAGGGGAGGCAAGGGTTTCTGCCTTTTTGTTAGTGCGCCAAATTCCAATTTACGCCCTATTGCCCTTCTCCTTAATTTCTCATTGCTAATTGCTCATTCCTCATTGCTCTTCAAACGCTCTTCTCTAACAACTAACTACTCACAACTAACAACTATTTTCCGAAAGGATCCTCCCATGAAACGAAACCTTCGATTTTATTTCGCGCTGTTCTTTGCCAAGGGGACCGCGCTGGTGCTGAAGCTGATCCGCAGGAAGGGCACTTCCATGCCCGGCTCCTGGGCGATCATTCTCTGCCCGGATTTTCTGGGCCGCATGCCCCGGCCGAAAACCGTGATCGGCATTACGGGCACCAATGGCAAAACCACGGTGGCCAATATGGTGGAGGATGTGCTTTCGGACCGGGGGTATGATTTTGTGTGCAACCGCTCCGGCACCAATGTGAATACCGGTGTGGCTTCTTCCCTCATTGCCAATTCCACCTTTTTCGGGAAACCCAAAAAGGACCTTGCCATTTTTGAGCTGGACGAGCGCAGTTCCCCGAAAATACTGCCCTACTTAAAGCCGGATCTGCTCTTGTGCACCAACCTGTTCCGGGATTCCTTCAAACGCAACGCCCACATGGAATTTATCGCGGACATCCTGAATACCTATATCCCCGATGGCACCCGGCTGGTGCTCAATGCCGACGACCTGATCTGCGCCGGGCTGAGGCCGGAAAATCCCCGGGTGTATTTCGGCATTGACCAAATGCCCTCCGATCAGGCGGTATGCCGGAATATCGTGCGGGATATCACCACCTGCCCCCAGTGCGGCACAAAGCTTTCCTGGGATTTTGTGCGGTACCATCATATCGGCCGGGCCCACTGCCCCGCCTGCGGGTTCCGGTCTCCACAGGCCCAGTACCGCACCACCGCCATAGACGGCGAAAACCACCGCATGACGGTTTCCATCGAGGAAAAGCCCCTGGAATTCCCCTTGCCCAATGAAACCACCATCAACGTGTACAACTCCCTTTCGGCCATTGCCCTGCTTTCGGAATTCGGCCTTGCCCCGGAGGAGATCGCCTCTTCCATGGACAAGCTTTCCATCAGCGAGACCCGGTACCACGAGGAAGAGGTAAACGGGAAAAAGGTCATTCTTCACCTGGCGAAGGGTCAAAACCCCATCGCCTGTTCCCGTGCTTTTGAAAATATTCGGGACTATGGCAGGACGGAAGCAGGGCCTGCCTGTAAAAAAGCGGTCATCCTGTTTTTGGACGATTACTTCGATGCCCGCCATTCTGTGGAAAACACCGCCTGGCTCTTTGACACGGATTTTGAATTTCTCCATGATGACAGCGTGTGCCAGATCATCGCCTCCGGCGCACGCCACTGGGATGTTACCCTGCGGCTGCTGCTTGCAGATATCCCGCAGGAAAAGATCTCCCATTTGGAGGACAACGAGCAGGCTGCCTCTCTGCTGCGCCCTCAGGATGCGGACACCGTGTTTATTCTGTACGATGTGTACACCATCGGCCTTGCAAACCATGTGAAGGAGCAGGTGAAGGAAATTTTGGCGAGGCTGCCCGAGGAAAGGGAGGAAAAGGCACATGAAGGTTGAAATACTTTTCCCGGAATTCTGCAATCTGTTCGGGGATATGAGCAATATGCGCTACCTGAAAAAATGCCTGCCGGAGGCGGAGTTTCTGGAAACTCCCCTGGATGCGGAGCCCCGGTTTCTTTCTGAGCCCATGGACCTTGTATACCTTGGGCCTATGACGGAGCGCACCCAGGAGCGGGTAATAAAAAAGCTTCTTCCTTTCCGGGAAAATCTCAAATCCCTGATCGAAGGCGGTTCTGTCTTTTTCTTTACCGGAAACGCCCTGGAGATCCTGGGAAGCCATATCGAAACCGAGGACGGCCGGCGGATCGAAGGGCTGGGCCTCTTCCCCCTGTTTGCCAAACGGGATATGATGCACCGGCACAACAGCACCTTTTTAGGGACCTTTCAGGGGAAAGAGCTGATGGGCTTTAAATCTCAGTTTACCTTTGCCTACCCCGAAGGAGAGCTTACAGGCCTGTTCCCGGTGAAAAAGGGCGTTGGCCTGAACCCGAAATGCGCCTTTGAGGGCGTTCGCTCCCACAACTTTTTCGGCACCTATCTCTTAGGGCCGCTGCTGCTCTTAAACCCCGATTTCACCCGGTATCTCCTTTCCTGCATGGGAGCAAAAGCGCATGAAATCGCCTTCCCGGAGGAAATGGAGGCGGCTTATGAAGCCCGGCTGAAGGATTTCCTGGCAAAAACGTGACCCGGCGAAAGGAACAAAGCTCTATGGAAAATAAGCTCATCGTGATCCAGGGATACCTGGCCGCCGGGAAATCCACCTTTGCCCGGCAGCTTTCCAAAGCCCTGCACATTCCCTGCTTTGTGAAGGATACCTTCAAATCCGCCCTGTGCGAAAGCATTGATCTTGCAAGCAGAGAAGAAAGCAGCCGCTTTTCCGCCGTGGCCTTCGACGGGCTGCTGTATATCGCCGAGCGGATGCTGGAAGCAGGACAGCCCCTGATCTTAGAGGGGAATTTCACTCCCCCGGGAGTGAAAAAGAAGGACGAGGCCGGCGCCTTGCAGGCTTTGCTGCGGCAATACCGCTGCCGCCTCCTCACCTTCCGCTTTACCGGAGATACTCAAGTTCTCTTTCAGCGTTTTATTGCCCGGGAAAACAGCCCGGAGCGGGGAAAAGCCAACACGATGATGACTGCCTTTTCCCAAGAAGATTTTGACGGCTGGTGCCGCAATTTAGACGGCTTCTCCCTGGGCGGGGAAACCATAGGGATCGATACCACGGATTTCGCCGCCATCGACTTTGAACAGTATCTCACAGCCGCCCGGCAGTTTTTGAACGGGTAGCTTCGCAAAAGGCCGCCCCCGGCTCAGCAATGTGCTGAGCCGGGGGCGGTTTTATTCCACTCTCGCAGGATAAAAGGAGCAAGGGCGGGTATTTCTATCCATTATTTAACCTTGATAGCGGTACAAAAAACTGACGATCTGCGCGCGGGTACATCTGCTTTCCGGGCTGAAGGTGGTTGCGCTGGTGCCCGCGGTGATCCCCTGCTCTACCGCCCATTTGACCGCGGTTTCATAATACGCGCCGGGCTGCACATCGCCAAAGGCTGCTCCAGCAGCTTCGGGAGTACCCTCTTTTCGCCACAGGAAAGTGACGATCTGTGCCCTGGTGCAAGGGACCTCCGGGCTGAATTTTCCGACGCCGGTACCGGCGGTGATGCCCTGTTCCACCGCCCACTGAACGGCCTTTTCATAGTACGCCCCGGCCTTTACATCGGTAAACCCGGCGGCAGTCCCCTGAGGCTCCGGCTCCCCTGCCGCGCGCCACAGGAACGTGACCGCCTGGGCACGGGTACAGGAAGCGTTGGGGCTGAAGTGGGTCTTGTCCGTGCCGCTGGTAATTTCTTTTTCCACGGCCCACTGGACAGCATTATAGAAATAATCGCTATTCTTCACATCAGTGAAGCTGGGAAGATTCGGGGTAGGATCGAAACCGGGATCCGGCGTAGGGATAATGCCCAGAAAAAGGCTGACAAAGCCAAAATCATATAGGGAAATAGCTAATTTTTGTCTCAAAGACAATTCCCATGCGGTAAAGGACAATCTCGTAACTGCATTACAAAGCTCATACACCAAAGAAAGCTCTGGCAATCCTCCGGAACTATTGATCAATTTGAAAGGAAGATCTGCATCATGCGTATGAGTGGTCATGTTAATAGGAGCCTGTGCCTCCGCCCTAGAAGAACTCACATTACATTGTACTGATATTCCTTCGTTAGTTACCGATCTGGTAGAAACATCATAGTCAAACATCACTGTGTCTATATCGCCGTTAATGCGATGAATACAGCCAAAGCTCAGAATATTTTTTGAGGGATCATAGAATATGATAATAGCAGTTTCGGTTGTTTCTGATGCGACAGTGTCAAAATAATATTTTGTACCCGTGTCACTGTCATACTCTCCATAGCTTTGTATGTAATTTACCAACGTGCTTACAGCATCTTTTTCCGCCGCAAGCTGAGGCGCGTCGACTTCCAGAACAGCCTCTGCGGTTCTGGCCTGGTATGCGTCTATTCGCTCCAAAAGGCTTGCGTCAGGCAAAGCCGCCAATGCTCCCATCGGCAGGCACCCTGCCAGCAGCAAAACTGCCAGCAGCGTACATAAAAGTTTCTTTCCTCGTTTCATTTCCTTTCCTCCTGAATCAAAAATTTCCGGCAACAGGTATGGCGGAAAGCAAAACCGCAACCCTTTCCGCCCCCTGTTTCTTAGCCGGAAACATAAAAGACGGCGTTGAGTGGTAAACTCAACACCGCCTGAAAAAATTCAAAGCGTAACACGAAAAGTCCTTTATCCCGTTTTTCCGGGCTTGAAATGAAACCGGAAAATGGGTATAATAGGAACGTGGTGCAGTCGAAAGACTGTTGTGTTGAGTGGGTCTTCACTCATCATAGGGACATGGAAAGCTCCTACTTTCCATGTCCTGCCGCTATTTTTATGTTTCCTTATTTATTTTACTCTATGAAGCCTGAAAATGCAAGGCTTCTTTTTGTTTTTTGCTTCTTTTCTGCCTTACTGATAACTTAATGTCCGCCGTCCTTGTCTTTCGGGGAGCACCGTTTTCTCAAAGAAAAGTTTTGAGATAAAATGAAAAATTATTATTGAACCCCCTGCTCCAGCGATACGCTGAAGCAGGGGGTTCATTTACAGGCAAGGTGGCACATCTCTTCCATGTATAGAAAGGCATGAGAGCAGTTGTTTCTATCTGTTTTCAGGTTTTATAGCGGTACAAAAAGCTGACGATCTGCGCACGGGTACATCTGCTTTCCGGGCTGAAGGTGGTTGAGCTGGTACCAGCGGTGATTCCCTGCTCCACCGCCCACCGGACGGCTTTTTCGTAATATGACCCGGCTTTTATATCGGTAAAACCGGTCTTGGAATCCTCAGGCTCAGGTTCTCTGGCAGCCCGCCACAGGAAGGTGACGATCTGTGCTCTGGTGCAAACAGCATCCGGGCTGAATTTCTCACTTCCCGTTCCGGCAGTGATATCGTTTTCCGCCGCCCAGCGCACGGCTTTTTCGTAATACTCTCCGCTCTTTACATCGCTGAATATGCTGCCTTCTCCCATAGTCTCCGGCCTGCCTGCCGCCCGCCACAGGAAGGTAACGGCCTGAGCGCGGGTGCAGGAGGCATTGGGGCTGAAATGGGTATCGTCTGTCCCGGCGGTGATACTACGCAGGGCCGCCCATATCACAGCGTCGGCGTAATAGTCGCCTGAGGAAACATCGTTGAACCGTGAGAGAACGCTGCTGGAACTGGGAATCTTTCCAACGGCAAAACGAATGCCATTTTCTTTTGCAAAGGTCTCCACATAGCTTCCCTTTTCTCCGTAAACCGTAAGCCACCCGCTGTCTTGAAAAGCGGTAATATCGATCTGCTTGACGCTTTTGGGCACCTCTATGGCATACAGATCGCTGCAGTTGGAAAACGCAGCCGGTCCCAGCGAGGCAACTCCTTCCGGGATAATTACGGTAGTCAGATTATAGCAGCTATTAAACCCGGATAATTCCTGGACCCCAGCCGGGATCTCCACAGAGGTCAAAGCTGCAGCGCCGCAAAATGCCCACACACCGATTTTCTTCAAGCCCTTGGAAAGCTTTACGGAAGCCAGGCGCCTGCAAAACCCAAACGCACTGTCACCAATCTCGGTAACGCTGTCGGCCATTTCCACAGAGGTCAGGCCTTCACACTCACCAAACGCACTGGTGCCAACATATTCCACTCCATCGGGGATCGATACCGATGACAGCTTATAACACCTGAAAAACGCAGTTTTGCCGATCTTTTTCACACTGCTGGGAATATTCACAGCGGTACAAACGGCGAACCCCGCGAACGCGCCAGGCCCGATGGAGGTAACGCCCGGAGCGATTGTGATCGTTTTCGCAAACTCGCACCAATGATCATAGGGCGGAGTGCTTTCCCCATAGTCCTCCATCTCTCCTGTGCCGGAGACGGTAAGGGTCGCTGTTTCCGCATCGTAGCTCCAGACGACATTTTCCCCGCAGGTTCCCGAAACAGATGCCGGTTCGGTAGTTTCCTCCGCCCCGGCTGCCATAGGCATACATCCTATCAGCAAACAACAAACCAACAGCAAGCTTAGCAAGCACTTTCCTTTTTTCATACAGCACACCTTCCGAAATTTCTTTGAGGAAAGAAGTAAGCCACAAAACGCATTTCGGTACAGCGTCGGCAGCTTATCTTTTATTTATTTTTTATAATAGCGCAAATCTCCTTTTAATGCAACTGTAAAAGTATTACACTATGCACATTTTCTGTAAATTGCTTTCGCCCAAGTAGCTGCTTTTTACACAGTAAAGCCTGGGAGATAGAGTGGAAGCCGAAGCCCTTCGGGAAGAAGAAACGCAGCAGATCATTGGTATTTTCCTTCGTGCCACGCTGCCATGACTTATGAGGCTCAGCAAGGTATCCCAGCGTATGAAGCTCCTTCTCCAAGGCGTAAAATTCAGAAAACCCAGAGCCGTTGATTTTGAGCAATATCTTACAGCTGCCCGGCAGTTTTTGAACGGGTAGCTTCGCAAAAGGCCGCCCCCGGCTCAGCAATGTGCTGAGCCGGGGGCGGTTTCATTCCACTCTCGCAAGATAAAAGGAGCAAGGGCGGGTATTTCTATCCACTATTTAACCTTGATAGCGGTACAAAAAGCTGACGATCTGCGCGCGGGTACATCTGCTTTCCGGGCTGAAGGTGGTTGAGCTGGTGCCCGCGGTGATGCCCCGCTCCACCGCCCATTTGACCGCGGTTTCATAATACGCGCCGGGCTGTACATCGCCAAAGGCCGCTCCCGCAGCTTCGGGAGAGCCCTCTTTTCGCCACAGGAAGGCAACGATCTGCCCCCGGGTGCAGGGAACCTCCGGGCTGAATTTCCCGACGCCGGTGCCGGCGGTGATGCCCTGTTCCACCGCCCACTGCACAGCCTTTTCATAGTACGCCCCGGCCTTTACATCGGTAAACCCGGCGGCAGTGCCCTGAGGCTCCGGCTCTCCCGCCGCACGCCACAGGAACGTGACCGCCTGGGCCCGGGTACAGGAAGCGTTTGGGCTGAAATGGGTCTTGTCCGTACCGCTGGTAATTCCTTTTTCCACAGCCCATTTGACCGCTTCGGCGTAGTAATCCTTTTCATAGACATCCTGAAAGCTTGCCACTGTGGGGTCAGGAGGGGTAGGATCGGGGCTGGGAGTACCATAAAAGAAGCTCACAAATCCAAAATCGTACAGTGAAATCCCTATCTTTCCCCGTAACGACAGCTGCCAGGCGCTTAAGGACAGCTGCACGGAGGCATCACAGAGCTCACTGATCACAGAAAGATCGGGCAGGTTTCCATAGCCGCTCACTTTTCTGTAGGCCAGAGCGGTATCCTCCGCATAAGAGCGAATGGAAAACGGCGCCTGCATTACCGCGCGGGAGCTTCCTACCGTACAGGAGACGATGATGCCATTGCTGCTGGCTGCTCGGGACGCGATTTCGTAATCAAAGGTCACAAGAATTTTAGCTCCCGTGCTGATGGTATGGGCCACGCCAAACCGCAGCACCGCCCGGCTGGGAAAATACTCTATTGTAATCACAGACCGGTTACCACTGTTTGTAACAGTATCGGCATAGTACTTTGTCCCCGTTTCGCTGTCATAGATACCATAACGATTGATATGATTGACCAGCGTGGTCACTGCATCGGTTCCAGCCGCAAGAGGAACTGTATCAGAACCCAGCAGCCGCTCCTGCTCCATTTCCCGTAGGGCGCTTTTCACTTCTTCCAGCTGCTCCGCTTCCTTTCCCGGCGCGGAAGCCGCCCCGGCCCCCATTGGCAGGCAGCCTATGAGCAAAATGACCGCCAGCAGCAGACACAAAATTTTTCTTCCTTGCTTCATCCTCTATTCCTCCTAAAAGACAAATTCGGCGGCCCATCCGGCAGAAACCTTCCTTTGCCGCCCTTCGGTAACTACATTGAAAATACAAATGTAGTATAATAGTATTATAACTTCCGCCATTGGGTTTGTCAAGCACGCGGTTTCTCTCTTTCATAATAAATCCCCCCTATGCAGATTTAAGATCCTGCATAAGGGGGGGATTGTCTGTGGTTCCTCTTTTCGATTTTCAGTTGCTGGTTGTGAGGGGACATCCCTTGTCACCCTGAACCTTTCCTCCTGTCGTCACCAAACAAAAGCAAAGCAAGCTTTGCTTTCAGTGATGGAGCCCGTTCTTTAGTTGTTAGTCTTTAGTCGTTAGTTGTTAGAAAAGAACAGGTGCACCCTCCTCTGTGTCATCCTGAACGCAGTGAAGGATCTCGTCCTTTGTCCTTTTCCTCAGAAAGGAAGGGCGAGATCCTTCGTCAAGAAGGCGCGAAGCGCCTTTTTTCCTCAGGATGACAGTGGGTGGGGTAGCTAGTGCGCTAAATTGGAATTTAGCGGGTCAATGAATAGCACAAAACCCTTGCCTCCCCTGAGAAGGGGAAAAGCTGCTCTTCGAGCAGCTTCCGGTGGCACGGCGAAGCCGTGACGAAGG
>JAETPP010000096.1 GCA_021771115.1 Bacillota bacterium | reverse complement strand
AGCCTGTGCAGAAAGTGGAACAGCAGACAGAAACACTGTGGTCATTGCTCCGGCAATCAGTTTTTTCAGTTTCATATACTCATTCCTTTCCAGGTGTTTTTCGCTTTTTCAAGCTATTATAATTATACACCTGAATAAGGATTTTGTCGAAAAATCGTTGTCAAGTAAAAAATCCATCTCACGATGACACGGATTTTTACCCATTCGAGAAACTGTGACTGCCCGAACCTGCCCGGCTCATCAAGCTGTCAAACATGTCAAGAGCTGACCGTCTCCTTGGGCAGCTCTTGGGGAATGTTTTCCCTTGTTTGCCGAAAACGCCGTCAGGCGGTGCCTGTCAAGGCTTGCCGTCAGGCAACTCGCAGACGGTTGCGCAGCAACCGTCTGGCCTTGACCGGCAGCGGCGGACGGCGTATCCTTCCGGCAAGGGGAAACAGCCCTTATCTGGCGGGCTGGGAAACACGGCTGTGCTTCTGTTCCTGCTGACGGGGAAAGACGGCACGCTCTATGGTATTTCCCATGTCACGGGCTTTCTTCCTGATCTCGTCCAGCACGCTTTCCCGGTCACTCGCCTCGTATCCTTCGTACACTTCGGCCACATGAGACGCATCGGGCAGGGGGCAGTCGATTCCAAAACGCTGGCACAGCAGATATGCCACGCTCTGAGCGTCAAGGTCAAATTCCTCCCGGTTGTAATTGGTATTCCTGCCCCGGTTGTGCGCTCTTGCGTGGGCGATTTCCTCCGCCAGCCCCACAAAGACCTCTGTATTGGACCGGTCCGGGTTGATGGAGATCACCACATTTTCAGAATCGTAGTAGGCCGGACAGTCCATGTCCGGGTTGCTTTGAAATCCCACCGGGGAGGTTCCCATCAGGCTCTCCAGCGCTGCCTCCATCTTAGGACCGTTCTCCTCCAGCTTGGACGGGGCCTTGAGGGGCTTTCCTGTCGTCTGGCTCACATCGTAGTAATTTCCCATGAAATATCCACGGCGGCGGGGATCCCTGGGCGGAAGAAAGACAGTGGCTCCCTTTTGCATTTCTTCCTCCTTTACAAAACGTCCCTGCTCATGCCAATATTCCCGTGTACCCACCTGGGTGGCCTCGGGCATCTGCGCCAGCGTTAGGGCCACATTTCCCACGCTGCACTGGATATTGGCCCCCTGCAAACGCAGGTAGTCCTGATACATTTCCGGGCTGCTGGTGTAGGTCTCCAGCGCCGCAGATCGGAGCTGGGAAAGATTATCCCGCTCCACCTGCCGGACCTCCTGCATAGCTTCCTTTTCCGCTGTCTTCTTTTCGATCAAATTTCTGATGTCTGCCATAAAATCATCTAGTCCTTTCTCTGATTTTTTCTCTGACTTCTCTATGCTCAGATTCGCCCTTGAGCATTTCCAGTCGCCGTCTGACAGAGGGCGGCTGTTCATTCTCCTTCGTCCGGGAAGGATTCAAGCCATTCCCGCGCTCGTCTGAGCTGGTCCCTTGTCGAGTGCGGGTCTGCGCTTTTTTTGCGGTATTGTCCTCCTTTTCCGGGATAGGATACCCCAGCGCCTGATAGATGGCGTTCAGCTTGGCGGCATAGGTTTGCGTGCTAATCACATCTACAGTGGGAGAATCAACGCCCTTTTTCTTTGCCATGAAGTACAGCACACCATACTGACCGGCCAATTTCTTAAACTTGGGAATATCCTCTCTTTTCAGGGGCGTTACCACGGCGGGAGTATTATCTCGTGCCAGCTTCCTTGCAGTGGTGCGCCCCACGACTTTATGATCGCTCTTGGCTAAAGCCAGCAGCAGGGCGGCTACATTTTTTGCGGCGGCTCCCGCCAACTTTACGGCCTCACCGGTAACTTGGATTCCTTCCTTTACGATCAGGTCGGCCACTTCGCTGCTAACGTCCATGAATTCGCTCCTTTCTTTGCGTTTTCGCTTTTTCTGTTTTATCCTGGCTTTCTCGGCACTGCTCCACTTGATCCCGTATCACGGGAATATTCTCGCTGATCCGCATACACAGGCGCAGTTCCCGGCGCAGGGGCCGCAGCTCCTCGTTGAATTTAACGATCTCTAGCTCCACATCATAGCCCAGCCGTTTTTCCCGGTAAAGTACCTTGCGCTCCTGTTCCAGCCTGTCGATCTGACCTTGCAGGGACGCACTCAGATTGGAGAGCTGTACATCGGTATCAATCTTGTGGGTTTGCAGAAATAGGAACTGCTCCACATATTGGTTTAGCCTAATGACCTCCTTGCGCACGGAAAAGGGAATGGGCCTGCGGCGGGGACTTTTGCCATTCAACAGGTAGAGATAGCGAAAATACAGCGCACGGAAACCTGTGACCTTTTTCCGGGGCTTAAAGCTGCCCCGCCAGCGGTAATGGCGGACAGGAATAGAAATGACAGGGGGTTGTGCCGTCCTAGGCTCTGTTCTGGCTTTGCCGATCCGCTCCAATAGCTCCGCTTCGGTGTAGCCTTCTCCCAGCCCGTCCAGACGGATAAACCTTTGGCCTCCCTTGGGCTTAACCGCCGTGTGCTTTACATTCGCCCCACGCTTGATCTGATACCCCATCTTTTCCAACGCAGCCCAAAAGGATTTCATCGTGAAGGCTTCTGACAGTGCCTTGTCAATGTCCTGCTTGACCATACCTCGAATGGTGGGCTTGCCGTGCTGTTCGGCGTTCCACTCGGCATAGGATTTTCCCTTGCCCTGCGGCTGGATCACGGACAACCCCCGTCCTTTGCTGACGGCATTGGAAGTTCCCCTTATTTCGCCGTAGTAGGCAGAAAAATCGTTGCGGAACTTTTTGCCGTCCACAAAAGAGACTGAGTTGAACACGATATGATTGTGAAAATGATCGTGGTCGATATGTGTCGCCACGATGGCCTCGTACCGCTCTCCCAACAGGCGGCGGGCAAACTCGACCCCAGCGGCATGGGCTTCTTCCGGGGTAACTTCCCCGGGAGAATAGCTGTGGATAAGGTGATAGCCCAAAACTCCACTTCGCTTATCCCAGCGGCGTTTGGTGGCTTTCATTTCAGCATAAGCGGTTTCCGCCTGGCAGTTTATCCCTGTTTCTAGCACCACCGTGTCCCCGTGCCGCCGGGTATCGCTGATATACCCCAGCGCAGCGGCAAGGCCGGTCTTGTCCGGGTTGCGCACATAGTCCACACAGTGATCCAGTCGCTTGTGAATGGGAATGATCTTGTCATAAGCCATTCTTCACCAGCTCCCACGCCTGCCGCACCAATGCGGTAGCCTGCAAAATATCCGGCTCTTTGATGCTCTTGGTGGCATTTGCCCAATAAGCGATCTGGTTCACATTGTTTCCGATGGCCGATAATTCCCGCAGCAGGGCAGCATAGGTATCGGGTGGGCGGGGGTATAACTGCACTCCAGCCGCAAGGTTGCGGAGAAATGGATCGATGCCCATTCCGGCAAGATCAGCCTGCTGCTTTAAGTGACGGTATTCCGCCTCGGTCATCCAAACGCTGACGTGACGGTTTCGTTTTCTCACTGCATCATCCTTTCATAATTGTGATAAATACGTCTCACCGTGAGACGTATTTTCTGAGTCGCTCCATAGGGGAAATGCGTCTCACGGTGAGACGCATTTCCGGGCCGAGGGGTATTAGGGGATGTCGTCCCCTAACAAGTGTCATTTGTGCTACCAAATGACGTACTTGCTTAGCCAGCACCGCAGGTGCTGGCGAGGTCATCGTACAGGGACAGATTTCATTTTCCGTTTAGGTGGGATTACCATGACCCTGTCCGTGAATTTTTCCGGCTCCGTGCGCTCTGGTTCTGCTTCAATGGTGTCAATGATCTGTGCGGCTGTATTTTTGATCCGGTCAAGAGAGGCTTTCAGCTCGTCCAGCTCCTTGCCGCTACTCCACCCGGCCACATAGCCGAAAGAATAATCGGAGGTGTCGATCCCGAAGTGCTTGCATACCACAAAAGCTACGCTTTCGGCTTCCACTTCTTTTTCATTCCGTTTTTTGAGTTCCTGATCCGGAACTTGTGACGGGTCATGCAACAGGGAATGGGCGATCTCATGGGTCAGCGTTTTCAGCGTCTGTACCTCGCTCATGCCGGGACGTATCACAATACACTGCTCCGTGTAACTGAAATAGCCTTTTGCCGCACCCGGGAAATCTTCGGTTTTAACCGGCACCGGGGCAAAATCTACCAGCTTAGCATAGATTTCTTGGTAACGCTCCGTGCTGCCGGTCAGTTCAGAAACACCCAGGGAAGGCAGTTCTTTTCCTTCGGTCTGGCTCACGTCAAAGACGGTGGCAATTTTGAAATAGGTCTTTACCACTGTCATCTGTTCCTTGGCGGTCTGCCCGGTGACCGGGTCGATTTGTTCCTCATCTACCAGGAGCCTTTTCGTGCAAGGCGCTAAAATCTGGATTCCACGCTCACCTTTTTTCACCTGGCGGCCAAATTCCTTTTTCCATTTGGTATATCCGGCAACCTGCGTAGCATGGGGGCACTGCATGAGGATCAGCATACAGTTTCCAAAGCTGTAATGGTGGAATCGGGCCATGAAAGACAGATATTCGGCAAAGCGCCCGCTGGTGAAAATATCCTGCACGCCTTTTTCTAACCTCTCGGTCAGTGCTGTCAGTCGTTCATCGTTCACATGAGCCATGGTTCACCTCTCTGGGGATTTCGGCTGGCGCTGAGGTTCGGGCGGCGTTCTCTTGTGCGGCTCAACCTTTAAGGAAATAATGTCGTTTCCTTTCACGCCCAACAGGATTTCAGCCTTGTGATATTCTTTCTTGAACCGGGTCATCTGCTCATCGGTTAAAGAGCAAAAGTCATCTTCATCAATGCCACAGATAAAAAATGGGCCGAATATGCCGCCATACCCTCCGGGAACAGAACGGTTAAATTCCAGCCCGTTAATCAGCCCCTCATCGTTGCAAACAAGTGTGACCGGCTCCTCATAGGGGTAGATGGCGTCAATCAAGCCGCCTACTGTGGCCTGCATTTCTTCAAGTCCATTGATTTCCTTTTCGTAAGGCTCGTAACCCGGCTCTACAACTAAAACTCTCATTGCCGCCTCCTATCTGGCCGTGCCGCCCTTAAAAATCTGAGCCTTTTCCGTCTGCTTTTTCTCGGCCAGCTCCCGGCGCTTCTGGCGCTCGTCCAGGGCCTCATAGATGCTTTCCTCGATTTCCCTCGGCGTCATGCTCACGTCCGGGAAGTATTTGCGGAGACGGTCGCCGCTCAGAACGACTTTCGTATGCTCAGGCCGCTCCTGGGCTCCCTTTGTAATATCTTCCTCCGGGGCAGACAAAGCAGGTGAGGAAACGGCAGGAACCGTATTGACGGAAGGTGTATTGACATCGCTTGGAGTAGAAGGTGCCGGAGTGGGCTCAGGCTGCTTCACATCGGGGGACCCAGGCAGCGGCGTTGAAATGCTTTGTCCCGGCGTGCTGGAAACAATGGTGACCTTTTCTGAGGTATCTTTCACCGCCTGGGGTGAAGGCAGCACCGGTGCGGGCGGAGGTACAATATCCTTATCCTGAAACACCTTGTTGATCATCACGGAGTCCAGCTTGCCCTCTTTTTCCAGCGCCCGCATTCGCTCCACCCGTTTGGTGGTCAGGGAATATCCGCCGCCCACGGCAATACCCAGCACATCGTCTTGGACCTTAGCTTTCAGGAAGGATAGGCTGCTGGCAATGGAAAGCTCGATCTGGCCGTTGTCATAGGCAGTGCAAACATTTTTGCTTGCCTCGGAAAGCCTCAGAATGCGGTTGAATTTGCTGGTGCTGATCCCCATTTCGGCGGCAATAGCTTCGTCCGTATTCAGCCGGGGCGCATCTTTATCTTCCTTTTTGCGGCGGCCCGCCTTACGCTTCATGGCGTCCATTTTCATGCGCAGAGCCCTGGAAAGATCGTAAGAGGAAATTTTGTCACGGTGCAAATTGCTGTCAGCCACCAGAATCTTGGCGTCGTCATCGTCCATAAGCTGTACAATGACAGGAACACAGTAGTTCAAGTCCTTCGCAATGCTGTGCCTGCGCTGACCGGACAGGATTTCAAGGCCGCCCTCCTTCTTGGGCCGGGCCAACAGCGGGTCTTTGATTCCGGCCAGTTCAATGGCTTTTTTCAGTTCCTTGTAATTCTCGCTCTCCTTATCCACGGAGAAGTTGTTGAAAACGGATTTTTCCAGATAGCCGGGGTGCAAAGTCATGAAGAACGCTTCGCCCTCTTTGGGGATCGGCAGAGCTTTCAGCGCCTTTTCATCGGGTTCGTCCAGCCGGGGATCGAACACCTGAGAAATGGCGACGCCGCCGGGACCTTGGGCTATCTTTTTTGCTGTAGCGGCTTCTTTCTCTGTCTCAGCGGTCTTTTCGGCAGCTTTGGCCGCCGCTGCGGGTTTCGGCTTCTCCTCGGATTTTCCGCTGACAGGGACAGGGTCTTTTTTCTCCTCCGGCTTGGCGGGGGAATCGGGTTTCTTTTCATCTGCGGACTTTCCCTCTTTCTTTTCCGCAGGAGGAACAGGCTTGCCTTTTTCCTCCACAGGCTGATTAAGGCCGGGCTTTGCCATCTGCTCAGTTTTTCCGTCTTTATCAGGAGCGGGAATGGCGTCCTTTTTCGCTTCTTCTTTTTTATTCTCCGGCTTGGCGGAAGAATCGGGTTTCTTTTCTTCTTTCTTCTCCACAGGGGTGGCAGCCTTTTTCAATTCCTCCACCGGTTTGCCGGGGATAGGAGTATCGGCTTTCGTGCGGATTGCCTGGAAGTATTTGGTAGCTTCAGACGCAGTCATATCATAGACTTGGGCAGGAATATCTTCCTTCATGGCAAGCCTGCTGGCCTTTAGGCGGCGGTAGCCGGAGAGAAGCTCAAATTCACCGTCTTCTCGTTGGCGCAGGATCACCGGTTCTTTTATCCCGCCGGTCTGAATGCTGCTCACCAGCCCGCCCAAAGAGCGATCCGGGTACTGGGGCAGAGAGACACCGGAAAGATCGTGGATCATTTTTAACGGGATATTGTGGGTCGTAACGGTCTTGCTTTCGCTTGGCATAAATAACCTCATTTCATATAAAATTTAATGCGTCTCACGGTGAGACGCATTTTTACGAAAGATCATGTCGGACTTTTGCGGAATAATAAGGGCCTATCGTTGCCGGGGCATTGTAAAGCGCCGTGAGAAGATAGGCTCGGATATTGTGTATCTCGCTTGTTGTGCTTTTCAGAGCGTCCAGCACATATTCGATATGGCTCTGATCCAGCTTCCAGAACCGGCTTTTGACGGTCTTGGCGGGAAGCGAAGTGCTTCCGATTCGCAGGGTAGGGGCGGGGTAGTCCAGAATATCTGCCATGAGTTCCACTAAGCAGTCCAGATCCTCCCGATCGTACTGTTCCAGCAGAACATCATAACCGATATTTTCCTTGACCGCCTGCACAAGCTCCCATCGGTCCATTCCCGCAGGGATAGGTGGATCGGTATAGCTCCTTTCGGTCTGATTCAAGTCAGTGTAATTACATTCGGATTTTCCGATCTCTGCACCTCGGAAAAGTCGAGGTCTTGAGGTCGGGTTTTCCGATGTCTGGAAGTCGGAAAAGCCGATGTCTGGACTTCGGGGTGGGTCTGTCCGTTCAGGAACCGGCGGAACAGAGCGGGTCGTGAAGCGCCTGACGAATATCTTCGTGGGCTTTCCTTGACCTTGTTTGATCCGCTTAATGAGGCCAATACCCTTTTTGTCATCCAGTTCGGCTAGCAGCTTTAGCGCTTTGTCATTCCCGCAGTTCATGTCCGATCTGATTTCCTCCACCGTGTAGAAAATAAAAACTCGACCTTGCTCATCGTACCAACCGTTTCTCCGGGAAAGCTCCATACGGTCCAGAAGCATTCCGTACAGCAGTTTTGCGTCAGTGGAGACAGTGTGGAACTTCTCGCCGGTGATCAGTTGCCGGGGGATACGAAAGAATGAAAACTGCTCGGACTCATCACCGTAAAAATAATCAAAACTTGTGTCCTCTTGCATGGTATTTCCTCCTTGCAGGCATGAAAAAAGGGCGTTCCGAAAATCGAAACGCCCTGACAGGCTGTGATGGGGAGCAGTGAATGATTGGATTGCAGATCCTATGAATGAAGAAAAAGCAAAGGAAAAAGGCTTGCTTTCATTTTGAAAACAAGCCTTTCCTTGCTGTTCCTGGTGGAGATGGACGGGATCGAACCGTTGACCTCCTGAATGCCATTCAGGCGCTCTCCCAGCTGAGCTACACCCCCGTGTAGTCCACCTTTTTGTGGATTTTCACGGAACAGCTGTATTGAATTTTGGTTATTGTCACTAAAAGTCGAACCTTGGTTGTGCCTTGTCGAAAAGCTATCCTCTATAGGGGCATATTCTTAACGAATGTCGCTCCCAGCTGAGCTATACCCCCAGATGTGGGAAAGAGAATTTATTCGATTTTGATTGTCACCTGCGGGGGTAGGTACACGCTTGTACCGGGCTCCCAGTTGAGCTACACCCCCAACTACGAACACGCACCGCTCGGGTGCTTTAAGATAATATCATATGGAAGAGGATTTTGCAAGTCTTTTTTGAAAATTTTTTGCTTTTGCCGTTTTGGGGAATATCGCGCTTGAAAAAATGGAAGAAAAACAGGGCACTTTTGCGGCCTTTTTTCACAGGGGATCACACAGAGAACTTATTGACTTTTTTCAAACGCTTTTATATAGTATTATTTGGCCGAACGGCCCCCATGCGCCTGGCAAAAGCGGATCTGTTTCCGCGCCATCTGGCTAGGAGAAAGTATAATGTGTGGAGGGAAAGCGACAGAATGAAAAAGAGGATTTTAAGTGTTGTTTTAGCGGCGGCGTTACTTCTGCTTATAATGCCGGTATCCGTTTTTGCGGAGGGGGGTAAACTTCCTGCGGCAGAACGAGATTCGGAATGGTCAGGATTCAAGGAGTTTTCCTCAGCGGTAAGCGAGCTGCTGGAAGAGACCATGGAGGAGGACTATATCTCCGGGATCAGCCTGGAGGTCGGCGAGCCGGAAATGATGGTGGACGGCGAGGTTCAACCGGTAGTGGAAAACCGTGAGGTCACCCCCGTTACAAAGGACAATGTGCTCATGCTGCCGGTCAGGGCTTTGGCGGAGCAGGAGGATGCGGAGGTCTCCTTTGACCGCCGCACCGGTACGGCCACGGTGCAGACGGAGGATGGGGAGATCTCCTTTACGCAGGGAGAGGCAAAGGCGGTGGTCAGCGCCGGAGAAGAGAAGGGTCTTTGCACATTGAGCACAGAGCCGGAGCTGATCGACGGCACCATGTATGTTCCTTTGGATACCATGGCCGGTTTTCTGGGATATGAAACCGAGACGGCGGAGGAAAGAGTGCTGCTGACAAAGCCCTATCAGACTAAGCGGCTCATTGTAAAAAGTGAGGAAGAAAAACTGGAAACCTATGGCGCGGTAAAGGAGATTTCCGGTTTCCGGGATCTGCATGTATTGCAGTATGAAACAGAGGAAGCTGCCAGAAGCGCCCATGAAAAGCTTCTGCTCACAGAGGGCGTGGAATATGTGGAGCCGGATGCGGTAGTCTCTGCGGCAGAGGCCCATAAGTCCTGGGGTGCGGATTATATCGGAGCAGATGCCTACAATGAGTATTTGCAGGCGAACACGAGCCTCGAAGAGGTGGTCGTGGCCGTAGTGGATACAGGCGTGGACGCAAAGCACGAGTTTTTGAAGAACAGGGTCATTCCGGTGGAGGATAGCTTTATAGAAGGCTGGCCCACCTCTCACGATTTGAATGGACATGGCACCCATGTTTCCGGCATTATTACAGACTGCACTCTGTCCAACGTGAAGATCCTGCCGGTCAAGGTGCTGGATATGAACGGCTATGGAACAACGCTTTCCGTTTATAACGGGATGCAGTTTGCCATCCAGCAAAACTGCGACGTCATCAACATGAGCCTGGGTGGATACGGAAAGCACGAGCTGGAAAGGGAAGCGGTTCTGGAGGCCGTTTCTCACAATATTTCCGTGGTGGTCGCGGCGGGCAACGAAAGCCTGAACGCGGGCCTGACGTCTCCCGCCAGGCTTTCGGAAGCGATCACGGTGGGGGCGCTGGAGAAAACCGGGCTTTACGCAAGCTATTCCAACTACGGCGACGTTGTGGATCTTTGGGCGCCGGGCAGCAAGATCCTCAGCAGCATTCAGGGGAACCGGTATACGGAAAAAAGCGGCACATCCATGGCGGCTCCCCATGCGGCCGCCGCTGCCGCAATGCTGAAAACCTAT
>JAETPP010000095.1 GCA_021771115.1 Bacillota bacterium | reverse complement strand
AATCAAAGATTTCCCCAATAAGTTCTGATTGAAACGCGAGAGAGGGACCCTGATGGTCCCCTCTCACACTCTTCCCCCTTCCGTTTCTTACGGTTAGAGAGTTTATCGACAGCCTGTACGGCATTGAAAAAGCAGCCTGTTTGAAGCTGTCAGGCGAGATCCCGCAGCACATCCCAGGGGGTGAGCATTCCCAAAAGGCGCTCGCCCGGGCGGCCTGTTTCGGTGATAAACACCACGGATACCCTTTGGTTTTTCCCCTTTACCTTTTCAAAGGTCCTCCGCACGGAAAAATAGGTTTCCTTTCGGGAGACAAAGGCGTAATTTTCCATGTGCTCCCCTACGGTCAGATATTTTTCCAGGTCCCGCAAAGTGGTTTCCGGGGTCAGGGCCTTCCTGTCCCGAAGCTGATACCGGAATACGGCCCCTGCGCTGAACACTCCGAAAAAACGGCCCTCCCGCATGACCGGGATATGGGAATAGCCGTTTTGATCCATCAGCTCCATGAGCCTTAAGACCTTCTGGTTCAGCTCCGCCTTCATCATCTGCGCTTCCAGAGTGGCAAATTCCAGAGCCAGAGGCGGGCGCTTGATAAAATCCAGCACCTCCTCCATGGCCCTGACCACCGAGGCGGAGGGCGTTACCACCGGCTCTCCGTTTACATTTGCGCTGTGCGTCAGCAAATTCCGTATTTCCCTGCAAATATCCAGCTTCTCCCGGACAGGCTCGCTTTCCTCGTCCTTCAGGAACTCCATGATAAGGCTGGAATGATGGCGGCGCTCGCCCCGGTATTTTTCCTCCAGCGCCTCCTCCACCTGCTTATAAAGATCTAAAAAGGCGGCGGTCCTGTTTTCTCCCTGCTCAGCCATCCGCGTTCAGTCCTCCTTTCAGCCGGACCGCACCGTCCGGCTATAGCAGCTTATCCGATTCAAAGCCCTTGATCTGTTCTGTCAGTGACGCGGCATCCCGTTCTATGGAGGCCCGGAAGGCCTCTCTGAAATCCTGCAGGGCCTTGATATCCTGGATCAGCCTGTCCCGCTCCTTTTCCAGCTCCCGGCAAAGAAGCCTGCGTTCCTCCTCCGCCCTTGTTTCGGCAGGGCCGGCGGCCTTCTCCGCACGGTCACGAAGGCGAACATTTTCTTCCCGCAGGCTTTCCAGCTGCTCTGTAAGGACCCGGACCCTGCCTTTTTCCTCTGTCAGCTCCCGGTCCGCCTCGTCCGCCGCCACAAGCAGCTCTTCTAAAAAGGCGTCTACCTGGCCAGCGTGGTACCATTTGCCCCGGCTGCGAAATTTTACATTGGCGATCGACTGCTTTGTCAGCTTCATCCTTCGCTTCCTCCTTCTTCCGGCTGTTCCAGCAGCTCCAGAAATTCCTGTTTTCCGTACAGGGCATTGAGGGCCTGTAACAGGCCGCCTGCGGAAAGGTGCTCCGGCAGCCCCAGCCGTTTTTGCAGGGCTTTTCTTTTCCCCGCGCTGTCCGGGCCTCCGGAAAGCCCCAGGGCAAAAAGATCCGCCTTCGACAGCTTCTCTTCGCTTTTCTCCCGTTTTTGAGGAGCCGCCCTTTCTTCGGTATCCTCCAGGATCGTCGCCCCGGCCCGCAGCACCGCTTCCCGCAGGGTGTTCAGGTCCATGCCCTCCACGCCCAGCGTGCCCGCCTTTGAGGGGGCGGCCTTTCGCCGTTCCTTTCCCGGCACATCGGGAATATAGGCGTGCTTGAGCTGGGAAGCGGGAATAGCGGAAGCGATTTTCCCCCGGATCAAAAAACCCGCGCCGTCGCTGTCGGTCAGCACCAAAAGGCCCTGTTTTTCCGCCAGGCGGCGGAGATAGGCCATTTTTTCCCGATCCCGAAAAATGCCGAAGCCGTCCGTTGCCACGATGGTGCCCTCGAGAAGGGAAGAAAGCTTGATCTTATCATATTTCCCCTCGACCACCACGGCCTCCTTGATCCGGATCATCCTTTTTTCGCTCCCGTCAATAACAGCTTCGCGATCAATTCTTCCAGCACGATCCTGCCGGGCAGCCTTGAGCCCTTCAGCGCCAGGTCCGTTTCCAGAAGGAGCTCCAGGCTCTCCCGCAGGATCTCCGGCTTCATGTTTTTCACATTGCGCTCCGCGTTGCGCAGGCGGAATTCCTTGCCCTTGTAGTCGCCGTAAGCTCCGGCGGCGGAAGAGGGCTGTCCGCTTTCCAGGGCAATCCACACCCGGTACATATCGATATAGGCGGAGCTGAGCGCGCCCAAAATGGCGATAGGCTCTTCATTTTGATAAAAGAGCACGTCCAAAAGGCTGTACGCCTTTTCGTAATTTCCCGCCACCAGTGCGTTGCACATGAGAAACACGGTGGTTTCCGTGGTTTTCGGCACCAGCGCTTCGATCATTTCTTCCGTGATCTCCGGCGGAGCTTCGCCGCCCTCTGCCTGTCCCAGGGCAAAGGCGCAGAGCTTTTCCATTTCGTGCAGCAGCTGGGTCACATCCTGCCCCGCGTACTCCACGATCCGCACGGCGTTCTGCCGGGAAAGGGAGCAGCCCGCCTTCTCCGCTTCCCGCAGCAGCAGCTTTTGGAGTTCTGTCCCGCTGCGCCGCTCGCAGAAAAGTACGCCGCCCTTTTCCCCTACAGCCTTCAGAAGCTTCTTCCATTTGGCCGATTTTTTTCCGTCAAACTCTAGGGTGGGGTACCAGAATACCAGGCTGGTGGTATCGGGGGAGGTCTCGATGAGCTCATAGAGCTTTTGCAGCTCCACCGCGTCCTTCTCCTCCACATTGAAGTCCGAAACAAAAACGCATTTGTGCTCCGCGAAAAAAGGGAGGGCCAGCGCAGCGTCGGCAATGCTGTCCACGGACGAATCATTCCCGAACTCGTTGCTGTTGAATTCCGGAAAGGCTTCGCTTCCCGCCTTTTTGAGCAGGCGGCCCGCCACCCGCTTTACCAGGTACTTTTCTTCCCCCGCGATCAGGTACACGCCGCAAAGCTTTCCGGCGGCAAGCTGCTTTTTCAGCTCGGCTTCCGTCAATTCAGGCACATGCTTTCCCCCCTGAAGTTACTTGTTCCATCCCGGAACAGGTCGAAATACAGTCCGTTTCCGTCCGGGGCCAAATACCGCCCCGGCGGCAGCTTTCCCAAAGGAACGCTGCGGTATTCTCCTATTATAGCATCATTCTGCAAAACGGTAAATGAGGAATTGATCCGGCTTTTCTGCTCTGTGGTAAAGAGCACCCCGCACTCCCCTTCTCCGCTTTCTCCCGTTTCCACCATGACAGAAGCGCCGTTTGCCATGATGGTAAGCCGGGCCATGTCGCAGGAAGAGGTGATCTTTACCCCGTCCAGCACCGTCAGCTCCTCCCCGTCCTTCCAAACCATCTGCTCCGCGTCTCCTGCCAGAAGCGTTACCTCCCGCCCCAGATAGGCATTTTCCGGCAGCGCCAGCCGCTCCACGGGAAAGGATCTCAGAAGGCAGGCAGCCCCTTCTCTGGCGTCCCGGTCCCGCACCGGAAAGCAAAGAAGCTCCACCCGGCGAATCCGGTTTCGAGTGAGCAGCGCTTCCGCCCCGTCGGCTTGATACCCGCCCAGGGAGAGCACCACGGCCCTGTCGCCCTGCAGCACCGCCACGCAGGAGGAATTCGGTATGGCGGCTACCGTCACCGTGCCCGGGTCCGTCCTGGTCAAAAGGCTGCCGCAGCCGGCTAAAAAGACAATACCGGCGAGTACGGCGGCCGCCATGCCCCGGCTCCATTTTACAAAGAGCCCCGTGGCCAGAAGCAGCACGATCCCCACTACGGCCACCACCCACACAGGCTGGGAAAGATCCAGCACGGAATTTGGCAAAGCCGCCAGCCCCTCCGCCGTGTTCAGGGAAAACCGGGCAAGCCATCCGGCGCAGAGCGTAAAGGGCTCCGCCAGCGGGGCAAGAAAGGGGATCGCCGTGAAAAACGCGGAAAGGAGGGCGCAGTAAAGCAGCAGCATACAGGGGTAGACCAAAAGCAGGCTGGAAAGGGGAGAGAGCAGGCACAGCTCCTGAAAGATCAGCATTTGAACAGGCAGGGTAAACAGCACGGCGGAAAAGGTCATTCCCAGAGAGGCCGCCACCGGAGCCAGAATTTGCCGAAGCCGCGGCCTCATTTCAAAGGGCCGCAGCAATCCTTCGGAAACGCGGCTTCCCAAAAGCAAAATTCCCAGCGTGGAGCTGGCAGACAGAGCAAACCCCAGATCTCCGCCGGAAAAGGGATTCCCCACGCAGATGAGAAACACGGCCACGCCCAGAGAATTGACACTGTCCGCCCTTCTTCCCAGGCACCCGGCCAAAAGGGCAAGAATGTACATGATGCCGCTGCGCACCGCGGAAACGGGAAACGCGGTCAGCAGGAGAAAGCCCAGGATCGCCCCGGCAGTCAGCAGGTTTTTCCCTATCCTTCCCAGCGGCAGCTTTGCAACCAAAAAGCTCAGAAAGGCGGCCAGCGCCGCCATGTGCAGGCCGGAGATCACCAGAAGGTGGTAGGCTCCTATTTTCCGGAAGCTTCTGCCGCCTTCTTCGGGAACGCGGCTTTTCTCTCCCAGCAGCATGGCCCGAATGAGGCCGCTTTCCGCCTTGGGCAGGCGTTTTTCAAAGCTTCTCCCCAAAAAGTGCCGCAGCTCTGCAAAGAACTTCCCCAATGAGCCCGCTTCGTTGGGAAGCACGGAGATCCCTTTGTAGTCGGACACATAGGCCCCCAGCTCCACGCCGTCCGCCAGATAGGAATTTTGGGTGGAATACAGCCCGCCTCCGCTGCTATAAGAAAAAAGCTTCACCATACATTCCAGCCTGTCATAGGGGCGGCAGGAAAAAGGGTTCCAGGTGGAGAGCCGAAGGGTAAAGGACGGCAGCTCCAGGGGCTTTCCCTCCAGGGTCACCCCGTCTACCTCCACCAGATAAAAGCTTTTTCCCCGCTTTTCCTCGGGGTAATCCAGCACGGTGCCGCTGATTTTCGCTTCCGCTCCGATCAGCTGCTCCACAGGGGAGATCTGTGTATTCCAGGCATGGGCATACTGAAACAGGCAGAATGCCGCTGTGAACAGGGCCAGAGCGGGAAACAGCAGCTTTCTGAAAAGGAGCTCCCCGCGCTTTGGCACAAGGACCTCTTTCGCCCGCTTTTCCGCTCTTCTCCTTGGGAGATAAAAAGCCGCCAGCCCCAAAAGAAAAAACACTCCAAGCACCGCGCAAACAGCGGAAAAAGGTATAGCAAAGCTGGCCCCCTTCCAGGCGGCCAGCATCAGCGCCAGAAGCGCGCTTCCTCCCAGCAGAGCGAAGGGGCGCTTCACTTATTTAAAAAACAGGGGCAGCGGCTCCAGATACAGGATATCCGTGCGGTCCTTGGCGTCTCCCTCTGCCAGCACGCAGGCCTTCCCCACCACCTTGCCGCCGATGGTATGCAGCAGCTCTTCCATGGCGGCCAGGGATTCTCCGGTGGAGATCACATCGTCCACAATGAGAATGCGCTTGCCCTTCAGGTTTTCACAGTCCGCCTTGGAAAGATACAGCTTCTGCACATGGTCGGTGGTGATGGATTTTACCTCCACGTGGATGGGGTCCTCCATATAGGCCTTGATCCCCTTGCGGGCCACCACGTAATTGCGGCAGCCGATCCGGGCCATTTCATAAGCCAGAGGGATTCCCTTGCTCTCCGCGGTGACGATTACATCGTGCTCCGGGCATTTTGCAAGCAGGGCCTTTGCCACCGCCTCGGTGATCTCCACATCGCTGAACATCACAAAGCCCGCAATGTCCATATGCTCATTGATGGGGCAGATGGGAAGCTCCCGCTCGCACCCGGCAATGGTCATTTTATAAACCTCTCCCATACAGCATTCTCCTTCATTTTTATATGGTTGGCCTTGCGGCCCGATTTTTTATTGATTTGATAGACGAAAATCGTCTTATAGCTTCTCGCAGGTGTTTATAGAAATATGCAAAAAGCCTTGATTTACAAACGATTTTCCACTTTCACTTGTAACTTCTCATATCGCCGCATAAGTTGGTTTTGTAGGGTTGGGCACCATTTTAGCACCACAAATAAGGCAATACACAGTAGTATAGGGCGATGTTATGACGCCTGCAAAGGCAATTTAGGACAACCTTGTTTTACGCCTTTATGTTACGCAGCAGGAAAGGCATTATAGGCACTAAAGATGATAGGGTAAGGTGTTTATACCTTTTTCCTCAAAAACACCCTTTAACTGCGTAACATTTCAGAGCAAGTTGCTATCTGTTCAGATTATCTTTTCCCTTATATGCCTTTCTGAAAAATTCCGTAGCAAGCATAGGAAGCGGGTACCCTTTCCATAAAACTCTCTCGTTTCCGTCTGTGATAGAAAGAGAAAGTTTTGCTTGTTGGGAATATCCCAAACCCACACCAAACTGGAATTTGTTGATTATCTAAGTTCAAGGTACCAATACCTGTTTTGTAGAGTATTTGTTTCATCTGGATAATCTTTGTGGTATCGCTGCACAATTTCAAATTCGACAGGATTACAAAAAATGGGTCCATCAAACACAAAGGAATGGTACTCTCCATTTTCACCACAAATATCTACACCATCGGGCAAATCATTGAGGAAAGACTCATCGATGATACGCCCAACAAATGATTCATCAAGAACAGAGCCATCTACACAGGTTACAATGCTTTTGAACCCCAATGAAATAAATTCTTTCAGCAGTTCGTCAGTATTAATCTTCCACAATGGAAATTCAGCTTGCATACCTTGTTTCTTGCAATTTGCAATTCTTTTATCTCTCAATTCCTGCAAATAGATGTCTCCAAAAAGTGCAGTGCTTATCTGTTCTTTTTTGAATTTCTCCATCTGCATTTCCATAGACATCTTATATTCGTTCGGTGATGCTGTTACATCCAGTTCTAAAACCGTCAACGGGATTCCGATGGCTTCGGCTTGCCTTTTGAGCAGTTCCATTCCAATTTCGTGCATAGCAATTTTAGAACCATCTCTTTTGATGACAGTAAATAAACACCGTATATCATAAATTTCGGATTTTAAAGCCTTATAAAGGGCAAATGCAGAATCCTTTCCACTACTCCAATTAAAATAAGCTTTTTTCACAATTCCTTTACACTCCCATAAATTTCAAGTTGTCGCTTTGTATAGAAACATTATAGCACCCCTATATAAATTTTTCTATTACATTCCTCACTTATACGAAATAGCAGAGCCATCCACACTCGTCAACGGTCGAGATGAACGGGCTTCGCCCGCCGCTGACAAGTGTGTCCGTCTCTGATTATGTGACAGACAAGAGAGCGAAAGCAACGAGTGCTTTCATCTTTGTATAGTATGTTTTTCTTATATCTGTCGATATCGTATTATATCGTCACAAGAAATTTGAGCACCATTTGGTCACCAAAGCGTCAAAAATCATTGTTCTTATATATGCATCAAAGTGTAAAAAAGTCAGTATTTACAATGTTTTTCACGGCTCAAGACCTTTCGATAGCAAAAAACAAATACTATTTTTTATAGTTTTGCACACAGTTCCCAACTGTCATTCTGAGGAACGAAGTGACGAAGAATCCCGTCCTTTATGATCTGAGTAAAGAGCGGAAGGACGAGATCCTTCGCCAAGAAAGCAAGGTTCTCCTTGCTTTCTGCTCAGGATGACAAAAGGGGAAGTGAGTAGCTCACCAATAAACTACAGTTTATCGAACAGCTTCTCCACTTGTCATTCTGAGACATAGGCGAAGGATGACAAGTGGAACGTAAGCGGTTCGCTGCTAAAAAATGATCAGTTTTCCGGCGGGAAGGGCGGCCAGCCCATGGCGCGCTTGCCGAGCATATGGAAATGCAGGTGCTGTACGCTCTGCATTCCGTCCTTGCCGCAGTTATTGACAATGCGAAAGCCGTTTGTGAGGCCCAGCTCTTCGGAAAGCTTTGCCGCCACCTCAAAAATGTGGGCCACCACGCCGCTGTTTTCCGCTGTGATCTCCTTGGCGGAGGCAATGTGCTCCTTGGGGATCAGCAGCACGTGGACCGGGGCCTGGGGGTCCAGGTCGTAAAAGCCCAAAACGGTATCGTCCTCGTACACCTTGTTCGACGGGATCTCCCCCGCCGCGATTTTACAGAAAATGCAGTCTTCCATACGATTTGCTCCTTTCAGGCTTACGCCTCCAGCTGCTTTTTCACCAGCTCCGGCACAGCCGCCAGGGCCTCGTCCAACTTGGTTTGGTCCTTCGCGCCGGCCATGGCAAAATCGGGCTTGCCTCCGCCGTTTCCGCCGGTGATCACGGCGACCTCTTTCACCAGTACGCCGGCCTTTAATCCCATATCCTGGGCCGCCTTGCTGCACACCGCCGCCAGAGAGGCTTTTCCTCCGCTGACGCCGGCAAATACCGCCGCCGCCGGCTCAGACCGCTCCTTCACCTTATCACACAGCGCTCTGAGGGCATTTCCATCCATGCCGGAAAGCAGGGCGAACATCACCTTCACGCCGGAAATATCCTGGGCGTTCTGGAACACGCTTTCCAGGTTGGCGGAGGCCATTTTCGCATTCAGCGCCTCGATGGTCTTTTCCTTTTCCTTCAGCTCCGCCATGACCTGCTTTGCCCGGGTGGGAAGCTCTGCCGGGTTCTGCGCCTTCATGGTCTGGGCGGTTTCCTGAAGGGAAAGGCTTTGGGCTGCCATCACGGCAAGAACCCCAGCCCCGGTAACCCCCTCGATCCTGCGCACACCGGCGGCAACAGAGGATTCCGAAACGATCTTGAACAGCCCCAGCCGGGAAGTGTTATCCATATGGGTGCCGCCGCAGAATTCCTTGGAGAAGCCGTCCTCCACGGAGACCACCCGCACCACATCGCCGTATTTCTCGCCGAACAGGGCCATGGCCCCGCTCTTTTTCGCTTCCTCGATGGGCATTTCCACCATGGTGACGGGGACCGCCTTGAGGATCTCGTCGTTGACCAGGGACTCTACTGCGATCAGTTCTTCGGGGGTCATGGCGGAGAAATGGGTAAAGTCAAAGCGAACATGCTCGGCATTTACCAGCTGACCGGCCTGCTCCACATGGTCGCCCAGCACCTTTCTGAGAGCCGCCTGAAGCAGATGGGCCGCCGTGTGGTTTCTCATGATGGCCTTCCTTCTCATGGAATCAAGAGAAGCCTCTATGCTGTCTCCCACGCTGAGCGTACCCTCGGCCACCACGCTGCGGTGCAGATAGATCCCTTCATATTTGGTGGTATCCACCACATCCACAGACACGCCTTCGGCCTCCAGCACGCCGCTGTCTCCCACCTGGCCGCCGCCCTCGCCATAGAACGGAGTACGGTCAAGCACGATGGAGACTTCATCCCCTGTCTGAGCGGTATCCACCCGCTGGCCGCCCTTGATGATGGCAAGCACCTTTGCAGGGGTCTTCAGTTCGGTATAGCCGGTAAACTCTGTGGCGGGCAGCCCGGCGGCTGCGGTATTTTCGCCCTTCCAGGCATCCGCCCCCGCGTCCTTTCTGGCGTTTCTGGCCCGCTCCTTCTGCTGGCGCATCAGCTCCCGGAAGCGGTCCTCATCCACTTCCATGCCCCGCTCCGCCAGAATTTCTCTGGTCAGATCCAGGGGGAAGCCGTAGGTATCGCTCAAAGTAAAGGCGTTGTCGCCGGAAAAGACCTTGGAATCCGCCTTGTCAATAAAGCTGTTTAACAGGGAAAGGCCCTGGTCGATGGTTTTTGCAAAGCTCTCTTCCTCAAAGGAGATCACCTTTTTGATGGTGGTCTCTTTCTCCAAAAGCTCGGGATAGGCCTTGCCGTTTTCCTGCAGGACCGTATCGGCGATCTCTGTCAGGAAGGGGCCGCTGATGCCCAAAAGCTTTCCATGCCGGGCGGCCCGGCGCAGCAGGCGGCGGAGCACATAGCCCCTGCCCTCGTTAGAAGGCAGAACACCGTCGCCGATCATGAACACGGTGCTGCGGATGTGGTCGGTGATGATGCGCAGGGAAATGTCTGTCTTTTCACTCTCGCCGTATTTCACACCGGAAATTTTGGACACGTGCTTCATAATATTCTGCATGGTGTCCACCAGGAACAGATTGTCCACGTCCTGCATCACGCAGGCCAGGCGTTCCAAGCCCATGCCGGTATCGATGTTTTTCTGGGCAAGCTCCGTGTAGTTGCCCTGGCCATCGTTATTGAACTGGGAAAATACCAGGTTCCAGATCTCTACATAGCGGTCGCAGTCGCAGCCCACATCGCAGGTAGGCTTTCCGCAGCCATGCTCCTCGCCCCGGTCAAAATAGATCTCCGAGCAGGGGCCGCAGGGGCCGGAGCCGTGCTCCCAAAAATTGTCCTCTTTTCCCATGCGGCGCAGATGGCTTTCGTCCACGCCTACCTCCTTCGCCCAG